>JALOLC010000024.1 GCA_025456175.1 Acidobacteriota bacterium | reverse complement strand
GGTCTACAAGTCGAGCCAGCGCTCCTACCGCGACCTGCCCCTGCGCTGGGCCGAGCTGGGGACGGTCTACCGCTACGAGCGCAGCGGCACGCTGCACGGCCTGCTGCGCGTGCGCGGCTTCACCCAGGACGACGCCCACATCATCTGCACCCCCGAGCAGATCGACGGCGAGGTCCTGCGCGTGCTCGACTTTTCGCTTGACCTGCTGCGCTCCTTCGGCTTCCGCGAGTTCAAGATCGAGCTCTCGGTGCGTGACCCGCAGATCACCGGCAAGTACGCCGGCAGCGACGCCATGTGGGTCGAGGCCGAGGCTTCGCTGGTCAAGGCCCTGGCCGAGCGCCAATTGGACTACCAGCGCATGGAGGGCGAGGCCGTCTTCTACGGGCCCAAGATCGACATCAAGATCAAGGACGCGCTGGGCCGCTTCTGGCAGTGCACCACCATCCAGTTCGACTTCAACATGTCGCAGCGCTTCGCCATGAAGTACATCGGCCCCGACGGCGCCGCCCACCAGCCCTACATGGTGCACCGCGCCCTGCTGGGCTCGCTGGAGCGCTTTTTCGGGGTGCTGATCGAGCATTATCGCGGCTTCTTCCCCCTGTGGCTGGCCCCGGTGCAGGCGCTGATCGCCCCGCTGAACGACGACTGCCTGCCCTACGCCCGGCAGGTGCTGGAAGAACTCCGCCGCGGCGGGATGCGGGCCGAGCTCGACGCGCGCAGCGAGGGGGTCAACCGCAAGATCCGCGACGCCGAGAAGCAGAAGGTGCCCTACATCATCGTCCTCGGCCCCCAGGAGGCGCAGCAGGGGAACATTTCCTTCCGCATCCACGGCCGGGGCGACCAGGGCAAGGTAAGCCTGGACGAATTCCTGAAGAAAACTAAAATAATCGTAGAGGGAAAAAGCCAACATTATGAGATTCAGTAAACCGATCCCCAACAAGAAGAAGAATCCCCACCGGATCAACGAGGAGATCCTGGCCCGCGAGGTGCGCCTGATCGACGAGGAGAAGAACCAGATCGGCATCCTCTCCATCGCCCAGGCCATGGACATCGCCCGCGAGAAGGAGCTGGACCTGGTCGAGATCTCGCCGGAGGCCCAGCCGCCGGTCTGCCGCGTCCTGGATTACGGCAAGTTCCTCTACGCGCTGCAGAAGAAGGCCCACGAAGCGCAGCGCCACCAGCGCAAGATCCTGATCAAGGAGATCAAGTTCACGCCGGTCATCGGCGAGCACGACGTGGAAGTCAAGCTGAGGAAGATCAAGGAGTTCCTCGCCGAGGGCAACAAGGTCAAGGTGACGGTCTGGCTGAAGGGGCGCCAGAAGCGCAAGCCGGAGATGCTCGAGACGATGGTCGCGCGCATCATGGAGATACTCAAGGAGATCGCGGAGATCGAAGCCCCTCCCAAGCGGGAGGGTTTTTTCTGCCATATCATGATCGGAGCAAAAAAAGGAGGAAAGGATGCCAAAGCTAAAGACGCATAGAGGTGCCCGCAAGCGGTTCAAGGTGACCGCAACCGGGAAGATCAAGCGCAGCAAGGCCTTCGGCCGGCACATACTGACCAAGAAGAGCGCCAAGCGCAAGCGCAACCTGAAGAAGTCGACGTTCGTGGTCAAGTCGGAATACAAGAAGATGAAGGAACTGCTGCCGTATGCAAAATAGGAGGGCATGATGCCTAGAGTCACCAGGGGAAACAAAAAACTTCTGCGCAGAAAAAAGATACTCGACCAGGCCAAGGGCTTCTGGGGCGCCAAGCGCAAGAACTACCGCTCGGCCAAGGAATCGGTCGAGCGGGCGATGGTCTACGCCTACCGCGACCGGCGCAACCGCAAGCGCGACTTCCGCACGCTGTGGAACGTGCGCATCAACGCCGCCGTGCGCGAGTGCGGACTGAGCTACTCGGTCTTCATCAAGAGCCTGAAAAAGGCCGGGATCCTGCTCAACCGCAAGATGCTGGCCAACCTGGCCGCCTGCGAGCCCGAGACCTTTCGGGCCATCGTCGAGAAAGCCAAGTCCGTGGCATGACCGATGAACTCAAAAAAGAGATTGAAGGAGCCCGACGATCCTTTCTCCATGACCTAGAGCACGTTCAATCTCCCGAGCAGCTCGCCGCCTTGCGCGAGCGTTTTCTCAGCCGCCGGAAGGGGCAGGTCTCCCTGTTCCTGGCGCGGCTCAGGGAATGCCCCCCGGCCGAGAAGCCCGTTGCCGGCCAGGAGATCAACCGCTTCAAGGAGTTCGTCGAGGAGGCGCTGGCCGGGGCGGAAGCGGCGCGGATCTCTGCCTCGGCCCCGTGGAGCGACCCCTCGCTTCCCGCCTCGGAGCTCCCCGTCGGCCGCCTGCACCTGATCGCCGACATCCAGCGCCGCATCGAGGACATCTTCCAGCAGCTGGGCTACGAGATCGCCACCGGCCCCGAGGTGGAGCGCGATGAATACAACTTCACCCTGCTGAACTTCCCCGAGCACCATCCGGCCCGCGACGAGCAGGACACCTTCTTTCTGGAGGGCCACGACGACCTGCTGCTGCGCACGCACACCTCGCCGATGCAGGTGCGCTACATGCTGGCCCACCCGCCGCCGCTGAAGATCGTCTCTCCGGGCAAGGCCTTCCGCAAGGACGATCCCGACGCCACCCATTCGCCCTGCTTCCACCAGGTGGAGGGGCTGCTGGTGGACCGCGGCATCCATTTCTCGCACCTGAAGGGGACGCTGGAGGCCTTCTGCCGCTCGTTCTACGGACCCGACGTCGTGCTGCGCTTCCGCCCCGGCTACTTCCCCTTCACCGAGCCCTCGGCCGAGGTCGACATCAGCTGCTTCCTGTGCGCGGGCAAAAACAGCGACTGCCGGGTCTGCAAGGGAACGGGCTGGCTGGAGATCCTGGGCAGCGGCATGGTGCACCCGCAGGTGCTGCGCAACTGCCGCATCGATCCCGAGGAATACTCGGGATTCGCCTTCGGCATGGGCATCGAGCGCGTGGCCATGGTCAAGTACGGCGTGCCGGACCTGCGCCTGCTCTACGACAACGACCTGCGCCTGCTGGGGCAGTTCGGGTGATGCCATGAAGATCAACGTCGAATACCTGAAGCGCTTCGTCGCCTGCGACTTGGAGGACAAGGCCCTGAAGGAGCTGCTGGCCGGCATCGGGCTGGAGACGGCCGAAACCCTGGCCAGCGACGGCGAGACCGTCCTGGACATCGAGACCACGCCCAACCGCCCCGACTGGCTCTCGCACTACGGCATCGCCCGCGAGATCGCGGCCAAGGACCACCGCCTGCGCTTCACGCCCATGGACGTCTCGGGAGCGTCGTTGGACGCTCCCTCGACGGGCTTCGCCATCCACGTCGAGGACGCCGCCGACTGCCGCCGCTACAGCGGCTGCATCGTCCGCGGCCTGACGGTGAGGGAGTCGCCGCCCGACGTGCAGAAGCTGCTGGTCAGCCTGGGGTTCAGGCCGATCAACGACATCGTCGACGCCTCGAACCTGGTGATGATGACCTGCGGCCAGCCCTTGCACATCTTCGACCTCGACCGCCTGCAGGGCGGCGAGGTGCGCGTGCGCCGCGCCCGCCGCGGCGAGTCGCTGCGCCTGCTCGATGAGCGCGACGTCGCCCTGGACGAGCGCCACCTGCTCATCGCCGATGCCAGGCGGCCGCTGGCGCTGGCCGGCATCATGGGCGGCCTGGACTCGGGCATCGGCCCCGGCACCCGCCATATCTTCATCGAGAGCGCCTGCTTCGACCCGGTGGTCATCCGCCTCGGGGCGCACGCCCTGGGCCTGAAGACCGACGCCAGCTACCGCTTCGAAAGGGGCATGGACGCCGAGGCGACCCTGCCGGCGCTGAAGATGGCCCTGCTCTTTCTGGCGCGTTCGCAGGGCCGCCGGCTGGCCCCGGCTTTTTTCCAGGACGCCTATCCCCGGCCGCAGGAGCGGCCCGTCATCCACCTGGACAAGGACTTCCCCGCCCGGCTTACCGGCATGGAACTGCCGGCCGCCGCCAGCGCCGCCATCCTCGGCCGCCTGGGCTTCGCCCTGCGCGACGAGGGGGGCCACTGGGCGGTCACGCCGCCGAGCCACCGCGTGGACGCGCAGTGCCGGGAGGACCTGGTCGAGGAGATCGCCCGCATCCACGGCTACGAGCATCTGCCGGGCGAGATGCCCCTGGCCGCCAACCCGGTCCTGCGCGTCGACGGCGGGCGCGTGGCCGTCCAGCGGCTGCAGTGCCAGCTGGCCGACGCCGGCTTCAACGAGGTGATCAACTACGTTTTCCAATCCCCCGAGGAGAACCTCATGGCCGACCCGCAGGGGGAACCCCTGACCCTGAAGAACCCCCTGGGCAGGGATTTCTCGGTCATGAAGAACTCCCTGCTGCCCGGGCTGCTGAAGAACACGGCGGCCAACGCCAACCAGGGGATCGAGCGGGTGGCGCTGTTCGAGATCGGCAATGTTTTCGGGCAGGAGGGGAAACGGGTCCTGGAGAGCCGGCGGCTGGCCATCAGCGCCTGCGGCCTGCAGCAAAAAAAGGACTGGCGCCTGGCCGCCCAGGCGTTCGACTTCGCCTGGTTCAAATCGCAGCTGGCGCTGCTCGGGCGGCGCCTGCGCCTGGAACTCGCCTTCCGCCAGGGGCGGCACCCGGCCTTCTCCCCCTCCTGCTGCTTCGCGGTCGAGGTCGACCGGCGGGGCTGCGGCTGGGCCGGCGAGGTCGCCGCGGAACTGCGCCGCTTCGCGAAGCTGGACGCGGACGCGCCGGTATTCGCCGCCGAGTTCGACCTGGCGGCGCTGATCGCGGCCGCGCCCGAGAGCCGTTTCCTCCCCTGGAACCGCTTCCCCGCCGCCCGCCGCGACTTCACCTTCCTGGTGGCCAAGAGCGTGCGCTTCGAGGCGCTGCGCGCCGCCATCGAGCGCCTGCGGCCCGAGGCGCTGGAGAGCTACGAGCTGACCGACGTCTTCCAGGGGCAGGCCGTTCCCGCCGACAAAGTCAGCTTGTCCATGGGATTCACCTACCGGGCCCAGGAGCGGACGCTGACCGGCGACGAGGTGAACGCCGCCCACCGCGGGTTCATCGAGCGGCTGGCGGCGGAACTGGGTTTAATTCAACGCTAAGGAGAGCAACGATGAGCAGTTTCAAGGAGTTCGATAGACTGGAAGAAAAGATCAACCGCCTTATCAGCGGCATGAAGGCCCTGCGCGAGGAGAACCAGAAGCTGAAGAAGGAGCTGCAGTCGATCCAGCACGACTCCTCCCAGCGCGAGGGCGAGAAGGGCGAGATCCGCAAGAAGATCGCCTCGCTGATCGACCTGGTCGATTCGCTCGGTGAATGATGGGCAAGGAAGTCGAGGTCCAGATCAACGGCAAGCGCTTCGTTTTCCAGCTTGCCGACGATGTCCGGCCCGAGGAGTTCCTGCAGGTGGTCGAGTACGTGGAGAATAAGATCAATAAAATAAAGAACAGGATGAACGAATTGGACGCCCAGAAATTGGGGTTGTTAACTTCGATAAACATCGCCCAGGATCTCTTTTCGCTCAAGAAGGAGAACGAGAAACTGGCGCAGATTCTCGGGAGAATCGACACGCTGCTGTCGCCGGAAAGCGAGGATGGAAAGTTAACCGTCAGTTTGTCGTCCTGATAGAGGAGGAAGACAATGACCGCGATCGCGATCGTTATGGTGCTGCTCGGAACCCTCTTGGGGGGCAGTGCCGTATTTCTTTTAAAGCGCAGGATCTTTGTTGGCGAATACAGGAAAATGGAGGCCCAGCACAAGCAGCTGGAGGCGCAGAACCGCGAGGAGCTGGAACGGTCCCGCAAGCACTCGCAGCTGGAGCTGAAGGAAGAGTTCGCCGAGTGGAAGAACGAGTACAACAACCGGCAGAACGAAAAGGTCAACCGCCTGAACGTCATGGAGAAGCGGCTCATCCTCAAGGAAGAGAACCTCGACAAGCGCTACACCAACCTGGACAACAAGGAGAAGGAACTGAAGAAGAAGGAGCGCGACCTGGACATCCAGGAGGAGGAGATCGCCGCCCTGAAAACTCAGGTCAACCAACTCCACGAGGAGCAGCGGCTGAAGCTGGAGAAGATCTCCGGCCTGACCGTCCAGGAGGCCAAGGAACTGATCATCCGCCAGTATGAGGGCGAGGCGCGCCTGGAGTCGGCCCAACGGTTGAAGCAGATCGAGGACGAGCTGAAGGAGAAGAGCCAGCAGCTGGCCAAGGAGGCCATCTCCAACGCCGTGCAGCGCATCGCCACCGAGCACGTCGTCTCCTCCTCGGTGACGGTCATCGACCTGCCCTCCGACGAGATGAAAGGGCGCATCATCGGCCGCGAAGGCCGCAACATCCGCGCCCTGGAGAACGCCACCGGCGTCGACTTCATCGTCGATGACACGCCGGAGGCCATCCTGGTCTCCTCGTTCGATCCCATCCGCCGCGAGATGGCCAAGCAGGCCATCGAGACGCTCATCGCCGACGGCCGCATCCACCCGGCGCGCATCGAGGAGATCGTCGACCGCATCAAGGGCAACTTCGACGGCTACCTGCGCAAGCAGGGCGAGGCCGCCGTCCTGGAGCTCGGCATCCGCGACCTGAACCCCGAGCTGTACTTCTACCTGGGCAAGCTCAAGTTCCGCTCCTCTTTCGGCCAGAACGTGCTGGAGCATTCCAAGGACGTGGCCTGGATCGCCGCCTTCCTGGCCCGCGAAGTCGGGGCCAGCGTCGCCGTCTGCAAGCGCGCCGGGCTCCTGCACGACGTCGGCAAGGCCATCGACCGCGAGACCGAGGGCACGCACACCTCGCTGTCGGTGGAGTTGGCCAAGAAGTTCGGCGAGTCGGCCGCGGTGCAGGACGCCATCGCCTCGCACCACATGGACACGGCCTTCACCTCCATCGAGGCCGTCCTGATCCAGGCCGCCGACAGCATCTCCGCCGCCAGGCCGGGAGCGCGGCGCGAGATCCTGGAGACCTACATCAAGCGTTTGGAGAAGCTCGAGGAGCTGAGCAAGTCCTTCGCCGGGGTGACCAAGGCCTACGCCCTGCAGGCCGGCCGCGAGGTGCGCGTCATCGTCAACGCCAACGAGCTCGACGACAACCGCACCTTCCTCATCTGCAAGGACATCGCCCGCAAGATCCAGGACGAGATGGAGTACCCCGGGCAGATCAAGGTGTCGGTGATCCGCGAGGTGAGGGCCATCGAGTATGCCAAGTAAGCCGCTGCGCCTCATCCTCATCGGCGATGTCGTCGGCCGCGGCGGCCGCCGCTTCGTCCGCGCCGTGCTGCCGCGGCTCAAGGAAAAATTCCAGCCCGACGTGGTCATCGCCAACGGCGAGAACTCGGCCGGCGGCCTGGGCGTCATCCGCCGCACCGCCGACGAGCTCTTCGAGGCCGGGGTCAACGTCCTGACCGGCGGCAACCACACCTGGGACAAGAAAGAGGCGCTCGAGCTGCTGGCGACCGAGGGGCGCATCCTCAAGCCCCTGAATTTCCACCCGATGACGCCGGGCAACGGCTCGATGACCTATCGCAGCGCCGGCGGCCAGGCGGTGGTCATCGTCAGCCTGCAGGGGCGGGTATTCATGGAGCCGGTGGTCGACAACCCCTTCACCTGCATCGACGAGTTCCTGAAGAAGACCGCGCACCCGATCGTGCTGGTCGATTTTCACGCCGAGGCCACGGCCGAGAAGCAGGCCATGGGCTATTTCCTCGACGGCCGCGTCAGCGCCGTGCTGGGCACGCACACCCATGTGCCCACCGCCGACGCCCGCATCCTGGAGAGGGGGACGGCCTACCAGACCGACGTGGGCATGACCGGGGCGCTGGATTCGGTCATCGGCATGACGCGCGAGCCGATCATCAGGAAGTTCTGCACCGGGATGCACCAGAAGTTCGATGTGGCCCAGGGCAGCCAGGTGCTGGACATGACCGTGGTCGACGTCGACCCGGCCAGCGGCAAGGCCGTCGGCATCGAGGCCCACCGCTATCACGAGGAGACCTATGGCCAGCAGCTCTCCTGAGCGGAGAGCGGGTTCGGCGGTTCTGCCGCAACGCCCCCGGGGCAATCCACAGCCATGCAGCGGAAAATAATCAAGGTCACGGCCCTGCTCTGCGTGGCGATTTTCGTCTATTTGATCATCCGCGCCAATCCCAAGGAACTGCTGCGCCTGCTGGGCCGTCTTTCAGCCTTCGGGATCATCACGCTCATCCTCCTGCGGCTTCTCTTCTGGGGGCTGCGCACCTGGTCCTGGCGGACCGTCCTGGGTTGCTGCAGCCGCTGCCCCGTTTCCTTCGCCACCCTGTTCTGGGCCGAGATGGCCGGCCATGCCGTGGGCCATTTCACCCCCTCGGCCAAGCTGGGGGGCGACGCCATCCGCGCCATGATGCTCGGCCCCGTGCCCAAGAACCAGTCGCTGGCCTCGGTGGTGGTCGACAAGACGATCGAACTGATCGCCACGATCCTGATGATGAGCCTGGGCTTGTTCATCACCCTGGCGCGCATCCGCATGGGGTCGACGCAGCGCCTCGTGTTCCTGTCCTTGACCGCCTTCACCGCCGCGCTGATCGCAGTCTTTTTCCGCCAGCAGCGCAAGGGGTTGTTCGTCTGGATCCTGGAGTGTCTGAAGAAGCTGCATATCCGCTCCCGCTACCTGGAGGCCAAGCGTGAACGGCTGATCGAGACCGACGTGGTGATCGCCGATTTTTACGCGAACCATCGCCGCCGTTTCCTGCAGGTTTTCCTGCAGTATATCGCCATGACCCTGCTCTGGGCCGTGGAGATGCACCTGAGCTTCTACTTCATCGGCATGCACACCATCACGCCGCTGAAAAGCTTCCTGATCACGATGTTGGGCATCGTCGCCAACATCGTGCCGGTGATCCCGGCCGGCATCGGGATCTATGACATGAGCTACCTGCCGATTTTCGCTATTTTCAGCGTTCCGCTGCGCTACGGCATCACGGTGGTCCTGCTGCGGCGGCTGCTGAACCTGCTCATGGCCGCCATCGGCCTGCTGCCCATGCTGCGCCTGCGGGCGCGCCCGCCGGTCAAAGGGGAAGTTGCTGCCGTTCCGATCTCCAGCCCGCCAGCAGAAAACAACTGACGCGGTAGACCAGATTCAGGACCGTTTCCGCCAGCATGGCGTAAATGATCAGGTCGAGGCGGTTCAGCATCCCCAAGATGAAAAAGATGAATATACCCAAGGCGCGGCCCTCGCCACTCTCGCCGTTTTGGGCGTCAAGGAAGCGGTTGAAAATATAGTACAGGATGACCTGGAGCATGTACAGGGAGATGACCAGCAGGCCCAGGATGAGTCGGTCCTTGTCTGCTCCGCCCGCCCGGTAGAAGCCAACGGCGACGCCCAACATCACGGTGAAATCGGAGATGCGGTCGAGAAACAGGTCCAGGAAGGAGCCGAAGCGGCTGCAGGAGTTCCGGGCCCGGGCCAGCATGCCGTCGGCGCAATCGAAGACCAGCGCGATCTCGCACAGCACGGCCGCCCCCATGGAGCTGGCGGCGGAGCCCACGGCGAACAGCGCGGCGGCCCCCAGCCCCAGGATGAAGGCGACGACGGTGAGCTGGTTGGGCGTTACCGGCGAGTGAAAGAGCAGACGCACCAGAAGCGAGGCCAAGGGGCGATTGATCCAGTTCTCGACGTTCAGATAGCGGGCCCAGAAGCCCTGGCGATCCTTTTTCAATTGTGCCTGATAGAACGGGTCTTCCTTCTTCATGCCGCTGGCGACCATCCTTTTGCCGGATCATTATAGCGCCGCGGGGCTGGAAAGTCAACGCGGCGCCGGCTGCGAGCGCCGGGCCCGGTGCATCAGAAAATGGACTCCAGGATGGCGCGCACGTCGGCCAGGCTCAGGTCGACGAGGTTGTTGTCCATGCGCCCCTTGGTGAAAGACTCCCTGGCCAGTGAGTCCAAATCGGCCGGTTTGGCCCCGTAGGCGGAGAGGCGAATGGGCAGGCTCTTGGCCGCGAAGCGCAGCATGCGCTCCAGAACCGCGGCGACGTCTTCATGACCCAGCTGCCGGCGCAGCCGCTCGGCCTGGATGGGCATGTCCGGGGAGTTGATGCGCCACAGCGCCGGCAAGGTCAAGGTACAGGCGATCCCGTGGGGGATGCCCAGATGCAGGGTCAGCGGGTAGGAGATGGAATGGGCGGCGGCGGTCCGGGTATTGGCGAAGGCCAGCCCGGCGAGCAGGGAGGCGCGCAGGAGATTTTCGCGTACCGGGTGGGGCACGGGGTCGGCCAGAAGCTCCAGGTTCTCGGAAATGGCGCCCACGGCGGCCGCGGCCAGCTCCACGGAGACCGGGTTGCCGTTGCGGCTCCACAGCGATTCCATGGCATGCGCCAGGGCGTCCAGGGTGGTCGAGATGGAGACGGGCAGCGGCAGGCTGTGCGTCAAGGCCGGGCAATACACGGCGACATCGGCATAATTCCCCGGATGGGACAGGGAGAGCTTGCGGTTGCTTTTCATGTCCCAGATGGCGGCCCATGGGGTCAGCTCGGCCCCGGTGCCGTGGGTGCTGGGAGCGGCGATCAGCAGCGGGCGTTCAGCGCCCGTTTCCGGCGGAACCGCCTGCAGAAGCTCGCGGACCGACGGGCAGTCGTGGGCCAGGGCCAGGCGGACGATCTTGGCGGTGTCCAGCACCGAGCCGCCGCCCACGGCCAGGATCCAGCGCGGGGCCAGCGGGCAGGCGAAATCGATCGCCTGCTGCACCTGGTCGGGAGTGGGATTGGTCTCGATGCCGCTGAACGACGGCAGCCCGGCGAGGGAGCCGGGGAGCAGCCCGGCGCGGGCAGCCTCATTGAATCGCGGGTGGGCGATCAGCAGCCCCTGTCCGGGAGGCAGCAGGGATGGGAGCAGCGAGGCCAGGTCGTCGGTCCAGTGGATGGCGACGGGGTTGGCAAAGCGCCACATGGTTCAGGCCAGGAAGGACATCAGGTCGTCGCGCATCTGCTCGGGCGGCTGCTCGGGGCGGGGCAGGCCGGCCGGCGTGCCGCAGCGGACGCGCACATGGATGAACAGGGGCTTGGCCCTGTCCGCCAATGTTGACAGGAGGTCCTGGAACTCGGCCGGGGTGGTCACCTTCTCCTGGGTCGGGTAGCCGCAGGCGCGGGCCACGGCGCAGAAATCGGTCCCGCTTGCCAGCGAAGGCTGGCCGCCGGTGGACTCGTAGGCCTGGTTGTCGAACAGGATGTGCACGAAGTTCGTCGGCCGATAGTGCCCGATGGTCGCCAGCGAGCCCAGCTTCATGAGCAGGGCCCCGTCCCCGTCCAGGACGAAGACGGAGCGCCGCGGGCGGCTCCTGGCCAGGCCCAATCCCAGGGCGGGCAGGCAGCCCATGGAGCCCATCATGTAGAAGCGGCCCCGGTGCCCGGTATACTGCTGGAGCTCGCGGCCAGAAAAACCGGTGGCCCCCAGCAGGATATCCTCGGGAGCGGCCATGCCGGCCAGCAGTTCAATGTAGGCCAGGCGCTGGCAAAGCTCTTCGGCGTGGGCGGCACCGGCTTTCTCGCCGGCGGCGAAATAGCCACGGCGAATGACGAAGGCGAAGGGCGTGCCCGTGGCGCGGCAGTGCTCGCGGGCCTTGGCCAGCGCCTCAGCGAGGGCCGCGCGGCCGTCCTCGAGCACGCGGTACGGCACCTGCAGCTGCTCCAGCAGGCCGCGCAGGGCAGAGCCCATCACCCGATGCTGCGGGGCGTCCTTGAGGCCCGGCTCGCCGCGCCAGGAGATCAGCAGCAGCGCCGGCAGGCGATAGAGCAGCTGCAGGGAGGTCAGGGGGTTGACGGCGTTGCCGAAGCCGTCGTTCTGCATGTAGACCACGGGCAGGCGGCCGGCCAGAGCGAAGCCCCCGGCCAGGCCCATGGCCTCGCCCTCCGAGGTGCAGATGAAGTGTTCGCCTTCAGGCGCGGCTCCCAGGCGGTCGATCAGGGGGGTGAACACGGAGCAGGGGACTCCCATGAAGGGCGAAAAGGAGGCCGCCTGCAGAGCGTGGATGAACGGAGCGGCGTCCATGATCCTACTCGCCGCCGGGGATCAGGCGCAGGATCTCCCGGATGGACAGGCACTCCTTCTCGCACTCCAGCGCCCGTCCATGGTGCAGGATGGATTCGGCGGTGCGCACCATGGCCGGATACGCGCTGCGCAGGAGCTGGTTGGCGTAGATGACGATGCGTACTCCGGCGGCGGCGAGGTCCTTCTCGTGCACCTGGCTGTAGGTGGAGGGGACAACCACCAGCGGCACGCGGCGGCTGAACGACGCGTACTCGCGGCAGAAGCTCAGGACCTCGTCGGGGTTCTTCTGCTTGCTGTGGATCATGATGCCGTCGGCGCCCGCCGCGATGTAGGCTTCGGCGCGCTGCAGCGCGTCGCTCATGCCCGCTCCCAGGATCAGGCTCTCGATGCGGGCGATGACCATGAAGTCGTCGGTGACCTGCGCCCTTTTCCCGTGCTGGATCTTCTTGCAGAAGCCGAGGATCGTGTCCTGCTGCTGGGAGCCGTTCGTCTCCAGCAGCGAGTTCTCCTTTAGGCCCACCTTGTCCTCGATGATGACGGCCGAGATGCCCATGCGCTCGAGGGTCTTGACCATGATGGCGAAGTGCTCGGGCACGCCGCCCGAGTCGCCGTCGAAGAAGATCGGCTTGGTGGTGATCTCCAGGATGTTGTTGAGGGTGGTCAGGCGCGAGGTGAGGTCCACGCTGCCGTTGTCCGGCCGCCCCTTGGCCGTGGAGTCGGTCAGGCTGCTCAGCCACAGCGCGTCGAATTCGCGCGTTTCGTTGCCGACCTTGGCCTGGGTTTTTTCGGCGATCAGGCCGGTCAGCCCGCTGTGGGCCTCGATGACGCGGATCTGGTCCTTGACCGCCAGCAGCCGGCGCAGCATCTTCAGGCGGATCCCGGGCGTCGTCCCGATTTCCTTGAGCGAATTGTTGAGCTGGGTGGAGGAAATGCCCTGGGTGTATTGCGGCTCGATCAGTTGGCCGCCCCATTCCTTCAGCGTTTCGATCACCCGGTCGCGGATCTCGCGCTGCACGCCGGTGCGCCAGTCGTCGCCGTGGACCACGAAGTCGGGGCGCAGGCGGCGCAGGTTGGGCACGTAATCCAGGGTCTCCTGCAGGACCACCTCGGAGACGTTCTTGATGTTCTCCACGATCAGCTTGCGCTGCTCCAGCGGCATGTAGGGCAGGCGCTTGTAGCTGGCGATGGCGCCGTCGGTCAGCAGGCCGACGATCACCCGGCCATGCTGGCTGGCTTCGCGGATGATGTTGAGGTGGCCGGGGTGGATCAGGTCGGCGCTCATGCCGACATAGACCGTTTTTTCGGCCTTGCCGCCCAACCCGGTTTGCGCTTCACTCTGGCTTGGCATTTTCTTTGTTGTTTTCATTTTGCTCGGCCTCATTCTTGCATATTTTCAAGAAAAAATGAAGCCTTTGCCGGGAGTGACGCGCATTTTTTTGCCGAACGCATCCGCTCCATGGCTTTCGGCCGCTTCCGGCCCCCGCCCGGTTGCCGATTGCCGGTGGTTGCGCTATAATGAATCATGAACCAATCGTGTTTTTCCCGGATCCCGCCAGCGAAGGTGCCGCCCATTTCATAGCCAGATGCAGACGAGCGAGGAGAGGATCTACAAGGTGGCGGAGCTGGCGCAGCTGCTGAAGCTGACGCTGGAGACGCAGTTTGCCCAGATCGCGGTGCTGGGCGAGGCCTCGGGCGTGGTCCTGGCCAGCTCCGGGCACCTGTACTTCACGCTCAAGGACGCCGCCGGGGCCATGAAGGTGGCCATGTTCCGCGGCGCCCTGCAGCGCAGTACCCTGAAGCGGCTGGAAAACGGCCAGCAGGTGGTGGTGCGCGGCATGCTCTCGGTCTATCCCCTGCGCGGCGAACTGCAGATCATCGCCAGCGACATCCGGCTGCAGGGGATCGGCGACATCTTCGCCGCGCTGGAGAAATTGAAGAAGGCCTACCAGGAAAAGGGTTATTTCGACCCGCAGCGCAAGAAGCCGCTGCCGCTGCTTCCGGGGCGCATCGGCGTGGTGACCTCGCCGACCGGGGCGGCGGTGCGCGACATCGTGCGCATCCTGCGCCGCCGTTTCCCGGGCATCGCCGTCGTCATCTACCCGGCCAGGGTTCAGGGAGAAGGGGCGGCCGAGGAGATCGCCGCCGGCGTCGACTATTTCAACGGCACCTTGCCGCCGGCAAAAGTGGACGTGCTGATCGTCGGCCGCGGCGGCGGCAGCTACGAGGACCTGTGGGCCTTCAACGAGGCGCCCGTGGTCGAAGCCATTTTCCGCAGCCGCGTCCCCGTCATCTCGGCCGTGGGGCACGAGACCGACTTCACCATCGCCGATTTCGTAGCCGACCTGCGGGCCGCCACGCCCTCGGCCGCCGCCGAGCTCGTGGTGGGGAAAAAGGACGAATTCCTGAGCCGCATCCAATTTTTGCGCCAGGCCCTCATGCGTCCCATGGAACGGGAACTGCATGAACGCAGATCGGCGCTGGCGCGGCTGCGCGGCGAGTCGGCCCTGGCCGACTTCCCGGGCCGCCTGCAGAGTCTGGCCCAGCGCCTGGACAACGGCGAGTTCTCCCTGGTGGCCTGCTTCCGCCAATCGTTGAGCTCGTGGACGGCACGGATGAATACTGCGGTCCAGGGATTCGCCGCCTGCGACATGGGGGGGCTGCTGCGCAACCGGGCGCTGCGCCTGCAGAACCTGGGCTTGCAGGCCGCCGCCGGGTTCCAGCAGGGCTGGCAGCGGCGCCGTGAGCGGCTGCGCGTGCTCGACGGCCGGCTGGCCGGCATGAACCCGGAGAGCATCCTGGCCAAGGGGTATTCCATCACCACCGACAGCCGCCAGCAGGTCGTCCGCGACGCGGCGGCCCTGGCTGCCGACGAGTTGATCCGCATCCGCTTTGCCCGCGGCGGCGCCGCCGCCCGGGTGGTCAAGGAGTGAGGCATGAAGAAAGAAACGCTCGATTTCGAGGCGGCGCTCAAGAAGCTCGAAGCCATCGTGCAGAAGCTGGAGAACCCGGAGGTGCCCCTGCAGGAGGGCTTCGCCCTTTACGAGGAGGGGATGAAGCTGAGCGCCCAGATGAAGAAAGAGCTGAACGACATCGAGAAAAAGGTGAAGATCCTGCAGAAGGACGCCAAGGGCGAGCTGCAGGAGGCCGACTTCGAGCCCGAAGAGAATGGCTGACTACCTGCAGCGCCTGACCGCGGCCATTGACCGCGAACTGCTCGTGGGCATCGACCCAAGCCGCGGCACGCTGGAAGCCGCCATGCACTACGCCGTGTCGGTGAGCGGCAAGCGCCTGCGGCCGCTGCTCTTCCTCACCCTGCTCGATGCCAGCGGCCGCAAGGCGGAGCGCCACATCGGACTGGCCTCGGCCCTGGAGATCATCCACACCTATTCCCTGATCCACGACGACCTGCCGGCGATGGACAATGACGACCTGCGCCGCGGCATGCCCACGGTGCACCGGAAGTTCAACGAAGCCGTGGCGCTGCTGGCCGGCGACACGCTGCTGACCTATGCCTTCGAAAAGATCGCCGCCGCCCCGCTGCCCGCTGAAAAGACGGTGGCCATCATGGGCATCGTCACCCGCTGCATCGGCAAGGAAGGGATGGCGCTGGGGCAGGCGCTCGACCTGGAGTTCCGCGGCGACGCCGGAGCCATCAGCGAGATCCACCGCCTGAAGACCGCCGAGCTGATCAAAGGTTCGCTGCTGGCCGCCGCCGTGGTGGCCGGCTTCAGCCGCCGGCGGCAGGACCTGCTGGCGCGCGCCGGCACCGCCCTGGGGCTGGGCTTCCAGCTCGCCGACGACCTGCTCGACGTCAGCGGCGACGAGGAGCGGGTGGGAAAGAAACTGCGCAAGGACGGGAACAACCGCAGCCCGAACGCCGTGCTGCACTCCAGCCCGCAGGCGGTGCGCGCTGAGATCGGTCGTTGCCACCGCGAGGCCCGGGGCTGGCTCGCCGAGCTGGGCATCGACTTCGCCCCCTTCCTCTTCCTGGCCAAGAGCATGCTCTACCGGAGCCAATGATGGCGCTGCTCGACGCGATCCATTCCCCGGCCGACCTGCGCCGCCTCAGCCTGGAGGAGTTGGCCGCGCTGTCGGCGGAGATCCGCGAGCTGCTGGTGCAGGTGGTGGCGCAAAACGGCGGCCACCTGTCGTCCAACCTGGGGGCCGTCGATCTGACCCTGGCCCTGCACCGCGTGTTCGACGCCCCGCGCGACCGGATCATCTGGGACATCGGCCACCAGAGCTACACGCACAAGATCGTCACCGGCCGCCGCGAGCGCATCTTCACCATCCGCAAGCAAGGCGGTCTGCTCGGCTTCCCCGACCGCGGGGAGAGCCCGTACGACGTGCTCAACACCGGCCATGCCTCGACCTCGCTGGGCTTCGCCTCGGGCCTGGCCATCGCCCGCGACCGGCTGCAGGAGGACTACCACATCGTGGCCGTCGTCGGCGACGGGGCGCTGACCGGCGGCGTGGCGCTGGAGGCGCTGAACCATATCGGCCAGGTCAAGCAGCGCCTGATCATCGTCCTCAACGACAACAAGATGTCGATCGCGCCCAACGTCGGCGGCATCTCGCGCCACCTGAACTACCTGGTCTCGGGGCGCCCCTACATCCGCATGAAGGAGGTGCTCCAGAAGTTCCTCAAATCCATACCGGTGCTGGGCCGGCCGATGTACGAGCTGGCCAAGAAAATCGAGGTGTTGATGCGCACCATGATGGTCCCGGGCTCCCTGTTCGACGAGCTGGGCATCAAGTACATCGGGCCGATCAATGGCCACGACTTCCGCGAGATGCTCAAGGAGTTCGCGGCGGCGAGGAAGTACGGCTTCCCGGTCCTGCTGCACGTGGTGACGCGCAAAGGGGAGGGTTATGAGCCGGCCAGCGATGACCCCAGCTCCTTCCACTCCTCGGCGCCGTTCAACATCGAGAACGGCAAGTTCATCGGCCGCGAGCGGGGCCCCTCGTACTCGGAGATCTTCGGCCGCAGCGTGCGGCGCCTGGTCGAAGCGGACCGGCGCTTCGTGGCCTTGACGGCGGCCATGCCCGAGGGGACCGGCCTGGATGTGGTGCAAAGGGAATTCCCGGAGAACTTTTTCGACGTGGGCATCGCCGAGCAGTACATGTTCGACTTCGCCGGCGGCCTGGCCCTGGGCGGCTTCAAGCCCGTGCTGGGCGTCTACTCCACCTTTCTGCAGCGCGCCGTCGACCAGGTCATCCACGACGTCGCGCTGATGCGCCTGAAGCTGCTGGTCGGCCTGGATCGCGCCGGGCTGGTGGGCGGCGACGGGCCAACCCACCAGGGCATCTACGATATCGCCCTGCTGCAGCCCGTCCCCGGCATCGTGCTCATGGCCCCCAAGGATGAGAACGAGCTGCAGCAAATGGTCTACAGCGGCAGCCGCCTGGACCAGCCCGTCTTCATCCGCTTCCCCAAGGAGCCGGGGCAGGGAGTCCCGCTGGACGCCGATTTCCGCGAGCTGCCCATCGGCATGGCCGAGGTGCTGCGCCTGGCGCCGGGGCCCGGGGCCGCCCTGCTGCTGGCGGTCGGGCCGCTGGTCTACCGGGCGCTGGCGGCGGCCGAGAAACTGGCCCGCGAGGATGGCATCGAGACGACGGTGGTCAACGTGCGCTTCCTCAAGCCCCTCGACCGGGAGTCGATCTTCGCGCTGGCCGCCGGCATTCGCAAGATCGTCACCATCGAGGACGGCACCGCCCGCGGCGGCTTCGCCTCGATCATCCATGGGGCGGCGGCGGGCACGAGTTCCTCACCCTGGCTGTCGGCGAGGAAAGCCTGCCCCTGGCCTCGCGCGAGGAACTGCTGGCGCACTGCGGCCTCGACGCCGCGGGCATTTACCGCCGCGTCCGCGAGTTCATAAAAAACAGTGAAAAGTGAAAAGTAAAAAGTAAAATGTGAAAAGGAACCGTAACGAATCGGACAAGAGTCCTATTAAATTCTCAATTCACTTTTCACTTTTCACATTTCACTCAAGCTCGCATGATCGTTGGCTACAACACCGATATCAAGTACCGGCAGGAAGTGTTCCACATCCAGACCGAGGACAAGGGGCATGGCAACCCCCTGATCGAGACGCTGGTCTACCTGCACGGCGAGATCCTGCTTTCGCGGCGCATATCCTACGCCCACCTGCTGCAGTCGACCGACAAGATCAAGAAGGTCAAGAACCTGATGAAGGTCCAGCACGATCAGGTCATCGGCGAACTGAAGGAGGGGAAGTTCTCGCATCTGATGTCGCTGGAGACCCAGGATATCGAGGACAAGACCCTCGATGAAATGGTTCTGGAATACATGCAGAACGAAAACCCTTGAGCGTGCCCGACCGCGTCCTGCTCATCGACGGCATGTACCTCGTTTTCAGCTCCTTCTATGCCTATCATTCCATGCGCACCCTGCAGAACGAGCCCACCGGCGCCGTGTTCGGCTTCGCCAGCCGGGTGGAGAGCCTGGTGCAGGAGCTGCGCCCCGACCGCCTGGCCGTGGCCTTCGACTCCAAGGAGAAGAACTTCCGCCGCGAGCTGTACCCCGAGTACAAGGCCCAGCGCCAGCTGCCGCCGGAGGAGCTGCTGCAGCAGCTGCCTGCCGTGCACGAATACCTGGAGGGGCGCGGCATCCACGCGCTGGAGAAGCCGGGGCTCGAGGGCGACGACATCATCGCCCTGCTGGCCCGGCGCTACGCCGCCGCCGGCAGCGAGGTGCTGATCTTCTCGGCCGACAAGGACCTCTTCCAGCTGGTGGGCGGGCGGATCTTCATCTACCATCCCAAGCTGAAAAAGAAGCTGGGCCGCGAGGAGGTGAAGGAACTCTTTGGCGTCTATCCCGAGCAGATCGTCGACTTCCTTTCCCTGGCCGGCGATGCCTCGGACAACATCCCCGGCATCCCGGGCATCGGCGAAAAGACGGCGACCAAGCTGATCGAAAAGTTCGGCAGCCTGGACGCCATGCGTCAGGGGCTGGACCAGGTCGAGGGCAAGCTCCGCGAAAGGATCGCGACGCACGCCCATCTCCTCGAGAAGTGGCGGATGCTCCTCGATTTCGCCCGCATTCCGCAGACCAACCTCGACCTGGAGGTGCCCCCCTTGCAGACGCGCTGCGGCGAGCAGCTGCTGGGGCTCTATCGCCGCCTGCAGTTTGGCAGCCTGCTGAAGAAACTGGGGGCGGCCCCGGCAGCGAACGCCGAAGAATCGGCGCTGCCGGTGCGCCTGGTGGAGAATCGCGCCCAATTGCAGGAGGTCGCCGCAGCGATTCGCGCCGCCGGGAGCTTCGCCTGGGACATCGAGACCACCGCCCTCGACTTCAGCGCGGCGGAGATCGTCGGCGTGGCCGTTTCCCTGCCCGCTGTTTCCTATTACATCCCCTTTCTCGTCCCCGCGGAGCAGGCGGGGCGTTTCACGCTGACCTTCGCCGACTTCAAGAAGGAAATGGCCGGGCTCTTTTCCGATCCGGCCATCCGCAAGACCGGGCACAACCTCAAGTTCGACATGCTGCATCTCTGGCAGCGGGGCATGGCGGTCGACGGTGTCGAGCACGACACCATGATCATGTCCTACCTCCTGTTCCCCAACCGCCGTTCCCACCAGCTGAAGGAGCTGAGCGCCGAGTTCCTCGGCGTGCGCCAGATCGCGTTCGCGGAGCTGGTCGGCACGGGCAAGAGCCAGGTGTCGCTGGCGGCCATCGCGGCCGAGAAGGTCGGCGCCTACTGCGCCGCCGACGCCTCCTGCTCCGGGCAGCTGGTGGCGAAGCTGCTGCCGCAGCTTGAGGAGAAGAAGCTCCTGGACCTGTACCGCGGCATCGAGATCCCCCTGCTGCGGGTGCTGATGGACATGGAATGGCAGGGCATCGGCGTCGACCGCGCCTTCCTGCGCACGGCCGACGACCGGCTGCGCGCGAGCATCGCGGCCAGCGAGAAGGAGGTGCGCGAACTGGCCGGCTACGACTTCAACCTGAACTCGTCCCAGCAGCTGGCCGAGCTGCTCTTCGACAAGATGAACCTGCCCCTGAGCAAGAAGACGCGCAAGACCAGGGCGCAGTCGACCGACATTGAGGTGCTGAACGAGCTGAAGGGCCATCCGCTGGTGGAGAAGATCATCGCCTACCGCACCTACAAGAAGCTCCACTCCACCTATGTCCTGGCGCTGCTGGACAACCTCGATGCCGGCGGCCGCGTCCACACCCAGTTCAACCAGACGGTCACCGCCACCGGCCGCCTCTCCTCGTCCAACCCCAATTTGCAGAACATCCCGGTGAACGAGGTGGCGGGGATCCACCTGCGCCGGGCCTTCGCCGCCGCCCCGGGCCGCCGACTGCTGTCGGCCGACTACTCGCAGATCGAGCTGCGGGTCCTGGCCCATTTCTCCGAGGACCAGAACCTTCTCCAGGCCTTCGCTTCCGGCGCCGACATCCACCAGCGCACCGCCGAACTGGTCTTTGGCGCCGACCTCTTCGCCGCAGCGCCCGAGCTGCGGCGGCGGGCCAAGATCATCAACTTCTCCATCATCTACGGCAGCGGCGCCTATTCCCTGGCCAAGGAGCTCGGCGTGAGCTTCGCCGCGGCCAAGGACTTCATCGACCGCTATTTCGAGACCTACCGCGGCGTGAGGGCGTTCATGGACCGGGTCGCCGCCGCGGCCGAAAGCGAGCCCGAAGTGCGCACGCTGGCCGGCCGCGTCCGCCCCATCCCCGAGATGCAGAGCTCGAACCGCACCGTCAAGGAAAACGGCAAGCGCATGGCCATCAACACCATCATCCAGGGCAGCGCCGCCGACATCATCAAGATCGCCATGATCCGCATCCACGAGGGGCTGCGCGCCATGGAGAGCCGCCTCCTGCTGCAGGTGCATGACGAACTGGTCTTCGAATACCCCCCCGCCGAGGAGCCGCGCCTGGCCGCCCTGGTGCGCGACGGCATGGAGAACGCCGTCGCGCTGCGGGTGCCCCTGCGGGTGAGCCTCAAAAAGGGGAAGAACTGGGCCGACATGGCCGCTGGGTAAGGAGGAGCCGTGAAGGAGATCGACGCCGCCAAGTTCAGGGAGATTGTCAAGCGGGGCATGGAGCACCTGTTCCAGGACCGGGAGCTCCTGAACCGCATCAATGTCTTCCCGGTCGCCGACGGGGATACCGGCGACAACCTGGTCCATACCCTGAAGCCGGTCTACGACGGCATCGACGCCCATGGCGAGACGCGCCTGGACGACCTGGCGGCCCGCCTGGCCCAGACCATGCTGCTCTCGGCCAAGGGCAATTCCGGCGTCATTTTCTCGCAGTTCTTTTTCGCCTTCGCCCAGGCGCTGCAGGGCCGGGCGACGATCGGGCCGGCCGACTTCAGCCTGGCCATGGAGAAGGCCGTGCGCGAGACCTACGCCGCGGTCGCCGACCCCCGCGAGGGGACGATCCTGACCGTGCTGCGCCACACCGCCGATGAGTTCAAGCGCCTGGCCCTGAGCGGGGAACGCTACCAGGTCATCTTCGAAAAGGCGATCATCAAGGCCAAGGAGATCCTGGAGAAGACCCGCGACATGCTGCCGCAGATGAAGAAGGCGCGGGTGGTCGACGCCGGCGGGCTGGGATTCTTCCTCTTCTTCAAGGGCATGGCCGCCGCGGTCAACGGCCGCGGCGGCGACGCCGGCAGCGCCGCTTTCGACCAGGCACCCCAGGTTGTCGAGCCGTCGTCGCTGACCTACTGCGCCGAGTGGGTGGTGCGCCCCCGCCGCGACCGCGAATTCTTCAAGGACCTGCTCAAGGGACGGGGCGACTCGCTGCTCATCGCCGGCGATGCCGGCCTGTTTCACCTGCACCTGCACACCGACGACCCGGACGGCGCCGAGGCGGAGATCGCCCGCCACGGCGAGATCCAGTCGCGCAAGGTCGACTCGCTGCGCCCGGCGCCGGGATCGGCTTCGCCGCTCGACGTCGCCCTGCTCATCGACTCCGCCGTCGACATCCCGGAAGCGACGGAGAGGTCGTCGGACGTCGGGATCGTGCCCCTGCAGATCCTCTTGAACGACCGCTATGCCCGCGACCGGATCGAGATCGCCAAGGAGGAGCTGTACCGCCGCATGCGGGCCGAAAAGGACCTGGTGGTCAAGACCTCGCAACCGGCGCCGCGTGATTTCAAGACCGCCTTCGAGGCGGCCCTGGCGCGCAAGCGGCAGGTGCTTTTTTTCAGCCTGTCGTCGCGCCTGAGCGGTTCGTTCCAGGGCGCGCTGGCTGCGCTGCGCCTCCTGAGCGCCGCGGACCAGGCCCGCATCCGCATCATCGATACGCTCAACGTCTCGGCCGGCAGCGGCCTGCTCTTCTGCGGCGCCCTGCAGCTGCTGCAGCAGGGGCTGGACCCGGAGCAGGCCGCGGGTGCGATCGAACGCCGCCGCGCCCACGTGGTATCTCTGGGCTATGTCGAATCGCTGGAATACGCGGTGCGCGGCGGCCGCCTGCCGCCGCTGGCCGGCGCCGTCACCCGCCTTCTCGGCATTCGGCCCCTGGTCGCCTTCGTCGATGGCAGGTTGGTCAGGAAAGGGGCCCTGCTCAGCTCGCGCCACAAGGAGAAAAAGGTGGTACGCCGCTTTCTGAAGCGGCTGGATTTGCGCCGCTCCCATTCCGTGGCCGTCGTCTATACCGATAACCCGCAGGCGGCCCTGCGGCTCGCGGACGAGCTGGCCAAGTCGCCGCTGAAGGTATCGTCCCTCTACCAAACCGTCGGCGCGGCCGTGCTCGGCGCCCACGCCGGACCGGGAACCTTCTGCCTGTTCGCCTTGCCCGACGCGGAGGCAGGGGAGTGATTCCGCAAGGAGGAGTCATGGAGAAGAAGATCAGGCTGGGCATCAGCTCCTGCCTGCTGGGCAACAAGGTGCGTTACGACGGCGGCCACAAGTTCGATCCATTCCTGGTGAACACCTTGGGCCAGTTCGTGGAATACGTCCCGGTGTGCCCCGAGGTGGAGTCGGGATTTCCGGTGCCGCGCGAGGCCTTCCGCCTGGTCGGCGACCCGGAGCGGCCCAGGCTGGTCACCCGCCAGACCGGGGTCGACGCCACGCCGCAGATGGAGCGCTGGATCGAGAAGAAGCTGCCGCAGCTGGAGAAGGAGGAGATGTGCGGCTTCATCTTCAAGAGCCAGTCGCCGTCGAGCGGCATGGAGCGGGTCAAGGTCTACAACGACAAGGGCATGGCCGAGAAGAAGGGGGTGGGCGTCTTTGCCCGGGCGCTCATGGCGCGGCTGCCGCTGCTGCCGGTGGAGGAGGAAGGCCGCCTGCAGGACATTGACCTGCGCGAGAACTTCATCGTGCGCATCTTCGTCTACCGCCGCTGGCGGGAAATGCTCTCCAGTGGCGCCGCGGCCGGGCGGCTGGTCGAATTCCAGCGCCGGCACAAGCTGCTGCTGATGGCTCACAGCCCGGAGATGGCCCGCCAGCTCGGCAAACTGGTGGCCGGCGCCGGCACCCGCCCGCTGACGGAGATCGTGCCCGAATATGAAAAGCTTTTTCTGACCGCCCTGAAGCAGAAAGCCACGGTGCGCAAGAACGTCAACGTGCTGCAGCACATGCTCGGCTATTTCAAGAAGCAGCTCGATGACTTCGAAAAGAGGGAATTGCTGCGGGTCATCGAGGAATACCGCCAGAGCCTGGTGCCGCTGATCGTGCCGCTGACCCTGCTAAAACATTATATCGACAAGTTCCGGGAGCCGTATCTGAAAGACCAGTATTATCTCGACCCGCACCCGCTGGAGCTCAAGCTCAGAAATCATGCTTAAAAGACGCTATCGTGACGCGTGACGCGTGACGCGTAACGCGGAAACGTGGCGAATACTTTTAAAGTAAAGCGACGACCCCATTCTTGCTCGATCACAATAACCAATATTTTCACCGAATTTTTGCCAGTGTTTCTTTGTATTTACACGTTTATTGAACATAATGAATCAATGATTGCACGAAAAATGAAGTTAATAATTGACATTTTTCACGTTTATTGATATTAAGGCTATGTGAAACGAAATATTTATGTATCGCTGTTGGAATGGAAAAAATCGCCTTACCGCAAGCCATTGATCGTCAGCGGAGCGCGCCAGGTAGGCAAAACCTATGTTCTCAAGGAGTTCGCTGCCGGCGAGTATCGCCATTCGGTCTATCTCAACTTCGAAATGGACCCGCGCCTGCGTGATTTTTTCCAGGGCCGCCTTGACCCCCGACAGATCATTGATAAACTCTCCATTTATACCGAAAGCCGCATTGGCGCGGAAGACAGCCTGATCATCTTCGATGAAATCCAGGAATGCCCGGAAGCCTTGAACAGCCTGAAATATTTCCAGGAGTTGACGCCGGAATACCATGTCGTTGCTGCCGGCTCGTTGCTTGGCACCATGCTGGGGAAAGCGACCCATTTCCCGGTGGGCAAGGTGAGTTTTCTTGCTCTTTTGCCCATGTCGTTCGGCGAATTCCTGGAAGGCATAGGCCGGGCAAGCCTGCGCGGCCTGCTGGAACAGAAGCAAGACTTCACCCCCCTGGAAGCCGGCTTTCATGAAGACCTGCTCGGCCTGCTCAAGACCTACTACTTTGTGGGCGGCATGCCGGAAGCGGTCGTCCGCTACTCCGAAACCGGGGATCTGGGAAAGGCGCGCCTGGTCCAGACCGAGATTCTCGGCGCCTATGACCGCGACCTGGCCAAGCACACCACCAAGGCCGAGGCAATGAAGAACAGCCGTGTCTGGAGCGCGCTGCCGGCACAATTGGGAAGGGAAAACAAGAAATTCCGCTTCGCCGCCGTTGCCGACCATGCCCGGGCGCGGGATTACATGGACTCGGTGCAATGGCTGGTCAATGCCGGCCTGGCGCACAAATGCCACAGCCTGAAGACGCCCAAACTCCCGCTGGCCGGATACCGCGAAGAGAGCTCCTTCAAGCTGTATATGCTGGACGTGGGCTTGCTGGGGGCGCGCCTGGGTTTGAGCGAAAAAACCGTCATCGAAGGCAACCGCCTGTTCCAGGAATACAATGGCGCCTTCGTGGAGAACTATGCGGCGCAGGAATTGCTCGCGGCCGGGAACGGGGAGCTGCACTTCTGGACCAGCCCGGGCCGCGCCGAAGTGGACTTCGTCATCGCCAGCGGAGAATCCATCCTGCCCCTGGAAGTCAAGGCGGGCGCCAGCCGCGAGAAAAGGAGCCTGCGCGTTTACGGCGAGAAGTTCAAGCCGGCGGCATTGTCGCGGGCCGGGGCCAGGAATTTCAAGCGTGACGGCGATTTCTGCAACTATCCCCTCTACGCGGTCTCCCTCTTCCCCGGCCTGACCGCCAGGTCATCATTAGCAGCTAAAGAAGGATAGGGAATGTCCCGCCCCTGGCGGTTATGACGATCACGGGCGCGATGACCGCGCCCCACGGCAAGATAAGAGGGCACGGCACGCCGTGCCCCTACATCCGGACTCCGCTGCTGGCCGGCCAAAGTAACAAAGTCAAGCACCGTATGCCGAGTGCCTGTTTTACGTTCTCCCTGGGAACCACGGCACGAACTTGGGCGTGCGCTTCTTGTACTCCTCCCAGTCGGGGCGGCCGGCGTATTTTTTCTCCAGCAGTGGGACGCCGGAGACGAAGAGCAGCAGGAAGGTGATGACCAGCGGGCCGATCAAGCCCAGCCAGCCATTCGGCGCCGAGAGGGCGATGATGCCCATGCCCCACCAGAGGGCGGCTTCGCCGAAGTAGTTGGGGTGGCGGGAATAGCGCCAGAGACCCGTGGTGATGAGCTTCCCCTTGTGCGCCGGGTCCCTGATGAACGCGGCCAGCTGGCGGTCGCCGACGGTTTCAAAAAGAAAGCCCGTCAGCCAGAGCAGCAAACCCAGCCCATCCAGAAAATTCAGGGACGGCTGCGCCTGGCCGGCGATCAGCAAAACCGGGGAGATGACCAGCAGCAGGAGAAGCCCCTGCAGCATGTATATCTGGGCGAAACTGCGGATGACGAAGAAGTTTCCCCACTGGCGGCGCCAGGCGGCGTAGCGGAAATCTTCCTCCCGGCCGCGGTTGCGCCGGAAAATATGCCAGGCCAAACGGCCGCCCCAGATCAAAACCAGCGTTAGGGCCAGCCATTGCCTGGGATGGCCTTGCCCGTAGCGTAGAAAAACGATCCAGCCGACCAGTATGAATCCCAAGCCCCAGGCGATATCAACGACGCCGTTGTTCTTTTTGGCCAGGGCCAGGATGAAAATCATGGTCATGTAGATGAAAACGGCCAACGCGGCCAAAACGATCACCTGAGCCATCCATCCCTCCTTTTCCCGAAAAATTCAGCGCGCTTCGCGAATGCGCCCCATTCTGATCAGTTGCCGGCGGGCGCGCAAGGCGCTTTTCTCCTTATCCTTGATCTCGAGCATGATGTCGAAATCCCTGCCGGCAGTCGCCGCGATGAACCTGGCGAAATGCCGCAGGTCGATGCTTTCGCTGTGGCTGCCGGCGCGGCCGTCCCGCTTCTGCGAGCTGTAGTCGACCATGGGCAGGCCGTCCATCCGCTTCCAGGTGGCCGCGGCCAGGGCCTGCGCCTCGGCGACGCCCTCGCCGCGGGAGTTCAGCCGGTGGTGGAAGGAGTCGAAAAGGACGGGGACGCCCGTGCGCCGGCTGATGAGCAGGCAGTCGGCGACGCGGTACAGCCGGTCGTCGTTCTCCACCGCCAGGCGGCGGCGGATCGTTTCGTCCAGTTTTTCAAAACGGGCGCAGAAGCGGTCCAAGCTCGCCTGCTTGTCGCCGTAGACGCCGCCGGCATGGATCTGGATCCTGGCCGTCAGGTCCAGCCCCAGCAGGTCGAGGACGCGGGCGTGGTAGGCCAGCTCGGCGGCGCTGCGCCGGAAAATGCCCTCGTCGGGCGAATTGATCAGGGTGAACTGGTCGGGATGCATGGAGATCCTCATGCCGTGGCGGCGGATGAAGGCGCCGAGAGCCGCGAAGCGCCGGGCGAACTCCTCGGGCCAGGGGAAGGCGCAGACCGGGTGCGAGGCAAAGGGGACCAGGTCGGAGGTGATGCGCAAGAACAGCAAACCGCTGCTGCGGTTGAACTCCAGGATGCGCTGCAGGCACTCGAGGTTGTAGCCTAGCGATTCGCGCAGGCGCTGCGTCGAATAGGAGGCGAGGCGGAAGGTGCGGCTCGGGGTGCAGCCGAGGGAGCGGTTGAGGCAGGGATAGCCGATCTTCATGGGGTCAGCCACCGCTCGCCATGTCCGGTGGGGTTCGCCGCGCCCGGGCTCATCCCTTCTGGATCTTGGCCACGGTAACCTCGTCCTGGCCGTTGTACTTGCCGTCGAGGTCCTTGTAGGAAAGGAGCGGCGCTTCGGGGCTCTCGATGAAGATGACCTGGGCGATGCCCTGGCCGGGGTGCAGAACGGCCGGCCGGCCGCCGCAATTGGCGATGGAGATGGTCAGGTAGCCGGTCCATTCGGGCTCAAGCGGGGTGACGTTGACCAGCACGCCGCAGCGGGCGTAGGTGGACTTGCCGAAGACCAGGCCCAGGATCTTCTTGGGCATGCGGAAGTATTCCAGGCTGCGCCCCAGGATGAACTGGCCGGGCGGGACGACGATCAGGTCCGAACTCAGGGTCTCGAAGTCGCCCTCCGCCACCCGGTGCGGGTCGAGCGGCGCGATCGAGGGAACGGGGCGGCGGTAGGTGCGGTCGAGGCGCAGGTCGTAGCCATAGGGACCGAGGCCGTAGGAGATGACGCCGCTGCGCACCGAGGTGGCGACGAAGGGCTCCAGCAGGCGGTGCGCCTCGGCCTCCTCCCGGATCCAGCGCGAAGACTTGAGCATCAGACGAGCGAGAACTTGGAAGCGCGGTGGCTGATCAGGTAGCCCAGCTTGCTCAGGAACTCGATGCCGTTGGTCAGGTCCTTGGAGAACTTGAAGAGATACTTGACGTAGCTGGTCTCCTCGCCCAGGCGCAGCTTGTTCTCGAACTCCACGAGGAAGTCCTTCAGTTCGACCATCAGGTTGCGCAGGAGCAGCAGGTTGTCGATGCTGTCGACCAGGGCGATGGTGGGGGCGCTCTTCAGGTCGCTGCGCGGGATCAGTCCGATGCGCTCCAGGGCCTCGGTGTTGAGTTCCTTGACCAGGTAATCGATCTCGTCGAGGTAGGGTTTCTTGTAGTCCTCGAAATAGCGCAGCTTGTGGATGGCCCGCTCCTGGATCTTGCTGTTCTGCTCCAGGAGCGAATGGAAGATCTCATGGAGCCCCAGGTGCTCTTTTTCGAATTTCTTCAGGTCGATGAAGGCGCGCCCGAGGTAGATCTTGTCGTTGTAGGCATTCACCAGCTCGTCTTGGTAATGGGAATAGAACTTGACCTCGAAGCGTCCGTGGTCGCGGTAGCGCAGGCGGGCGATGAGGACGTCCTGTTCGCTGGCCAGGTAGCTGGCGTTCTCCTCGACCAGGGCGCTGTAGGCGAACAGCGTGGCGACGGTGAAGTCCTTCAGGCTGTCCAGGAACTCCTCGCTCTGGGCGAGGAAGGCGGCCAGTTCGGGGAAAGACTCGCCGCGCAGCACCGTGTAGAAGGGGGAGAGCAGCGTATGGCCGCCCTTGAGGAACAGCTCGAGGTGGAAGTTCTCCCGGATCCTCTTGAACAGGTTGTTGTGCTGGATGGCCGGGACGTTTTCCAATCGTTTGCCGCCGAACTTGCCCAGAATGCTCAAGGTTTCCACGTGTGCCTCCGCGTGGGGATTATAGGCGAATGCAAGCGAAAAGTAAACAAGAGGCGGTCCGCCCGGCCCCGGTGAAACACGGCGAAAAATGCTTGACCTTTCGCGGGCGTTGACATTGCGCCGCCGATTTCCTATCATGGGAATTCACCATGAAGAAACTCGCCACGCTGCTGTTTCCCCTGCTGTTCGCCCTGCTGCCGCTGGCACTGTTCCTGCTTCTTTACCGCCCCGGACCGGCAGCGGCCGACATGACCAGCGCCTGCCTGGTGCTGCTGACCGCCCTGGGCTGGAGCGCCTTGATCGCTTTCAGCGGCAAAAGGCCGCGGGGGTGGCGGGCCGTCTATCCGCTCTTCTCCCTGCTGGCCTCGATCGTGCTCGTGCTGGTCATCCGCCCCTTCCCGGTCGAGTGGCTGTCCCACGGGCTGATGGTCGGCATCCAGGCCCTGGGCATGCTGGGGATCGTCCTGTACCTGCGCATTCTCAAGAAAGAAGGAGAATCTGCCCATGACTGACAAGCAAGCAGGCGGACTGGCCGCGGCCGTCCAGAACACCTTGAGCGAGCTGGGCCGGACCTTCGCCGCCTTCCTGAAGGCGCCGCGGGCGCTCTGGGGGGTCAACATCCCCTACGTGTTCGAAGGACTGGTCTATTTCGGGCTCCTGACCATCCTGGGCAAATTCTGCGCGGAGAACCTCATCCTGAGCGATGTCCACGCGGGCTGGGTCTACGGCGGCGTCACCGGCGGCATCACCTTCGCCATGCTGCTGTTCGGCGGCGTCTCCGACAAGATCGGCGTGCGCGTCTCCCTGGCCCTGTCGCTGGCGGTGATGATGCTGGGGTACATCCTGCTCGCCCTTTCCGGGACGATGGCCCTGGGCCGCGGCATGGGATCGCTCATGTTCTTTGTCATGGCCGGCGGCCTGCTGCTGATCGTCGTCGCCTACGGCCTGTACATGCCGGCGGCCTACGCCGGGGTCAAGCGCTACACCAACCCGCAGACGGCCGCCATCGGCTATGCGGTGATCTATGGTTTGATGAACCTCGGAGCCTTCGTGTCGGGCTTCATCTCGTCCGGCTCACGCAAAGCATTCGTCTCCCAGTTCCCGCCCAACGGCCTGGCCGCCGTTTTCTGGATCTATGCCGCCATCATGCTGTTCAGCGTGCTGCTCACCCTGCTGCTCATCACGCGCAGGGTCGATGCCCGGGCGGTCGAGCGCGTGGCGCGCGAGACGCGGGCGATGAACACCGAGGAGCAGAACCGGGCCGCCGACGCCAAGGCCGCCGCCGCGGAAAAGAAGGTCGCCGCCCGCGTCCCGATGGGTCTGTTCTATCTGTTGCTCTCCCTCGCCGCCCTGGGGCTGGGACTGGCCATCCTCAACCGCGTCGGCCGCCTGAACCTGCCCTGGCCGCTGGTATTCGCCATCCTGGGTTTCGCCGTCCTGGGCGCCGGCTGGGAGTTCCTGCGCCGCCGTCCCGACCACCCTTTCCGCGACGGCCGCTTCGTCTTCTTCATCTTCATCCTCATCCCGGTGCAGACCCTTTTCGCCCACAACTGGCTGACCATTCCCTACTATCTGGACCGCGCTTTCGCCGGCTCCGGCGTCAGCCGCTATTTCGAGGTCTTCTCCAACCTCAATCCCATCCTGATATTTATCCTCTCGCCGCTGATCGCCGCCCTGACCATACGCAGCAACGTCTACCGGATGATGATCGCCGGGACGAGGCCATGTGGCAGCCGCGCTTCCTGCAGTGGGTGGCCGAGATCGCCCCCGAGGGCAAGACCGGCCTCTACATGGGCATCGGCCAGTTCCCCTGGTTCCTGACCAAGCTGCTCACCTCGCTGTATTCGGGCTATGTCATCGCCCGCTACTGCCCCAAGCCGGAATTGGGCCTGCCCATGCGCACCGGCACCATGTGGCTGCTGTACGCCTTCATCGCCATGGTCTCGCCGATCGCCCTGGTCCTGGCCCGCAGGTGGATGGCCAAGGGCATGACCCGCCAGGGGCGGGGATGATCACGCCTTGCGGTAGATGTCGGGCTCGATGAAGATCTTGGTGACCTCGGGGTAAAGTCCGCGCAGGTCGGCCTCGATGCCGTTGATCAGGTTGCAGACCTGCCGGGCGCTCAACTGGGCGTCGAACTCGGCCTTGATCGCCAGCAGGATGTCGTCGGCGCCCAGGTGCAGGGAGCGGATGTGGATCACGCGGCGGATGCTCTCTTCCTTCAGCAGCAGCTGGCGGATGCGGCGCAGCAGCGCCGGGTCGGCGCTTTCGCCGAGGAGCAGCGACTTGGTCTCATAGCCCATGACCAGGGCGGTGGCGGCGAGCAGCACGCCGATCAGCACCGAGGCCAGGCCGTCGAAAAACAGGATGCCGGTGAAATACTCGATCAGCAGGGCGACCAGGGCGATGAACAGGCCAACGAGGGCGGCGGTGTCTTCGAGGAAGACCACGACCAGCTCGGCTTTTTTCGTCCGATGCAGGAAGGCGGCCAGGCCGGTGGCGCCGCGCTCGGCGTTGATCTTCTTGACGGCCACGCGCAGCGAGACGGCCTCGGCGATGATGGCCACGGCCAGCACCAGCAGCGCCACGGGCAGGTGGTCCACCGGGGCAGGATGGCGCAGCTTGTGCACCCCCTCGTAGATGGAAAAGATGGCCCCGGTGGTGAACAGGATGATGGCCACGATGAAGGACCAGAAGTAGGCCTCGCCCGAAAAGCCGAAAGGGTGCAGCTCGTCGGCCTTCTTGGCCGCTTTTTTGATGCCGACGAAGAGCAGCACCTGGTTCAGGGTGTCGGCGGTCGAGTGGATGCCCTCGGCCAGCATGGCCGACGAGGCCGTGAAGAAGGCCACGACGAATTTGACCAGGGCGATGAACAGGTTGGCCACGAAGGCGGCCAGGATGATCGATTTCGAGCTCTTCAGCTTTTTCATGGTCAAGTCCATGGCATCGCTGCGGGATGGATTTCGGGAAGATGCATTTTATGACGGCGGCGCCGACTTGTCAAATCGCCCGCTTCGGGCCTTGCCGTTCACTTTGTGCCCGGCAGGGGACAAATCATGGGCGAGGATGTATACTGGGTGATGGCCAGGAAGGAGGCGGCATGACGGAACGGACAAGTGCGGTCAGCAAGGTGGCGGTCAGGGTCGGCGGCATGCATTGCGCCATGTGCGTCAAGGCGGTGCAGGCCGCGCTTGAAAAAGTGCCGGGGATCAGGGAAATCGCGGTCAATCTGGCCAGCGAGCAGGCTTTTGTGACCTACGACGAAACGCAGGCCGGCCTCGCCGAGATTGGGAAGGCCATCGAGGCAGCGGGGTACCGCTACCTGGGCCCGGGCGACGATGCCGGGGAAAGGGAAGCCGACGCTCTGGCCAGGGAACTGCGAACCCGGCGATCGCGCCTTGCCGTCGGTTTCGCCACCGGCATCCCCCTGATGGCGGCCATGCTGGGGATGGCGCATCCTTCCCTGCCTTGGCGCCTGGGCCTGCTCGCATTCTCCCTGCCGGGAATCGTCGCGCTCGGCTTCCCCATTTTCGCCGCCGCCGGCCGCTCCCTGAGAAACCGCATCCTGAACATGGATGTGATGTACAGCCTGGGCATCGGCATGGCCCTGATCTCCAGCCTGCTGGCCGTAGCCGGCGTCCTTGGTCACGAGTTCCTTTTTCTCGACACCGTCGTGCTCCTGGCGGCGTTCCTGAACCTGGGGAAGTACCTGGAAATGCGGGCCAAGGGCAGGGCTTCGACGGCGATCCGGAAGCTGCTGGGCCTGCAGCCGAAGAGGGCCGTGGTCATCCGCGCCGGCAAGGAGACCGAGATGGCCATCGACGACGTCCGCGTCGGCGACGAGGTCGTGGTGCGGCCGGGGGAGAAGGTGCCGGTCGACGGACGCGTGAGCGCCGGTTCGGGATACGTGGACGAGGCGATGATCAGCGGCGAACCGCTGCCGGTCCTGAAGCATCCGGGCGACGCCGTGGTGGGCGGCACCATCAACAAGAACAGCGTGCTGCGCTTCACGGCGGCCAAGGTCGGTCGCGAGACGCTCCTGGCGCAGATCATCGCGCTGGTGCGGGAAGCCCAGGGTTCCAAGCCGCCGCTGCAGCGCCTGGCCGACCGCGCGGTCGCGTTCTTCATCCCGGTCATCCTGGCCGTCGCCGCGGCCGCGTTTTTCGGCTGGTACTTCATCGGCGGCCAGCCCCTCCTCTTCTCCCTGACCGCCCTGATATCCGTCCTGGTCATCGCCTGTCCCTGCGCGTTGGGGCTGGCCACGCCCACGGCGGTGATGGTGGGTATCGGCCGCGGCGCCGAGCTGGGCATCCTGATCAAGCGCGGCGAGGCCCTGGAGGCCGCGGGCAAGCTGACCATGGCCGTTTTTGACAAGACCGGCACCCTCACTGCGGGCAAGCCCGAGGTCGTGGAGGTGCTGGGCGCGGCGGGAGCGCCCTCCGTGGGGGCGACGGCGGACGAACTGCTGCGCGCGGCCGCTGCCGTGGAGCGCCGCTCGCTGCACCCGTTGGGCGAGGCC
>JALOLC010000117.1 GCA_025456175.1 Acidobacteriota bacterium | reverse complement strand
CTCGGGCTTGGTGCCGATGATCAGCTTCTTCACGCCTCCGCGCTTGGCCAGGTCCATGACCTGCACCACCAGGCCGTGGGTGATCTCCTGGTCGGCCTTGAGCACCAGGGCTCCGTCCTTCATCCTGGGCAGGGCCTGGCGGAGAGTCGCCTCGAGTTCCCCCAGGGTCAGGGGCCTGCGGTTCAGGAACAGCGCGCCCTTCCTGTCGACGGTGAGCACGTACTCCTGGGGCTCGGCTTGGGCGGTGGCCCTGGCGCTGGGCAGCTCGAGCTTGATCCCCGGCTGCTCCAGGAAGGTGGACGTGATCATGAAAAAGAGGAGCAGCATGAAAATGACGTCGATGAGCGAGGTGATGTTGATGACCACCTTTCGCCGCGGCCGGGACTGCAGCTGCATGTCATTTCCCCCGGACGGCGTGGATGGCGTAGATCTTGTTCAGCAGGCGGTTGGAGTATTTTTCGATCTCCAGCACCAGCGCCTCGGACCGCTGGGCGAAGTAATTGTAGGCCACCAGCGCCGGGATGCCGATGAACAGGCCGGCGATGGTGGTGATCAGGGCCTCGGAGATGCCCCCGGCCAACGCCGCCGCCTGGCCGACGCCCATGAGCGATATGACCTTGAAGACCTTCAGGATGCCGAGCACCGTGCCCAGCAGCCCCAGCAGCGGCGCGATGCCGGCAACGGTTTCCAGCACGCCCAGCCCGCGCTCCAGCCGGTGCACCTCCTGGCGGCCCTGGTCAAGGAGCGCTTCCTTGAGCTCCTCGCGGGGCAGCCCGTGGTTCTCCAGGCTGAGGCGGATGATGTTGGCGAAGGGGCCGTTGTGTTTTTCGCAGATGGAAACGGCCAGGCCGAAGTCCTCGGTTCCCTTGATGTTTTCCAGCACGCTGACCACTTCCGGGACGATGACCTGGCGCCGCCGCAGCGCCAACGCCCTCTCGATGGCGACGGCCAGCGCGGCGATCGAGCACAGGAACAGCGGGATCATGGTGATGCCGCCCTTGGCCAGAAATGCAATGATGTTTTTCATGAGCTGCCTCGCTTAGCGTTTGATGAAATAGGAGAATCTGGCCGTGACTTCCAGGTAGTTCTTGGGGAAATCGGCCGGCAGTCCGGGAAAGGGGGCCGAGGCTGTAACCGCGAAGCGGCTGGTCTCCATCAGCGAGTGGTGGCCCTTGTAGCCCAGCAGCTCCAGGTCGGCCAGGCGGCCGTCGGGGTAGATCTTGAAACGCAGCAGGGTGTCGCCGTCGATCATCGCCAGCTTGGAGAAGGCCAGGGGCGGAAAGATGTTGCGGCCGATGCGCTGCTTCAGCGCCAGCATGTAGGGGGCGAAATCCCATTCGTAGGTGTTGAACGACAGGCCGCCATCCTCGGCGGCCCGCCCGTCCAGCTGCCGGTGCGGCACCCTGGGCAGGTCGAGCTGGAGAGGCTTGCGTGCGGCGGGGGCCGGCGCCCGCTCGGCCTCGGGGCGCGTGTCCGCGCCGGCCATTTCGCGGTCCCTGCTTGTTTCGCCTTTGGCCTCGGGCAGTTCGGATGGGGATGGCCTTGTTTCCGCTTCGGGCGCAGCCGGCTGCGCCAGTTCGTGCGAGGCCATGTCACCCCGGGAAAACGGATCGTCCGTGACCGCCAGGTGCGGCGCCGGCTCCTGGTTGCGGGCCAGGGCGTTCTGGGTAGAGAGGAAATCGGCTTTTTGCTGCCGGTCGGTGGTGCGGGCGTCAGCGGGAGTGGCGATCACTTCCCGCGGCCGCTCCGGCTGCTGCAGGTCAAAGACCATGGGCGGATTGTTCTTGGCCACGGCCGGGGCCGGGACGAGGCGGGCCAGGCCGAGCCGCAGCGTTGAGTCCCAGAAGGCCAGGATAAAAATGTGCAGCAGGATGGAGAGCAGGACGACCTGCCTCTTGACCCTCTTTTCCATGGCGCGATTCTTTTTCTCGCGGCTGCCTGTTGGCGTGTGCATGTGTTTTAACAGGGATTCATCGCGTTTCTTGCATAATCTAGCATATCAGACGGCCGGATGTCGATCAAAGTTTCATGTTTTGCCGGGCCGTTGTTCTGGACATTGAAATTGGCAGCTTGGGGCTTGGCACCATTCTTCTCATCCCGGCCGCCTTAGGCCGTATGCCGTGCACCGAGTGTTTTCAGGCGCCCGGACAATATTTGGTTATATTTACGATTTATAATATAATATACCCTACGACCTGAAAAAGAGGTGCCATGCCCATGAAGCGAAAAACCGGCTCTGTCCTTTGCCTCGCTGTCCTGCTCCTGCCCCTGGCCAGCTGCCGCCTTCTGCGCGGCCCGAATTATGATCTGCTGGTCACCATCGAGTCGGGGGTGACCGGCACGCCCGCCAGCGGGCTCTATTCCTACAAGGACCTTGAGGAAGTCGAGTACAAGTACACGCCCGTCGACTCCAGGCATGCGGTCGAGGTCCTGGTCGACGGCGGTCAGGAAGTCGCCGAGGCCAGCCTCACCATCTACCACAACACGGTCCTGGTCGCCAGGCTGATCGACGTACGCGACGACTGGGAAGTGACCTCGATCGACGCCAGCGACGCGAAAACCACCTTCACGCTCACCTTCGCCGGCGCGGATATCCTCGGCGGCACCTTCAGCGACAGCCGCGGCTACCGCGGCACCTGGAGCGGCGTCGGCGGCGCCATCGAGATCGTCTACAGCGACTGGGAGGCCTATGTCTACTCGGGATCGCTGTTCTACATGAGCGGCACCTGGGCCAACGGCTCGGCCACCGGCAGCTGGAGCGCCAAGAGGACGGAGTAGTTCCAGGCTCTTCGTAGGGGCGAACCTCGTGTTCGCCCATCCTGAAATACCAGGCACAAAATTTTAACAAGGCAATAAACTCAAACGAAAAAAGATACATGGTTGACGCGGCGAGATCGCGATGTTATAATTGGCATATGCTAATAATGGAGAACCGCCGTGCCGCGGCCCCTTAAGTGCCGGCGGGTCGGTTTTGTTCCTGAGGCCGTTTATTTCAAGCCGGCTGGCGTCCCGGGCCGCGAATTGCTGGAAGTGGTGCTCACCCTGGACGAGCTCGAGGCCCTGCGGCTGGCCGACCTGGAAGGATTGTATCAGGAGGAGGCAGCCGCCAGGATGGAGGTATCCCGTCAGACTTTCGGCAATGTGGTGGCCGCGGCGCGGCGCAAGGCGGCCGACTGCCTGGTCAACGGCAAGATGCTGCGCATTGAGGGCGGAGCCGTGTCAGCAGCCGGAAGGGGATTCAGCTGCCAGGCTTGCCGCCATCGTTGGTCGATTTCCTTCGGGGAGGGTCGCCCCAGGCGCTGCCCCGCCTGTGAAGGGAGTGACATCCGCCGCCGTGGTGGCGGCCCTGGCAGCCGCGAATAAAGAAGATGGATAAATAAGGAGAATAAAATGAAGATCGCTTTTCCCGTGGAAAAAGACAACGGCCTGAATTCGGACTTGTACGGCCATTTCGGCAGCGCTCCATTTTTTGTCATCGCGGATGACGGCGACGGCTCTCTCGAGGCGGTGGCGAACGGCCAGCACGGCCATGCCCATGGCCAGTGCCAGCCGACCGCCGGCCTGGTTGAGCGCCAGGTGAAGGCCGTCGTTTGCGCCGGCATGGGCATGCGCGCCGTGCAGAAGCTGAACGAGATCGGCATATCCGTCTATCTGGCCGCCGACGCGCGCACGGTCGGCGAGGCCCTGGCGGCGTTCAAGGCCGGCCGCTTGCCCCTGTTCCAGCCCGGCGACGCCTGCCGGCACCATCACGGCTGCCATTGAATCCAGACGAACTTTCGCGACGAGTGACCCGTGACGCGTGGCAAGGAAGAAGGGACGAAGTGCAAACTCTCAATTTTGCTTTCCCTTGTTACGGGTCATTCGCTGCTTGTCGCCATCGTTCGTAAGTAGCACCACGTCGAACAGCAACTCCCATTTTTCCAGCCTTGCCTCTTGACATGATGCATTAGGATATCATAATATTCTAATGTTCCATGAATTCGATCCCAAGGAGTTGCACCATGAACGCTGACGAACTGAAGAACCTCAAGGCCGACAAGGTCGTCGACGCCCGCGGCATGGCCTGCCCCGGGCCGCTGCTGGAAGCCAAGAAGGCGATCACCGCCGTTGCCGTCGGCTCCGTAATGGAAGTGCTCTCGTCGGACGAGGGTACGAACAACGATATCCCCATGTGGGCCAAAAAAATGCAGTACGAGTTCCTGGGCGTGGTCGAGGACGCCGGCTTTTGGCGCCTGTTCGTCAAAAGATCCAGGTAGGGGCGGGGTCATCCCGCCCCTCGACGGCCCCCGCTCAAACGGACATTCCCATGCCCGACATCGCCGAAGCCAAGAAGCGCTGCGCCCGCGTGGCGCCGATCCTCAAGACCATGGCCCATCCGCAGCGCTTGTTCCTCCTCTGCCGCCTGGCCAAGGACGAGGCGACGGTCGGCGAGCTGCGTGACGCTTGCGGCGCCTCGCAGTCGCTCATCTCGCAGCACCTGACGCGCATGCGCCGCGAGGGCATCGTCCAGGCGCGGCGCGACGGCAATTTCATCCACTACCGCATCGCCGATGCCAGGCTGTCCGCCCTGATCCTCCACATGGAGAAGATATTCAATGAGTGAACTCGAACCCCGCATCCTTGTTTTTTCCACCGACAACGTTTCCGACCCGGGCATCGACCTGGCCGGCCGCAACAAGATGCACTACCCGGCGCAGGTATCCGTGGTCACCTTGCCCTGTTCCAGCGCCATCAAGCCGCGCTGGATCACCCACGCCCTGGCCAACGGCTTCGACGGCGTTTTCATCGCCGCCGACGGCAGCGACTGCTCCTATGTCCCCGACTGCACCAAGCGCACCGCCGCCGTCGTCGCCAGCGTCCAGGCGCAGCTGAAGGAGAAGGCCCTGGAGCCGGCGCGGGTCAAGATGGCGGCCGTCTGCTCGGTCTGCGCCGAGTCGTTCCAGAAGCACATGATCGCCTTCAGCGAGGCATTGCGCAAGCTGGGCCCGCCCGCTGGCCGGAGGGAAGCCAATGCCTGACCGGGACTACGACGTCATGGTCATCGGCGCCGGCATCGCCGGCATGGAAGCCGCGGTCAGCCTGGGCGACATGGGCTACAGGGTGCTGCTGGTGGAAAAGGAGCCGTCGATCGGCGGCAAGATGATCCTGCTCAGCAAGGTCTTCCCGACCCTGGACTGCGCCTCCTGCATCTCGACCCCCAAGATGGCGCAGGCGGCCAGCCATATCCACATCGACCTGCGCGTCTTCAGCGAGGTCGGCGAGGTGCGCCGCGACGGCAGCGGCGGATTCAAGGTGAAGGTCGTGCGCAAGCCGGCCTTCGTCGACTTCGCCAAGTGCACCGGCTGCCAGGACTGCGAG
>JALOLC010000116.1 GCA_025456175.1 Acidobacteriota bacterium | reverse complement strand
CTGGAAATAGCCGACCGCGGGGTTCAGAACGCTGCGCACCTCCACGGAGGGCACCGGCTTTGCCGCGACCGGCCTGGCCACGAAGACGGGATTGGCCAGGATCCAGGGCAGCCTGCGGAAGCGTCCGGAGTGCAGGGACACCTCGCAGCGATAGACGCCTGGCTCGGCAACGGGGATCGCCAGCCGGCGACGGCTGTTGTCGCGGAAGGCCTGGAACGGCGCTCCGTCCCGGAGGACCACGACGTCGGTGGCGAAGTCGAACGGCAGCTCCAGCACCAGCGTCCCGCCGGGGCGCTCCGCATCGCCGCCCATCTCCACGCGGCCGCCGGCGGCCTCCAGGTAGTAGCACTCGAAGCCGTTGGCCGCGGCCAGCGACTCGATGACGCTGAAGAAGCTGCCGCGGCGCAGGCCGGCGATGATGGTGGCGGCGGCGGCCTGCGCGTTCCGCTCCAGCTCGCGGTCGACCTTGACGTAAATGTTCAGGATCCTGAAGGTCGCCCCGTAGGAGGGGAAACGCAGGTTCGTCTTCTTCCCCAGCGGGATCTTGGCGTGGGAGTCCAGGGCGTAGATGCCGAAGTATTTCCCCTCGCGGTTGAAGCGGTCCCATATCTCCAGTTCCCGGCGCGGATAGGATACCAGCGCCGTCAGGGCGTAGTCGGGGCTCAGCAGGTACTGCAGGGGGAAGAGGGTCAGCAGGTACAGGGCATTCTTGCGGGCCAGCTGGTAGAGGCTCAGGATCTCGAAGCCGGTGAAGCCGCGCGCCTGCCAGTCGGTCCAGGGGATCTTGCGGTCCAGGGGATGGGAGACGAAGGTCACGCCCCGGTCGCGTTCGACCTCGGCGATCGCTTCCTGCGCCTCGGGCGGGAAGATGTAGCCGGGAACGCGGTAGCCGGCGGCGGCCAGGTGGCCGGCATGAAGCGAGAACTCCGAGGCGCCGATGAGCAGGGTGTCGTGGCTCCAGGCGGTGGCGGCGGAAGACCTGAGGTTGGGGCGGCCATGGTCGGTGAGGATGACGAAGTCCAGGTTAAGGTCGCCGGCGTCGCGGCAGATCTCCTCGCTCGTGCCCAGGCCATCGGAAAAAAGCGAATGCATGTGAAAGACGCCCTTCTTGTAATGGGGGGGCAGGGGTCGGTTGTTGCTCCGTTTGGCGAAGAAGATGCCGTTGAAGGCGGTGAAGGCCAGGGCGGCGGCCAGGAGCAGCAGCAGGGCCTTCCCGGCTTTCCTGATCAACGCAGCAGCTCCTTCATGCGGGCGACCGCCTCCTTCATGCCCAGGAAGGCGGCGTTGGCCACGATGGAATGGCCGATGTTCAGCTCCTCGATGTCGCTCATGGCGGCGATGGGCGAGATGTTCTGGTAGGTCAGGCCGTGGCCGGCCAGCAGGGTGAAGCCCAGCTTTTTGGCATAGTTCACCGCCTTGGCCAGCTTGTCGAGCTCCAGCCGGACGTAGCTGTTGCCGGCGTTCCGGGCGTAATCGCCGGTGTTCAGCTCGACAATGCGGATGCCCAAACGGTGGCAGGCCTTGACCTGCTCGATGCCCGGGTCGATGAAGAGCGAGACGCTGATGCCGGCGGCCAGGAGGTTGCCGGCGACCTCCTGGATCTTCTCGGCGAACATGATGACGTCGAGGCCGCCGCTGGTGGTGACCTCGTCCTTGCTCTCCGGCACCAGGGTGCAGACGTCGGGCTTGTACTTGAGGGCGATCTTGACCATCTCCATGGAGACGGCCATCTCCATGTTCAGCTTGGTCTTGATCACCCGGCGCAGGATCTCGACATCCCGCTCCTGGATGTGGCGGCGGTCCTGGCGCAGGTGCACCGTGATGCCGTCGGCGCCGCCCAGCTCGGCGAGCGCCGCCGCGGTGACCGGGTCGGGCTCGCTGGCCATGCGCGCCTGGCGGATGGTGGCGATGTGGTCGATGTTGACGCTGAGTTTCATTTTTATTCTCCGATCTCGTTTTCCACGAGGCGCTGGAAAACGGGCATATGGCGGTCGATGATCTCCGGGTCGCGCGCCTCGATCATGATGCGCAGCTTGGGCTCGGTCCCGGAATAGCGCGCCAGCAGCCGCGCCCGCCGGCCGTAGCGGCGGGCAAAGCGGTCGGCCTCGCGCTGGAACGCCTCCCAGGCCTCCAGCAGCGGGCGCCGGCGCACGCGGATGCTGAGCGTTTGCTGGGGAAAGAGAATGAGCTGGTCGCGGGCCGCGGCGGCGTCGCAGCGGAAATAGCGCAGCGCCCTCATGAAGTAGAGGGCGGTCAGCAGGCCGTCGCCGGTGGACTGGCGGTGGCGCAGGATCACGTGGCCGGAAGGCTCGCCGCCCAGGATGGCGCCGCTGCGCTTCATCAGCCGATAGACGTGCTTGTCGCCGACGTCGGCGCGCAAGAAGTCGATGCCCGCCCGGCGCAGCGCCCGCTCCAGCCCCAGGTTGCTCATCACCGTGCCGACCACGACGGGCTTGAATCGGGGCTCGGTCCGGCGCAGCAGGCGCGCGACGTGGAAGAGCACGTGGTCGCCCTCGATCACCCGGCCGTGGGCGTCGGCGAAGACCACGCGGTCGGCGTCGCCGTCGAAGGCCAGGCCGAGGTTGGCCCGGCTGCTCGCGACCAGCTCCTGCAGGGCCGCCGGGAAGGTCGAGCCGCAGCCGGCGTTGATGTTGCGGCCGTCGGGGGCGAAATGGGCCGCAGCAACCCGCAGCCCCAGGAGCTGGAACAGGGCGGGAGCCAGCCGCGACGCGGCGCCGTTGGCGCAGTCTGCGGCCAGTTGCCAGTCTGTGCCGGCCAGTTCCTTGCCTTCGTTTCTGAGAAAATTTTCATAGGCCGCGGCATCCATGGTCTGCGGCAGGCTCGGCTTTCCGGCAGGGTTTCTTTTGCCGGCGAGGAACACGCGGCTGATGCGCGCCTCCAGCGCCGCCGAGGCCTTCTCGCCATGGCGGTCGAATAGCTTGATGCCGTTGTCGGCAAAGGGATTGTGCGAGGCCGATATCATCACGCCCAGTCCGAAGCCGTGGGCGCGCGTCAGATAGGCCAGCCCGGGAGTGGGCAGCACGCCGGCGGAGAACACCCGCGTCCGCCGGCCCAGGCCGCGCCCCAGCAGCGCCTCGATCGCCGGCCCGGATTCGCGCGTGTCGCGCCCGATGAGCACCCGCGGGACCGGGGCCTGGTCGGCGATGATTGCGCCCAGCCGGAGCAGCGAGGATTCGTCCAGGGGATAGGCGCCGGCGGGCGAACGGATGCCATCGGTGCCGAAAAGGTTGGCCTTCATTTCCGGCCGCCGCGCTCCTCGATCTCCAGCTGCAGTTCCACGTCGCGCCGGTCGCGGAACTTCAGGATGTTCTGGGTCTGCATCAGGGCCAGCCGGCGGACCTGGCTGCGGGTCACGGCGTCGAGGTCCACGTCCTCGGTCAGGACCGCGTCGATGCGGTTGACCTGCGACTTGTAGCCCATGATGACGACGCGATCGGGGACGACCTTGGCCGATTTCAGGCGCAGCGGCGGGGCCAGCCGGCCGCGGAAGCGGATCCTCACCGGCACCTCGCGGGTGGCGAACTCCTCGACGTAGACCTCGATCATCTTGGGGTGGATGGAGACGAGTTGGACCTCCTTGGGCAGCTCCAGGTAGTCCTCGGCGAAGTAGTTGAGCTTGCTGCTTTCCTTGACGTTTTTCAGGTCGATCTTGATGGGGCGGTTCTCGCTGCCGACAACGGCGACGAACTTGGAGGCCCCCTTCAGCGAGACGGTCACCTCCTCCGGGCGCACGCTGGCCACCTCCACGTTCTCGGAGACGTTGACGACCTCCACGGGAATCTTCATCGTCCTCTCCGAGAACGTCCGCTCGCGGCCGCTGATGATCGCCCAGAGCAGGACGGCCAGCAGCAGGGCGGCGACCTTCAGCCCCCAGTTTTGCCGCACGAGTTTATTCAGTTTTTCAGCCATGTCAGACCTTCAGGAACTTGAGCCGGTTCTTCAGCCCCTCGCGGTCCAGGCCGCGGATCAGCTCGCCCTTGACGGCGAGTGAGATCTTGCCGGTCTGCTCCGAGACGACGATGGCCACGCAGTCGGTCTCCTGGCTGATGCCGATGGCCGCCAGGTGCCTGCCCCCGGCCGGCGTCAATTCCAGCAGCGGCGGGTAGGGGAAGAAGCAGTTGGCGGCGGCGATGCGCCCCTCGGAGATGATCACCGCCCCGTCGTGCAGCGGCGTGTTGGGCGCGAAGATGGTCAGCAGCATGTCCTTGGAGACCACGGCGTCGATGCGGATGTGCTTGTCGATGTACGACTTCAGCTTGATCTCGCGCTCGACGGCGATCAGGGCGCCGACCTTGCCCAGCGACATGGCCACGGCGGCGTTGACGATCTCGTCGCGCATGAGCGAGATGTCGGCGGGGATGAACTTGGTTCGCAGCTTGCCGCCGATCTCGGCCAGGATCTTGCGCAGCTCGCCCTGGAACAGGACGATGACGGCAAACACCAGGTAGGCGAAGAAGTTGTTGAGGATGAAGGCGAAAGCGGTCAGCTTGAGCAGGCTGGAGAGCAGGGCCAGGAAGCCGATCAGCATCAGCCCCAGCGCCATCTGGTAGGACTTGGTCCCCTTGATCAGCAGCAGCAGGTAGTAGATCAGCAGGAAGAGCAGGAAGATGTCCAGCAGGTCCTTGGGGGTGAACTTGGCGAAGGCGCTGAGGATGCTCTCGATGATCATCTACTTCGCTTCGGCAGCGGCGCCGTTGCGCGGCCGGCGCTTCTTGGCCTGCAGCGGGTCGGGCTTCTTCGGCGTGCCCAGGATGGCGGCGATGTCGTCCGAGGTCAGGGACTCCTTCTCCAGCAGCTGCAGGGCGATGATCTCCAGCTTCTGGCGGTTCTCCATGATGATGCGCTTGGAGTTGGCATAGGCCTGGTCGATGATCTTCTTGATCTCATGGTCGATGCGCTGCGAGGTCTCCTCGGAGTACTCGTTGTGCGACATCAGGTCGCGGCCCAGGAAGATCATGTCCTCCTTCTTGGCATAGGCCAATGGCCCCAGCGCCGACATGCCCCACTCGCAGACCATCTTGCGGGCGATGGAGGTGGCCTTCTCGAAATCGTTGCCGGCGCCGGTGGTGAGCATGCCCAGGAAGGTCTCCTCGGAGATGCGCCCGGCCAGGAGCACCGACAGCTGGGCGTCCAGGTAGGTCTTGGAGTAGGTGTACTTGTCGTTGAGCGGCAGCTGCTGGGTCACGCCCAGGGCCATGCCGCGCGGGATGATCGACACCTTGTGCAGCGGGTCGGCCTCCTTCTCCAGGCTGGCGATCAGGGCGTGGCCGGCCTCGTGGTAGGCGGTGATGCGCTTCTCCTCCTCGGAGATGATCATGCTCTTGCGCTCGCTGCCCATCAGCACCTTGTC
>JALOLC010000115.1 GCA_025456175.1 Acidobacteriota bacterium | reverse complement strand
GACAAGCGCCGCGGCTGGCGCAGCCGCGAAAAGCTCCGCAACCTGCTCGCGAGCAAGCTGGATCCCGAAACCCACCTGCTGCCCTCCTGGAAGGACGCGCGGATCGAGGCCGGCCTGGTCATCGAGGGCGTGGTCCTGGAGGTCGGCAAGGGCAGGGCGGCGGTGCGCATCGGCGGCTACCGCGGCGAGCTCCCTGCCAGCGCGGCCAAGTGGGCCAAAAAGCCGCTGCCCAGCCTGCTCAAAGCCGGGGACGTGGCCCTGTTCCGCGTCAGCACCGTAGACCAGGCCGGGAGGAAACTGGAGCTGGCCCTGGAGCAGGAGCCGGAGGTCGAGGGGGCGCTGCTGGCCGTGGACAACAAGACCGGCGAGATCAAGGCCATGGTCGGCGGCTATGCCTTTGAGAAGAGCAAGTTCAACCGCGCCATCCAGGCGCTGCGCCAGACCGGCTCCACCTTCAAGCCGATCATCTATACGGCGGCGCTGGAGAACGGGTTCTCGCCAGCAACCATCATCCCTGACGAGCCCTTCTCCTACGTTGACGAGTGGACCGGCGAGCTGTGGGAGCCGCGCAACCACAAGGAAGACTTCCTGGGGCCCCTGACCATGCGCCGCGGCCTGGAACTGTCGCGCAACGTGATCACGGCGCGCATCCTGCAGGCCATCACCCCGGAAGTGGGGATGCGCTACGCCAAGAAGTTCGGCATCACCTCCGATCTCAAGCCCTACATGTCGCTGGGCCTGGGCGCCTTCGAGGTCACGCTCAAGGAGATGGTCGAAGCCTTCACCGTCTTCGCCAACTACGGCTCCCGGGTCAACGCCTATTTCATCCGCAGCATCCGCGATCTGAACGACAACATCATCGAGGAAAACTCGCCCGAGCGCAAGCAGGTGATCGAGAGAGAGACCGCCTTCATCATGAATTACCTCCTGCAGGGCGTGGTCCGCTCCGGGACCGGCTGGCGGGCGCGGAAGCTGCCGGCACCCCTGGGCGGCAAGACGGGCACGACCAACGACTTCACCGACGCCTGGTTCATCGGCTTCACCCCCAGCCTGACCGTCGGCGTCTGGGTCGGCTTCGACCAGAAGAAGAGCCTCGGCGATGAAATGACCGGCAGCGAGGCGGCGGCGCCGATCTTCGTCTCCTTCATGGAGAAATACCTGGCCAAAAATCCCGAGACCGGCAAGTTCGCGCCGCCCTCGGGCGTCTACATGATCGACATCGACAAGTATACCGGCAAGCTGGTGACCCCCGACTGCCTATATCCCTTCAGCGAGGCCTTCTTGCCGGGCACCGAGCCCCTGGAATTCTGCAACGAGGAAGAGCACGGGAAGATCACCAACTATTACAAGACCGAGGAAGACGAGGAGAGTCCGGACGACTGAGTCGCGCGGCGGGCGTTTTCTAAGGCAGGGGATTATTTCTTGAACAGAAAATAGGCCAGCGTCCATTCATTGGGAGCAGTGACCTTGATGCGGGCATATTCCCCGTCCTTCGTCCGGCTCATGTCCACATGGAAACCGCTGCCGCCGCGGCGGACCTTGGGCTTGACAATCGCCAGTTCCTCGAACATCGGCTCCTTCGCGGCATTGGCGACAAAGAACACCGCCTGCCCGTCCTTTTCTCCCAGTACCATCCAGTACTTCCCGGCAGGGTATTCTTTGCCTGCATGGATGAAGGCACGAGGAAAGCGAATGGTCTTGAGGTCGCGGCCCTCTGGCAGGACCGGGACGGTAGGCGGGGGCTCGGCAGTCTGGCCCTGGGGCTCGTCCTGGGGCTGGACAGGGGGTTGATCCTGATCCTGGCCCAGGAGGACAATGGAAACCAGCACCATGATGGCAAACAAGATCGTTTTCTTCATCAGACTCTCTCCTGGTTGATTATTATAAGTACGTCACAAGCCCCATGTCAAGGGCAGCGCCCGTCAGGAACGGGATTTGAAAAAAAGGGGCCGGGTCGCGTGACCCGGCCCCAGCGGTTTCAGGACGGACGGTGATTAAAAAATATAGCGGAAGCCCAGCAGCAGCTTGTGGTTGTGCTCGAAGTCGCGGTCTTCGGTGATTACCGGGGCGCGCAGCTCGCCAAAGAGCGAGCCGGTCGACTTGTCGCGGCGGAAGAGGTTGATGCCCAGCTGGCCGACCAGGTCGATCCCGCCTTTCTTCACCACCTGCTCCCGATCCTTGGTGCTGAAGCCCAGACCGCCGGCCACATAGGCTGGGCCGGCATTCAGGTTCAGCAGGGCGTTGCCCATCAAGAAGGACTTCCAGGGCGTGCCCTGGACCGGCACGCCGCCGCCAAGAGTGAAGATCGCGTCCAGCTTGTCCGCGGACAGGTTGACGAGGAGGCCGGCGCGGGCCCAGACCATGCCGGTGTAGGTCCCCTTCAGCAGGCCGGGGCCGCCTTCAAGCAGGAAGTGCAGCGGGCTCTTTTTAACGATGACCGGGGGGGGCACGACCACCGGAGCGGGCTCAATGACCTTGACCGCGATCTCGCAGCCGGCGGGCGACTTCATCTCGTACTGGCCCCAGACGACCGCCGTGACCATGTATTCGCCCACCTTGTCCAGGCTGAGCTCGGCAGTGCAGCTCTCGGGCGTCAGAGTGATGGTCTTGATGACCGCGCCGGCGGCGTCGGTGACCGTCACCTCGGACTTGACGACGTTCTGCGACCCGCAGAGGTCGATCTTGAGCGGAGTGCCCAGGACCGCCTCGGCCGGCTCGACCTTCAGCTTGCAAGTCGGGGCCGGGACCTCGTTGACGTTCTTCAGCGAAATGTTTCCGCAGATCTTGGGGACGATGAACTCGTAGAGTTTGCCGTCGCGGAAGATCGTGAAGTTGTAGGCGGTGATGGGCTTCTTGCCGGCCCAGATCACGTCGTTCTTGACCTGGACCTTCTTCCCCTTCTTGAAGAGCATCCATTTCACGGTGTCGCCGGGGTTGAGCTCGATGGTCTGGATGTCGGCCTTCTGGATCTGCTCGAGAAAAGCAAAGACCAGCTCGCCGTTGCCGGCCATCTCGAATCCCTGCTTGACCTCGCCGGCCTTGTCCAGCGCGATGACCTTCAGGTCCGCGGGCTTCAGGTCCCTGCTTTTATAAAAGGGATGCCGCCCCAGCTGGGTGACCTTCTCCTCGGCCGCGACGGTAAAGACGAAACAGAAGATGAGCACTAGAAAAATGACTTTTTTCATGCGTAACCCTCCTGACAATTGAAATGGCACGAATATCCTATTTTCTTATACCAATGGAATGCAAAAGTCAAGTGAAAAATGGCAAATAGCACAGGGGCGATGGACCGCTACTTCTCAATGCCGGTCCGGGCCTCGACGCCCTTCTCGTAGTAGTGGCGGACCTCTTGCATCTCGGTCACCAGGTCGGCCCGGTCCAGCACGGCCTGGGGCGCGTAGCGCCCGGTCAAGACCAGCTCGACGCCGGCGGGCCTGCCATCCATGAGCCGCAGCACTGTTTCGACGGGCACGATCCGGAAATGGAGCAGGGTATTGATTTCATCGAGGACCACGACCCGGTACTCGCCCCCCTGCAGGGCGGCCTCAACGGCCGCCAGCCCCGCCTCGGCGGCGCGGATCTCGGCGGCGGAAACGCCGTCCTCCTGGTGGTGAAAGGCGGGCAGCCCGAACTGCTCGATGGTGATGAGGTCGGCCAGGCGCGCGGCGACGGCCAGCAGCTCACCGTATTCCCCCTTCTTCATGAACTGCGCCATGTAGGTCTTCAGGCCGCGGCCGGCGGCGCGCAGGGCCAGGCCGAGGGCGGCCGTGGTCTTGCCCTTGCCATTGCCGGTGTAGACCTGGATTTTGCCCTGGAAATCCATCGCCGCCTCAGGTCATCTTCATGGAGTACATCTTGGAAACGCCGGGCTCGTCCATGCTGATGCCGTAGATGAAGTCGGCCTCCTCCATGGTCTTGAAGTTGTGGGTGATGATGACGAACTGCGTCTTGTTCTTCAGCTGGTGCAGGAACTTCAGGAAGCGCTGGATGTTGGCCTCGTCAAGCGAGGCGTCGACCTCGTCGAACACGCAGAAGGGCGACGGCTTGTACTCGAACAGCGAGAAGAGGAAGGCCAGCGAGGTGAGCGTTTTTTCGCCGCCGGAGAGCAGGCGCATGCTCTGCAGCTTCTTGCCCGGGGGCTGGACCTGGATCTCCAGGCCGGCCTCCAGCACGTTCTCGCTGTCGGTCAGGGCCAGGTCGGCCTCGCCGCCCTCGAAGAGGATCTTGAAGTTTTTGACGAAGTTTTGCTGGATGGCGCTGAAGGCCGTCAGGAAGCTCTCCTTGGATTCGCTGTCGATGCGGGCGATGGCGGCGTTCATGTCGGCGATGGACTTGACGATGTCCTCCTTCTGTCCGACCAGGAAGCCGTGGTCCTTCTCCAAGATCTCGAACTCGGCCTCGGCGGAGAAGTTCAAGCGGTCGCTCTCGCGCATGCGGTTGAGCTTGGCGACCAGCTCGTTGTACTGGGCATCCAGCTCGCTGGCGTCCTTCTGCAGGGTTTCGGCGTCGGCCTCGATGTCCTTCAGCTCCTGGCCCAGTTCCTGGCCAGCGACCTCCTCCAGCTGGAACAGGTCCTTTCTCACCGCGGCGATGCGGATCTCGCTCTCCTTCTTTTTCTCACGCCACTCCTCCAGGGCGCTGCGCCGGGCGGCCAGGTCGGCGGCGATCTTCTTGGCCTGGGCGTTGACGCCGTCCAGGGCCAGCTCGTCCCGCTTCATGAGCTTTTCCAGCTCGGTTTTCTCCAGGCCCAGCACCTTGGCCCGCGCCTGGATCTCCTGGATCTTGCCTGCGCTCTCGGCGATCTCCTCATCCAGGCGCCGCTTCTCGGCCAGTGACGACTGGATCTGCTGGCGGCGCTTCTCCTGGCGCGAGCGGCTCTCCTGCAGCAGGCTGCGGCGGGAACTCATCTTTTCACGGAGCAGGCTCAGGGCGTTGTCGTGCTGGATCTTCTCCTTTTCCTTCTCGTTGAGCTGCCGCAGCAGCGTGCCGCCCGCGCTGGCCGCCTCCTCCTTCTCGCGCTCCAGCGCCTCGTTCTGCCGGTCGAGCCCGGCCTTGGTCTGCTCCAGCTCGGCCAGGCGCGTTTTCAGCTTTTCCATCTCGCTGGCTAAGCCGTCGATCTCGGCGCCGGTGACCTGGATGCGCTGCACGCCCAGCTCGCGGTTCTTGCGCAGCGCCTCGAGTCGCGAGCGCAGCGCGATGCCCTCTTCCTTGCGGAGATTCAGCGCGCTCTCGGCTGCGCGCAGCCGCTCGGCGCTTGTGCCCGCGCTCGCGGCGGCGGTCTCGAGGCCGGCGCGGATGGCGGCCAGGCCCCCGTTCAGGACCGCGACCTTCTTCTCGATGGCCTTGATCTCGTCGAGCACTTCCAGGATGCCGCGATCGCGGTTCTTGATCAGCACGCCGTTGGTGCCGATCACCTCGGCGCTGGCAGTGACGATGTCGACACCGAACTTGGCGTAGATGGCCAGGCCATGCCTCAGGTCGTCGACCAGCAC
>JALOLC010000114.1 GCA_025456175.1 Acidobacteriota bacterium | reverse complement strand
ATGGACAGCGACAGCTTCAGCACTCCCCTCTCTTCCGATGGGAAGAATCGGGTCGTGGGCTGCCAGCGCCGCTCCCAGCTCTTGTTGAATATCAGGGCCAGCTCATTGCCGGGCGAGACTCGCCATTTCAGGCGGGAGCTCCAGCCCAGCATCCTGGAGACGGTGTCGTACTGGATGTAGTTCATGAAGCCCAGGTCGGGGGAGAGGAAGACATCGGCCTTGAGCTGGTAGACATTCTCGCTGAAGCGCCCTTGCGGCAGGCGGCCGCGGACCAGGTTGACCTCCAGCCCGAGGTTGGCGTAGCCCTTGTACTTGAAGCTCAGGCCCACGTTCACGTCCTCGTAATGCCCCGAATAGAACTGACCGAAGTCGATGCCGGCGTCAAACACCCAGGGCCGGTGCGCAGCGGTGCTGAGATCGCAGTTCCAGCTGGTAAAATCATATGAGCCGGCAGGCAGGACCACGCCCTCGGCCACCTCGAAGGCGGCGGGCAGGATGTCCCGGTTGACGGTGGCCTGGAAACTGACGCTCTCGCCGCTCTGCGTGCGCAAGCTCAACGGGGTGGCCTCGAGGCGGCTGGTTTCCAGGTTGCCCTTCAGGTCCCAGTAGAAATCGCCGCTGACTTCAAAAAAGAACTGGCGGACCAAGTCCTTCAGGAAGCCGCCCGCCGGTCGAGGCTGGAAGCCGATCCGCAGGTACGCGGTCTGGATGCCCTGGCGCAGCATGAATCCCAGGCCGGGATCGAGCGCCTCGCCGTAATAGGCATAGGTGCTCTGGATATCCCAGAGGTCGTTGGGGTAGTTGGCGCGGAAGCCGAAACCCAGGTGGCTCCCTTCCTCATGCTCATTCCAGTTGTAGGCGGCCCAGGCGGCCAGGTTGAGGTTCTTGCTGCCGGCGAAGCGCGAGGTGGCGTAGCGGAAATCGGCGCCAGCCAGGGTATTGCGCTCGCCGGTGGGGCTGCCGTTGGTGAAGATCACGCCCACCTTGCTTTCGTCAAAAACGTCCTGGGTCAGGCGCAAGGCGAGGAAGTTGCGGCCGGGCAGGCCGGCGAACGCCTCGGTCTGCACGTCGAGGGCGGCGAGGTTGGTGCGGCCGATCTTGCCGAAGACCTTGGCGCCGAAGAGGATCGGCACCTGCTCGCCCTGGTACAGGCCGATCTTGCGGCTGAAGAACGGCTGGAAGCTGATGCTGGAGCTGAAGCCGAACGTCTCCGAGCCTTCCAGGAAGAACATGCGCTTCTCCGGGAAAAAGAGCGGAAAGCGCGTCAGGTTGATGCGCCGCTCGTCGGCCTCGGTCTCGGCGAAGTCCATGTTGTAGCTGACGGCCCCCACCAGGTTGGGTGTGAAGTTCTTGTAGACGTCGAAGCCGCCGTCCAGCCGCCACTGGCTGCCGGCGCTGTCCCGGTGGTCCTGCTGCACGCTGACCAGGCCATAAGGGCGGATGGTGATCCCCTTGCCCTGCTTGACGTTGGCGATCCCGGAAAGCGCGGCTGCGGCCATGGGGTTGTAGAAGTTGCTGTCGCGGTCGGTACCGGCCAGGCGCACGGTCTCCTGCTTGCGGGCGATGGAGCGCTCGATATTGATCCCCCAGGTGGTCAAACCGGGATTGAAGGAGATGGTCTTGAAGGGAATGCGCAACTCGGCGCTCCAGCCTTCGCCGTCGATGCGCCCGGCGGCATCCCAGATGCCGTCCCAGTTCAGGCTGGCTTCCCCTCCCGAAGTCAGCCCCTCGCTGCGGGCGCCGCGCGGGTTGACCGAGAAGAAGTACGCGGTGCGCTTGTCCTGGAACGGGTCGAGCAGGACCCGCAGCACGTCGTCGTTGTCGTTTCCGGAATCGCCGCCGCCATAGCCGTGCTCATCGCCGCCGCCGCTGCCGTCATGGGCCATGGAGTGGGCCGCGATCCGCGCCGGCTCGCTATCCAGGCAGCGGACGCCGATGTAGAGGTTGGCGTCGTCATAGACGATCCGCAGCTCGGTTTTTTCGCTCGGTTCTCCCCCGGGGAAGGGATCGGCCATCAAGAAGCCCGAGAAGGGCGCGGCCGCCTGCCAGGCCGGGTCGGCAAGGCTGCCGTCGATCTTGGGGCCCTGGCCGACGCGGATAGCCCGGACGTCGGCCGTAGCGGTCAGTACCAGGGCGGCAGCAAGGACAAGGAAGATCACTGTGCGTTTCACGATCATCGGGGCGCTCCATCATGGCGGGCAACCGGCATGGGCATTGCCCGCGAAGGCGTATCATATTCCAGCGGCGGATGCAAGGCAAGTCGAACCATTCATCCGGATCGGGGCGTTGCTCGGTTTTGGAGCCGCAACCCGACACCCATCCGACTTCTTTGACAATGGCGGAAAAAATAAATATAGTTCGACAATGAAACTCCGCATCCTGCTCACGATCGCGCTGGCGGCGCTCGTTCCGGCTTCCACGCTCCTGTCCCAGGTCCTGCCCTTCGATGTGCTGGGCCTGAAGGATGGGATCCCGCAATCCCAGATCTCGGCCCTGGCCCAGGACCATGAAGGTTACCTGTGGGTGGGCACCTGGGGAGGGCTGGCCCGCTTCAACGGCAGCGAATTTAAAAGGTATTTCCGCGAGGACGGTCTGCACAGCAGCCGCATCCAGGAGCTGCTGGTCGCCGGCGACGGCAGCCTGTGGATCGCCACGGTGGGAGGCGTCTCGCGCTGGAAGGACCACCGCCTGGAAATGCTCCGCGACCCGGCCTTGAGCGCCGTCCGCTGCCGCGCCCTGGCCGAGGACGCCCGCAAGCGCATATGGATCGGCAGCGACAACGGCGTGGTGGTTCTGGATCGGGGCAAGGTTTTGCGCCTGCATCCGGGCGGAAAGGCCGGCCCCCTCATCTACGACATCCTGGCCGACCGCGAGGGAATGCTGGTGGCGGCCGACAATGGCTTGTGGCGCTTCACCGACCGCGAGCGATCCCCTGCGGTGGAGGTTCAAGCCGTGACCGCCCCGGCCGCGTTGGAAGCCGCCGACTTCCGCGCCCTGGCCGTGACCGCCGAAGGGCTGTGGCTGGGCACGAACAGCTCCGGCATCTGGCTGCGCAACGATACCGGCTGGCAAAAAGTCAGCGGCGCCGTTGCCACGCCCCGCTCGGTCTACCGTCTGTCGGTCGAGCCCTCGGGAACCCTGTACATCGCGACCCAGGACAACGGCCTGTTCCTCAAGCGCCCCGGCCAGCCCGTCCTGGAGCACTGGGGCGAAGAGAACGGGCTGCCCGCGAACCTGGTCAGCGTTGTCCTCGAGGACCGGGAAAACAATGTCTGGGTGGGAACCGACATCGGCGGCCTGGCCCGCCTCAGCAACACGGCGGTGATCAACCACACCGAGAAGCTGGGTCTGCCTAGTTCCTGCGTATTCGGCATCACCCCCGGCGACACGCCCGACTCGCTCTGGCTGGGGACCATGCGCGGCGCCGTCCACTACCAGGTGCGGCCGCGGCCCCGGGTCATCGAGACCGTCCGCGCCCGCGACGGGCTGGACAACGAGCTGGTCTGGAAAGTCCTGCGCACGGGTGACGGCACGCTCTGGTTCCTGACCGATTCGTCCCTGCAGTTTCGCCGCCGCGGGGCAAAGGCCGTCGAGCCGCTGCCCGCCGCCGTCCCCTTTCCGCGCACCAATCCCTACGACATGGTTCTCGACGGCCAGGGGAACTTATGGGGCTGCGGAGAATGGAGCGGCGGCGGACTGGCCCGGCGCGACGCCGCGGGCCGCTGGCGCTCCTGGAGCAAAACGGCTTCCGGCAAGCCGCTGACGGCCGTTCACCAACTGGCGTCAAGACGCCGCGGCGGCGTCTATGCCGTCGCCAAGAGCGACTTCTACCAATGCGACGGCGAGACGGTCACCCCGCTGGAAACCCGCTCCCGCTGCCCCCTGGAGACCAGCGTCAGCATCAGTGCCATCATGGAGGACAGCAGCGGCCGCCTCTGGGCCGGCAACGACGCCGGCCTGGCCGTACTGGAATCCGACGGCAGCTGGCGTCTCCTGAACGATTGTCCCGGCTTCACCAGCCACCACATATTCAACATCGGCGAGGACTGGAACGGCAGGGTCTGGATCAACACCATCCGCGGTGCCTTCCGCTTCTCGGCCGACTACCAGGTGGAGGAGTTCAATCCCGACGACGGCCTGGCCGACTGGGAAACCAACGCCAACGGCTTCCACAGCGATACCCGCGGCGACATCTGGATCGGCACCGTCAACGGCCTTTCCCAGTACAGGCCCGCCAGCCGCAGCGTGAACACCAAGCCGCCGCGGCTGATGGTCGAGAATGTCCGCCTGCCCAGGCGCGCGCTGGACTTTCCGCGCCGGCTCGACCTGTCCTGGAGGGAACGGACGCTGGTCTTCAACGTCGCCCTTCTCTCCTTTCGCAGCCGCAACCGCACCGCCTTCCGCTACCGCATGGACGGGCTGGAGAATACCTGGCAGCCGCGGCAGTCCGCGGGCGAGCTCCGCTACACCAACCTGCCCGCCGGCGAGCTGAAGCTGCTGCTGCAGCCGGTGAACGAGTCGGGCGTCTGGGGCGAGGTCGTCAGCTTGCCCATCCATGTCCGGCCGCCGTTCTGGATGACGCTGTGGTTCCGCCTGGCGGGGCTGGTCCTCCTGCTGGTAGCGGGCGTCGGCGCCTGGCGCTGGCGCACCCTGCTGCTGCGCCGCCGCAACCGCGAGCTGGAGGCCGAAGTCGGCAAGCGCACGGCCGAGCTGGAGTACCTGGCCACCTACGACCCGCTGACCACCCTCTACAACCGCCGGGCGATCCTGGCTTTCCTGGAGAAACAGCTGCAGCCTGCCCGCGGCAGCAGCCGCCAGCTGGGCTGCATCATGGTCGACCTCAACCGCTTCAAGCAGGTCAACGACACGCTGGGCCACGCCGCCGGCGACGGGGTGCTCAAGGAGATGGCCGCCCGCATCCAGGAGTGCCTGCGCCAGGGCGACGCCCTCGGGCGGCTGGGCGGCGATGAGTTCCTGGTCATCCTCCCCGGGGCCGACAGCGAGGCGCTGCGCGCGGTCGAGCGCCGCATCAGCGGCCTGGCCTGCCAGGCCGGGGAAGGCGCCGCCGCCGTCACCGTCAGCGCCGCCTGCGGGGCCGTGGCGATCCCCGCCGGGAACCTGGCCGCCTCGGCGGCTATTCTGGCCCAGGCCGATGACCTGCTCTACCAGGTCAAGCGCGCCGGCCGCCAGGGATTCGCAGAATAGGCGATCCATGCTCCCGAATTAAGTGACAGTGTCAGTGACAGTGACAGCAAGAGTATAACTATCAATTGTTTTTTCGGTTCTGGCTTTGCCGACACTGACACTTTCACTGACACTTACACTTTTTTTTCAAAAAAACTAAATATTTTTGTTGACATACCGTGTGATATACACTATAATTATGTCATGCAGTTAAATTACATCAAACAGTATGATCGCTTAATCCCCAGGAGGCCAGGCCATGGACACTGAACTGGGCAGCATCGAGACGGAGATGAAGCGGGGCTTTCTGCAGCTCCTGGTCCTGGTCCTGCTCGAAAAAGACGCCTATGGCTACGCCATGGTGCGCGCCTTTCGCGACCT
>JALOLC010000113.1 GCA_025456175.1 Acidobacteriota bacterium | reverse complement strand
CTTCCTGGAGATGCAGCGCGGACTCTTCTTCAAGGCATCCTACCTTTGGCGGCTGTAGCCGGTTCCCAAAGCGAAAAACCACTAAAACCCATATTGAACTGGGGAACGCCCCGGGTTGATTTTTACCGCACCAGCTCCACGCGGCGATTCTGGGCGCGGCCCATCTCCGTGGCGTTGTCGGCCACCGGCTTGGTCGAACCGAATCCCTTGGTCTGCAGGCGACCGCCCTCGATGCCGGCGGCCAGCAGATAAGCCTTTACCGCATCGGCGCGCTGCATGGAGAGTTTCAGGTTGTAATCGGAACTTCCCGTGGAGTCGGTATGGCCTTCGATGGTCAGCTTCCATGACGGCTCGCTCTGCAGCAGGCCCAGCACTTCCTCCAGGACCGGCTTGGACTCCGCCTTGATATTGGCCGAGTTCAGGTCAAAGAGAATGCCATAGACCCTGGCCCGACCTTCGCTGGCAAGCTGTTTCTTCAATTCACCTCCAAGGGAGCCTGACCAGTGCGGGCAGCCGCCGACCTGGGAGCTGACCTTACTGCCGTCCCAGGTCCCGTTGGGCTGCAGCTTTTCCTGTCCCGCGCGCCACCAGTAGCCGCGAAAGCTTTTGCCGTCGGGGTTGAAGATCATCACCGCCGGTCCGGAATTTTTTCCCTCGCGCCAGGTGAGCTTCATCAGGCGCCCTTCGATGGCGCCGTCGAGCAGGCCTTCGCGAAACTCATAACAGCCGACCAGGGCCGTTCCCTGCTGGCGGATATGGAACTTGGAGTATTTGGTGTCGTAGGTCCCGGAAATGCTTTCCAGGGAGCCGGACACGGCCGGTTTCAGGCCGTAGCCGCGGAAGCCGAAAAGCTCCGTCCATTGGGCGGCGCCATGATTGCTTTTAACGGTCAGGCGCACCCAGCGTCCCTTGACTAGTTTCTGGGCTTTGAACACTTGCTTGTCGGCCTTGGCCGCCAGCGTGGCCTGCAGGATGGTCTCGAATCCAGTGTTTTGGGCCGCGGCAGAGACCTCGACCACGATCTCCCTGGTTCCGGCGCCCACGGTGTCAATCGCAGCGCTGTCAAATTCCAAGCGCTCAATTTCGCCGGCCTGGATCATTTCGAACACAAAAATGTTGTTGGCGATCTTTCCTTTCTCGCAGGCCCAGCCCGAGGCGGGGCTCTCGTCCAGCAGGGCTTCCGCCGACCAGCCGCCGTAATGGGCGGGAGAAATGACGGGGATGGTCCCCTCCTGAAGCGAGAGCAGGTTGATCGCCTCAGCGGGCTGCTGGCCGAACAAGTTCAGGCCCAGGCAGCCGGCAAAAAGGATGCATGCCGTAACAACGGATTTTTTCATGTGAACTCCTTCGCCCAAGGGATAGCCACGTAAAATTTGCTTGGCGCCGGAAATCTTACGCAGTATTGCAGTGAAAGTCAATTTGTGGGACAGCCGCTGTCGCCCAGGCCCCGGTTCCCCAAGGTTAGAAGCGGATTTGGCCGCGGCTGATCAGGATGGCGATCCCGATACTTGCCGTCAGCAGGACGGCATAGAAAAGCTTCTCGCTCCGGGGCAGCGGCTGCCGGCGCTCGCGGTGGACGAGGAGACGGAGAACGAAGCCGCTGGCATACACCACCACCGCCGCCGCAGCGTATTTGGCCATGATAACGAACATCCAGGCGAACAGGGTGCTGCTTAACGCCGCATAGACCAGAGGCACCGCACGCCCGTCCCGCCGGGCCTGGCGTGCGCCCAGCAGGGCCGACAGAACGTAAGGGACCAGGCCACAAATCACGGAGATGCTGATGGCGCCGAAGTACAGATTCTGCAGCAACGGGGCGTTGCCGCTGGCGCCGATGTCGCTGCTACGCGAGAAAAGGAAAAACAGGGCCAGGAGCAGCTGGCTGACGGCCGCGGTGACGGCCAGCGAGAAGACCGGCGTAGCCCTGGCGTTGGTGCGGGCAAAGGCCCGGGGGAAGGCATTGTCCCTGACCGCGGCGCTGAAGGGAACTTCCGCCGTCAGCAGCAGCCAGGCCAGCAGTGCGCCGAGTACCGAGAAAAGGAATCCGATGTTCAGGAAATGGCGGCCGAAGCCGCCCAGGGCGCTCCCCAGGACCGCGCCGAGCGGGCTCGGGGCATTGACGATCTCGCGCGCCGGCGTTACCCCGAGGGTCAGGGTGGAAACGGCGACATAAAGAACGAGCGCGATCAGGAAACCGATCAGCCCGACCCGCCCCACGTCCCGTGCGCTCCGCGCTTTGGCGGAGATGGTCACGCCCCCTTCGATGCCCATGAAGGCAAAGACCATGACACCGAGGCTGCCGCCTATCTGTTGCCAGAAACCGGATGTGGCGCCGGTCCCCTTGAGGGTCGCGGAAAAGGGCTCACCCAGAAGTGCCGGCTTGAACAGGAATGCCGAGAACAGCGCCACGAAGAGCAACGGCAGCAGCTTGAGCAGGGTGATGGCCAGGTTGGCCGCGCCGGCCGTACGGATGCCGGCCCAAATCAGCGCGGCATATCCCCAGAGCAGGGCGCTGGCCAGGGCGAACGCCGCCCACTTGTCGCGGGCCAGCAGCGGCAGGTAGAGGCCCAGGACCTTGGTGATGGCGAAGAAAAAGGCCAGGTTGGTGAACAGGGCGCTCCACCAGTAGCCGTAGGCCGAGTTGAAGCCCATGAATTCACCTGCGGCCTCGCGGGCATAGCTGTAAATCCCGCCTTCGAGCTCAGGGCGGCGCAAGGCCAGGTACTGGAAAATCCTGGCTAGGGAAAACATGCCCATCCCGGCGATGGCCCAGGCAACGGCGATCCATCCCGGGTTGGCCACGCGGCCCAGGTCGGCGGGCGCGTTGAATATCCCGGCGCCCACGATCGCGCCCACGACCACGGCCAGCAGCGGCAGAAAGCCGAGTACCCGCGTCTCCGTCTTCGCCATTTCGCCCTTCGCTCCCGGCGCTTTTCCATTCATGGCCGGGAAGATTCCATTCTATCCGCCGGCATTGCCGCATGCAAGGGTTTGTCTGCATTCAGGCGCGCCGGGAAAAGACCGAACTGTGTCCGCTGAATTCTCACCCTATACCTTGCGCCCTGTACCGAGATCTGGGATATAATATGAATGAATGAAGATCTCAGTTTCAATAATTTTTCTGATGGCAACGCTGGGGCTGTACGGCCAGGAAAGATATGTCCATGTCGTCGTGGCGCTGTGCGACAACGTCAACCAGGGGATCGTGAAGGTGGCGGAGAGGATCGGCAACGGCCAGGACCCGGCCAACAACCTTTATTGGGGCTGCAGCTTCGGTTTCAAGACATTCTTCAAGAAGCACAAGGATTGGAAATTGACCGGCGAGATCAAGAACCCGGCCGGCAATATCCGCGAGCGCTTGGTCTTCAAGCATAAGCGATCGCCGGTCTGGATGATCGCCGACGCCTACGACGGCGCGGCGATCCGCCAGGCCACCCGCGATCTGCTTGGCTTCGCGGCCGGGCTCGGGAAATTCCAGGTCGAAGCGGAGAAGCGGAAGATCATAGCCGGTGGCGGCTCTGACCTGATTTGCTATGCCGGCCACAACGGCCTCATGGACTTCACCATCGACGTTATTCCCTCTCCGGCCGATGCCCGGCCCCGGGATGTCATGATCCTGGCCTGCATGAGTCGGATCTATTTCGCCGCTGCCGTCAGAAAGACAGGCGCACGCCCCCTTTTGTGGACTACGGGCCTGATGTGCCCCGAGGCCTACACCCTGGCGGCGGCGATCGATTCATGGATCAGGAACGAGCCGGGAGAAACGATCAGGGAGAAGGCGGCGCAGGCCTACAACCAGTACCAGAAGTGCGGGATCAAGGGGGCCAGGAGGCTGTTGGTAACGGGATATGCGAATGAGAAAGGCCAAGGGGATTAGAAAAAGAGGACCGACTGGGGACGGTGCTTGTTTATATGCATAAATCAGGATTCCCCGTTTTTTTCATGACGGACCATCGATGCAAGCGAGTTTGTTCCGCCGCCGGAGAACTCGGGCAGCCGGGCGCTTTCTTGATATTTCAGCCCGCTTCGGCCTCTTCCGTCGCAGGGTTCTCAATTATGTCGCCAAAGTCACAAAGTCAAGCACCGTCCCCAATTGCCTCCAATTGCTTATATGGGAAAAACATACAAGGGCTCGAAAGCGAAATCGATGGCCAGAACGGCGTTCCTGGCGCTGATGCCGTACACCGCCGACCATTCGGTCCAGACGTTCCCCACCCGGCGCAGGATATCCCAGCAGCCTTCCGCGCCCACGGCGCCGCCGGCGGCATCCAGCGTCTCATGGATGAAGCGGAACCTGGAGCATTGATTCAGCTGGGCTTGCAGCGGGACCCCGTACACCGGGCTGTTGGTCATGACCTGGAAGGGGCCTTGGCCGCGGATCACCTTCATCTCCCCTTGCGCCGGCTCGAGGATGGCCGACTGCCCCGAGGCGTCGGCCACCATGGCATGGACGTCCAGGGTGGAGCCGGAGCTCTGGATGTTGTAGCGCCCGGTCAGGGCGATCGCCTCGTCGACCGTCCGGCACTCATCGAGCACTTTCCTCACCCACAGGCAGAAGTGGATGGTCGTCTTGACCGGATCGGGCACATAGGGCTGCGCCGTGACATTGGCCAGCCCCATGACCAGCCCGGCCTCGTTGACCCCGTCGGGCGGGAAACGGACCGCATCGAGAAGCCTCCTCTTGGCATTGAAGGACAGGACATCAAAATCGGTTCCCGGCGCAAAGCCGATATCCCGCATGCGCATGGGCGCGATCGAGGCATAGCCGTCATTGGGACGGACCCGCGTCAGCAGGGTCAGGCACTTCCAGCCCGAGGGATTGTCGAAACTGCGGCCCAGCCGGCACTCTCCCGGCAGTCCGAAGACCGAAAAGAGCGAGCAGTGGTAGCTGCCGCTTTCGCCGCTGCTGGATTCATCCGGTGGCTCATCGGTCTCCGCCGCGGCCATGCTCTCCCGGCCGTAGTTGCCGTGAAAGGTGATTTCATAAAGCACGCCAGCCACCCGACGGAAGCTGGCAATGGTCCGGGTGACGTGCACGCCGCTGCTGTTTTCTCCTTCCGCCCAAAAATAGACCGGTGCCGCCCTGTAGTCGTCGCTGCGGACCTTCACCTCGATGCCGTTGTAGCCCGATCCGATCACCCAACCGACCGCCGCCTCCCCGCCGGCACCGGTCAGGGGCGACTGACCGTCCGGCACGGATCCCCCGCCCTCCACCACCTGGAAGCTCAAGCCAAGGCCGGGCAGTGGATTCCCCAGGAGATCCTTCGCCTGCACGATCAGCCGTTCGGCCAGGGCCCGTCCCCCCACCCCCTGTTGGCCGTTTCCCGAGACGATGACCAGCTGCAGCCTTTCTTTTTCCGCCGTCTCAGCGGGATCATTCGCGGTTGCACAACCGCTGAACAGAAGCAAATACCCGAAAAACAACGCGTTTTAATAAATGCGCCAAATGCTCTTCCCTGATGAAGCGGGGACGGAGATGGCGGGCGCGGCCTGGAAAATAGCGATCACGACTCCTTGACATTGCCGGGCCGCCTCCCTAGAATCTGTTGGCGGCCGGGCCGCGGCACTGTGCCGCAGCCAGTGACTGGAAATTTCCGTCGGCCGCTGCCTGCGGCTGACCCAGGGGCGGAGCCGGACAAGGAACCGCCCCGGCGCCGGTCGGGAAGTGGTCGGGAGAGGGAAATGAAGAATATCTTGCGCAGCAGGTCGGCGATGATCCCCGTTGTCGCCGTGGCCATCATGCTGGTGATCGCCCTGGCTGTCTCCTGCCAGAGGGAGGATATGCCGCCCGCCCTCTCCTATGGTCTGGACACCAGGCCCGCCGGCGAGTGCCCGGCTCCGCCGCGGCCGGCCGAGGCCGCCGG
>JALOLC010000023.1 GCA_025456175.1 Acidobacteriota bacterium | reverse complement strand
CGGGACGCAACGGGCCGTTCATAACGGCGCCAACGGCCCGCTGGACGAGTTGGTAGACGCGCGAGCTGTCCAGGAAGCGGATTTCCAGCTTCATGGGATGGATGTTGACGTCGATCTGGGCGGGGGGGACGACCAGGTCGAGCACGGCCACCGGGCTGCGCGATTTTTCCAGGCAGCCCAGAAAGGCGTTGTTGAGGGCGGCGATCATGGTCTTTTCGCGAACCGGGCGGCCGTTGACCGAGAAGTACTGGCTCCCTTTGCCGCTCGCTCCGGCCTGCGGAGCGGAGACAAAGCCGGTGACGCGGTAGGGGCCGTCGGCAAGATCGAGTGGCTGGAGGCCGGCGAGGAAATCCCTGCCGAAGACCTGGTAGATGCGGTCGGCGAGGCTCGCTGCCGCCGGATAATGGAAAACGGTGCGGCCCTGGTGCTGGAGCGTGAAGGCGATGCCCGGGCGGGCCAGGGCGATCGTCTCCAGGAAAGAGCTGATCGGCCGCATTTCCCCCTGGTCGCTCTTCATGAACTTGCGGCGCACCGGGAAATCGGCGAACAGCCGCTGCACCGTGATGGAGCTGCCCCGGCGGCGGGGAGCCTGGCGCTTTTCCTGCAGGGCGCCGCCGCGGAAAAGGCACAGCCAGCCGCGGCCCTCGTCGTTGTCCGCCGTCTCCAGGTCGATGTCGGCCACCTGCAGGATCGACGGCAGGGCCTCGCCGCGGAAGCCCAGGGTCAGCACCCGGTCCAGGTCTTCCAGCTCCTGCAGCTTGGAGGTGCTGTGGCGCCGGAAGGCGATCTCGATGTCGTCGGCGCCGAAGCCGCAGCCGTCGTCCTCGACGCGCACCAGCTCCTTGCCGCCGGCGCGCAGCAGCACCTTGATGCCGGCGGCTCCGGCGTCGATGGCGTTCTCCACCAGCTCCTTGACCACGGAGAGCGGGCGCTCGATCACCTCGCCGGCGGCTATCTTGCGATATACGTTCTCAGATAAGACCTTGATATTGCCCAAAATTGCTCTCCATGCCTGGCTTTGCAGCCGGCAGGGTGGGAAAATATCACAAGGCCAGCCGATTTGCAACGCATCGTGATGCGTGATGCGTTATGCGAAGGGAAATAAGCGACTACGTGATGCGTAATGCGTGATGCGTAATGTGAAGGAAGAAGAAAGTATCCTTCTCTTTCTCATCACGCATAACGGAGTTCTGAAAGTTCGTTCACGCATCACGTAGGCTAATTATGCCTTTCTCATCACGCATCACGGAGTTCATTGACAGTATTGGCATAACAAAATATAATTACGCCGTGGAAGCGGAACCCCTGAAGATCTGCAAATACGGCGACGCCGTGCTGAAAGAGCGCGCCGTCGAGGTTCGCGACATCGACCAGCGCATCATCGACCTGGCCGCGGCCATGGCGCAGACCATGCACCTGGCCCCGGGCATCGGCCTGGCCGCTCCCCAGGTGAACGAATCGCTGCAGCTGGTCACCATCGACCTGTCGGTCGGCGAAATTCCCGAGGAACTGCTGATTGTCATCAACCCGCGCATCGTCGAGGCCGAGGGCTTCGAGACCAGCGAGGAGGGCTGCCTTTCGGTTCCCGGCTACTCCCTGCCCGTCAAGCGCAGCGCCCGCATCCTGCTCCAGGCCACCCTGCTCGACGGCCGGGAGCTGCGCGCCGAGTTCGACGGGCTGAAGGCACGGGTGCTGCAGCACGAGATCGACCATTTGAACGGCGTGCTCATCGTCGACCGCGTCTCGCCGCTGAAGCGCACCTTGATCCGCAAGGAGATCAGCCATAAGAGGAAAAGTGGCGAATGGTGACCTGGTCTTCTACGGCACGGCGGCCGTCGGCCTGCCCATCATCCGCGAGCTGAGCCGGGGTTTCCGCCTGCGCCTGGTGGTCAGCCAGCCCGACGGCCGCGGCGGCCGCAACCGGCAGCTGCGCGTTCCACCCATCAAGCAGTTCGCCCTCGAGAACCGTTTACCGCTGCTCCAACCGCCGCAGCTGAACGAACCCGAGCTGGAGCTGGCCCTGCGCCGCATCGATCCGGACATCGCCGTGGTCGTGGCCTACGGCCAGTTCATCCCCAGGGAAATCCGCGACCTGCCCCGGCAGCGGACGGTCAATGTCCATTTCTCGCTGCTGCCGGCCTACCGCGGCGCCGCCCCGGTGCAACGGGCCATCCAGAACGGCGAGAACCGCAGCGGCATCACCATTTTTGAGCTCAGCGGCCGCATGGACGCCGGGCCAATATGGGCCCGCGAGGAGGTGGCCATCCGCGCCGACGACACCACCGCCTCCTACCAGCAGCGGCTGGGCGAGCGAGCGGCACCGTTCCTGAGCCAGACCCTGGAGCGGATCTTCGCCGGGACGATCCGGGCGACCCCCCAGGACGAGTCCCAGGCCACGCAGGCCCCGCCCCTGAAAAAGGAGGAAGGCCTGGTGAGCTGGCTTCTGCCCGCCCGGCGCCTCCATGACCATTTGCGGGCCTTCACCCCCTGGCCGGGACTCTTCTTCCGCCTGGGAGGGCAGCAGGTCAAGATCTTGTCCGCCTTGGCCGCCCAGGGCAGCCACTCGGGGCACCCCGGAGATGTTTTGGACCTTTCAGCGAGCGCGATGCAGGTCGCCTGCGGCCTCGGTACCGTGCTGGAGATCACCTCCATCCAGCCCGAGGGCAGGAAGGCCATGAGCCCATGGCAGTATTCCCTGGGCAACCGCTTCCCCGGGCGTCTGGAATGAACTTCCTGTCGCCGGCCGCCGCCATCCTGGTCGACTATTACCGGCAGCCGCAGGCCAACCTGCGGCTGCTCCTGGGCCGCTTCCTGCGCGATTACGCCGGATCCGACAAGAATGCCCTGACGCGAACGGTATACGGAGTGGTGCGCAAGGAGATCGCCCTGGAGCACGTCATCGGACTGTTCCTGAAAAACAAGGGGCAGCCGCCGCCCCTGCCCACCCAGGTGCTGCTGCGAATCGCCGTGTTCCTGCTGCTGTATTCCGACTCCTATCCCGAATACGCCGTGGTCAACGAGGCGGTGACCGCCGCCGCCAAAAGGGACAAGCCGTTCGTCAATGCCGTGCTGCGGCAGCTGCTGCGCCGCAAGCAGGAGGTCCGCGAACGGCTCGAGCGCGGGGACGACCTGGGGCTCAAATTCGCCATTTCGCCGCTGCTGCTCGCCGGCCTGCGGCGGCTCGCTGCCGCCGGCGCAGCCGACCTGGAGTACCTCGACCGCGAGCCCGCGTTCCACCTGCGCTTCCACCCCGGACGCATGACCATGGAGGGAGCGCAGCGGGCCCTGGAAGCGGCGGGCATCCCCTGCCGCGAACTTCCCGCCCTGGGCTGCTTCGAAACCACCGCCGCCGGCCAGGTCCTGGACAAACCGGAGCAGCTGGGCGGATTCTACGTGCAGAACACGGGCTCACAGGCCGTCGCTCTCGCCGCCGCCGCCAGGGCCGAACGGGAAGTCTGCGACGTGGCCGCAGCTCCGGGCGGCAAGTCGCTGACCCTGGCCTGCCTGCGCCCGGACCTCAAGATCTGGGCCAGCGACGTCAGCCCGCTGCGGCTGCGCCTGCTGGAGCAGAACATCCGCCGCCTGCGCCTGGACGGCATCCAGTCCTTCACGGCCGACATCCTGCGCTACCCGCCCGGCCGCGAGGCGGCCGATCTGGTCATCCTGGACGCCCCCTGCACCGCGAGCGGCACCCTGCGCAAGAACCCCGACCTGAAGAACAAGATCACAGCGGAGACCGTGCAGGCAAACGCCGCGCAGCAGAAGCTCATGCTGGCCAGCCTGGCCGTGCGCTTCCCCAACGCCCGCATTCTTTATGCCGTTTGCTCGTTCCTGCGCGAAGAGAGCGAGGAGGTCGTGGAGAAGGCGGCGCTCGCCCGGGGGCTGAAACCGGAACCGCTCGCGCCCCTGCTGGAAAAGTACGGGTTCAGGATCCATCAGGGCCGCTTCGGGGTCTACTTGCTGCCCTCGGACCTGAACAACGACCTGTTCTATATTTCCCTGCTTGAGCCCAAGTAGCGGGAGAACATCTTTAAAACTACGTGATGTGTGAACGAGCTTCCAGAACTCCGTTATGCGTGATGAGAAAGAAAAGGATATTTTCTTCTTCTTTCACATAACGCATCACGCATTACACATCACGTAGTCGCTTATTTCCCTTCGCATAACGCGTCACGCGTTACGTGTCACGTAGGTCTTCTAGCCCCAGAGCACCAGTCCCATCTCGTACGGATCGAGCAGCAGCGGGTGAAACGGGGTGACGCGCAGCTTGAACCCGAAGCTGCCCGTTCGGCCGCAGGGGATGAAGCCGCTGAAGCGGAAGCGCCCTTCGCCAGACGTCTCGACGTCGCCCAGGCGGGCCAGCGCCGAGTTCTGCAGCACGTCCTCGCCGACCATGGTGCCGAAGTACGCGTCCACCCGGATTTCCTCGGGGGGCACCTTGCCCAAAAACAGGTCGGCCTGCACCTGGAAGCGCTCGCCGCTCTTGTAGGTGCGCCCGGTATCGGCCCGGACTTCCTCGATGCGCACCTGCGGGAAATCGGCACGCATGCGGTTTTTCCACCCGACCAGTTCGCGGGCCGGCGCGAAGGCGTCGGCGCTCAGCCGGGCGAAGTTCTCCGAGGCGGGCAGGTAGAACCGGCTGAAGTACTCCTTGACCATGCGGCTGGTGTTGAAGCGCGAGGCGATGGTGACCAGCGAGTGCTTCATCATGCGGATCCATTCGCGCGGCAGGCCGTCGGAGCCGCGCTCGTAGAACAGGGGAATGATGTCCTTCTCCAGGATGGAGTAGATGGCCTTGCTCTCGACCTCGTCCTGGTATTCCTTGTCGGTGTAGGATTCGCGGTTGCCGATGGCCCAGCCGTTCTTCAGGTCGTAGGCCTCGTCCCACCAGCCGTCCAGGACGCTGAAGTTGAGGACGCCGTTGCAGGCGGCCTTCATGCCCGACGTGCCGCAGGCCTCCAGGGGCCGCTGCGGCGTGTTCAGCCAGATGTCGACCCCCGAGACCAGGTAGCGGGCCACGTTGATGTCATAATCCTCGATAAAGGCGATTTTGGAGCGCAGGTGCTCGTTGGACATGAAGGCGATGATGTTCTTGATCAGCTCCTTGCCCGCCTGGTCCTGGGGATGGGCCTTGCCGGCGAAGACCAGCTGCACCGGCCGCTCCGGGTTGTTCAGGATCTTCAGCAGCCGCTCCCTGTCCTTGAAGATCAGATAGGCGCGCTTGTAAGTGGCGAAGCGGCGCGCGAAGCCGATGGTCAGGGCCGTCGGGTTCAGGGCCTCCTGCGATTCGCTGATCAGCAGGTTCGACGCCCCCTTGGCCAGGAGCTGCCGGTGCAGGCGCTGGCGCGTGAAGGCGATCAGGCGCCGGCGGCGGATCTCGTGCACGCTCCAGAGCTCGGGATCGGGGATGTTCTGCACTTTCTCCCAGGCGTCCCGGTAGTCCTGCCGCTCCCGCCACTTGCTGCCCAGGTAGCGCTCGAACAGGTCGTTCATTTCAAAGGAAACCCACGAGGGGATGTGGATGCCGTTGGTGAGGGGCTGGATGGGGACGTGCTCGGGCGGCACGGCCGGCCAGAGGTTCTTCAGCAAGTCGCGGGACACCTCGGCGTGCAGCGCCGAGACGCCGTTGACGAATGCCGAGTTCTTGACCGCGGCCACGGTCATGGAGAAGCTTTCGTGCTGGTTGTCGGGGTGGACCCGGCCGTAGGCCATGAATTCGCTGTGCGAGATACCGAGTTCACGCAGGAAGGGGGCGAAATAGGCGCGGATCATCTCGGGGCTGAAGACGTCGAAAGCGGCCTGGACGTTGGTGTGGGTGGTGAAGATGCTCGACTGGCGCACCGTCTCCAGCGCTTCGGCGAAGGAAAGCCCCTTGTCCTTCATCAGCACCCGGGCGCGCTCGAAGGGGGTGAAAGCCGAGTGGCCCTCGTTCATATGCACAGCCGTGACCTGGATGCCGAGGGCATCGAGCATCTTCACGCCGCCGATGCCCAGGATGATCTCCTGCTGCAGGCGCATCTCCGGGTTGCCGCCGTACAGCTGGGCGGTGAGGCGGCGGTCGTGATCGCTGTTTTTCTCATGGTTGGAATCGAGCATGTAAATGGTCACGCGGCCCACCAGGATGCGCCAGACCCTCAGGAAGACCCTGCGGCCGGGGAAATCCAGCTCGACCTCGAGGGGAGTGCCGTCCGGGCGCATCACTTCCTGGACCTGCATGTTGTGGAAATCGTTGACCTGGTAGAAATCCTGCTGCCAGCCGTCCATGTTCAGGTATTGCTGGAAATAGCCCAGCTGGTAGAGCAGTCCGACGCCGTGGAAATGGAAGTTCAGGTCGCTGGCGGCCTTGATGTGGTCGCCCGAGAGTATGCCCAGGCCGCCGGAATAGATGGGCAGGGTGTCGCTCAGGCCGTACTCGGCGGAAAAATAGGCGATGCTCACCTGCTGGGCGTGGTTGATGCCGCGCACCAGGTGCAGGTACTGGTCCAGCTGCTCGCCGACCCGCTGCACCTCGCTGAGGAATCCCTCGTCGTGGGTCAGCTCCTCCAGCTTCTCCTGGCTGATCTCGCCCAGCATGCGCATGGGATTGTGCTGGCTCCTTTCCCACAGGTCTCCGTCCAGGGTGATGAACAGCTTGATGGCCTCGGGGTTCCAGGTCAGCCACAAGTTGCCGGCGATTTCCAGCAGCGGCTTCAGCTTTTCCGGCAGATCGGGGACAACCTTGAATTTCCTAAAATTACCCATAACGAAAACTCCTCGTAGAAGGCGGCAGGGAACGCCCGGGTCACAGCAGGGCGAGAATGCCGTCCTTTTTCAGGTCCAGATAGAACTTCAGCTTGCCGGAGATCACGTTCTTGCCCGAGACGAGCAGCAGGAAATAGCCGCTGTTCAGCGAGAGGACCATGATCTTCAATTTCCCGGAAATATACTCGATCAGGAAGCCGGCGCGGTCCAGGTCCAGGTTGTCCAGCTTGCCCACCACCTCGGCCAGCTCGGCGCCGATCAGGTCCATGTCGGCTTCGGGCGGCAGATAGACCGACTTGTCCAGCTCGAGGCCGTCCTTGCCCCAGATGCCGATCAGGTAGGTCTCGGGGTTGTGAGCGTGAATATCGTCGAAGATTTCTTTAAACAAATTGGCTTCCCCTTTCCTGGAGCAGCTGCATAAACTTCTGCAGGCGCCCGATGACGCGATTCTCGCGTTCGCCGCGCAGCAGCGGCAGGATGGTCTTGATCTTTTGGAAATGGTCGGTGCGCCCGGTTTTTTCAAACAGGTTCTTGTAGATGGCCAGCGCCTCCCGGTGCAGTCCCTGCTGGAGATAAAGCTCGGCGGCGCTCTCCGTCTGAAAATGCGGATCCTCGGCTGCCGGAGGGAAAAAGCTTTCTTCAGGCACGCTGGGGGCCGAATCCTCGACCCTGGGGGCAGCCTCCTCGCCCGGAGAGATTTCATTCTCGTCGGCAAAGGTAACCTGGGGAGGTTCCGTTTCCAGAGTCAATTCGGTTTCGCCGACAGGCGGCCCGACCGGGACCGGCGCGAACAGCTCGGAAGCGGCCTCGGGACGGAACTCGGCCTTGGTGTCGGCCAGGCGGTCGGCCACCCCGGACGCGAGCATGCCCTGGAGCAGCTTGACCCGTTCCTGGGCCAGGCTGTTGAAGGAATCCAGAAACAGCAGCTTCTTGTAATACAGGAGGCTTTCCGGGAACTGCTTCAAATGGAAATGGAGGTCACCCAGCTCCTTCAGCACCATGATGTTGTCGCCCGACATGGCATGCATCTGGCGCAGGAGCTGCAATGCCTCGGTGTGCTGCAGCATCTCGCGCAGGAACCTGTACTTGAGGAACTTCAGGTGAAAGGAGGCGGGAAACTGGATCAGGACCGCTTCGCAGCGGGTCAGGCCCTCAGCGAATTTCTTCTGCTGGAACAGCCATTCGAGCTGCGCCAGATTCTCCCGTTCATTTTGAAAGTTGGCCAATGCTTACCTCGGCAGCAAACCTCATCCCCATTTTTACCACGGCGGTCCCGCAATTGCAAGCCCCGCCTGCCGGCGGGGCCGGCTACCATGCCGCCCTCTCCCCGTTGCCCCGGCGGCGGGAAACGCTCCCACCCGGCTACCTGGTTTCGGGAACAGAAGTGGAGCCGGACCGGAACATGGTCAGGCTGATAAAGTCCTGGGGGATGTTGCCGATGTTGCCGGTCTCGGATTCCTTGACGGCGCGGCCGTCGATCATCAGCACGGCGTAGATCCACATTTCCTCCGAGTAATACTGCACCGGCCAATAGAAGGTCACCCGGATCTCGCCGTTGGCGTCGGTGGCCTTCTGATAGCTCGACTGGTTGTTCTGGAAATAGCCCCAGTTGACCAGCGCATCCGAATCGGGGCTGTGCAGCTGCTGGAGAAGAATCGTCCTGTCGGCCAACGGGGTTCCCTTGGAATTGGTAACCCGGATGACGACCTGGCTGGTATGGATCCGGCCATCGATGACCATCGTGGCCGGAGAGACCGATCCCTCCACCAGGACATTGAAGCCGACGGGGCTGTTCCAATCAGGATCGGCGACTTCGGCGCGCTTGCAGGACGCCAGCCCCAGCATCAGGCCGATAAGGCTGAACAGAATCAATGCTTTTTTCATGGTGTTTCTCCCTTAGTCGGCAGTGGAATCAGCAAAATTGGCGCACCAGACGCTGAGGTAGCCGCTGACCGGGGCGACGCGGCGGCCGCCCAGGTCCTTGCCGTACAAGGTAACCTTGGCCACCAGCTGCAGGACCTTGCCCTGGTTGGGCTCTTCGCGCAGGGCGAACAGGGGCGGCTCCAGCTTGGCCACGTGGCGGATGAGCACGAACGGGATCTGGACCGTCTCGTCCACGGGAACGAGCACGTTCATCGGCTGGGTAAAGCGGTAGGGTACGTCGACCCCCTCCACGTTGCGGCCGTCGGTGCGCAGAAATTCGACATCGATCTGGTCGACGATCACGTTCATGTAGTAGGTGATGTCATGCGCGTCGGAGTCGGGGTTGGGATTGTACGTCAGGGTCGTGACCGCCGCCACGCCGTTGTCGTTGATGATGCTGCCGTTGGTGATCACGTCGGAGAAGACCGTCGTGGACCCTTCCCCGCCGCTCAAATCCTTGCCGGTCAGGGAGTTGATCACCAGGAAGCTCGCCGAGGTGCTGTCGTCCTCCTTGGCCACGCAACTGGCCAGCGCCAGCGCCGCTATGATCAGGACCAAGATTTTCAGTTTCATGTTTCCCTCCTATTTAATGATGCGGGGCGTGATGAAGATCATCAGCTCGCTTTGCGTCCCTTCCTTGCGGGAGTTGCGGAACAACTTGCCCAACAGGGGGATCTTGCTCAGCAAGGGCACGCCGTCGCTGTTGACCTGCTGGGAGATCTTGTACAGTCCGCCGATGACGATGGTGCCGCCGTCGTTGACCATGACCGTGGTCTTGGCCGTCTCGGTGACGATCGTGGGTTGACTGCCCACCTGCTGATTGAAATCGGCGACGTCGTTGCGGATGTCGATCTGCATGATCACCGAGCCCCTGGCCGTGATCTGGGGCGTGACCTTCATTTCCAAGGCGGCGTTGATGTATTGCGTGGAGATGGTGTTGTTCTGGTTGGTCTGGATGGGAATGCGCCGCCCCTGGGTGATCTCGGCCGGCATGTTGTTCTGGGTGGTGGCCCGCGGCGACGAAATGAGCCGGCCCCTTCCTTTCTTGGTCAAGGCGCTGATGGCCAGGTCCAGGTTGAAGGTCCCGGCGACGTTGCCCAGGGAGATTTTCGGGAAGAGCACGGTGTCGGCCGTCGGGATGTTGATGGCGTAGCCGCTGGGATTGGTTGTGGAGGCAACCCCGCCGCTGACGATGGAGTTGGGGAATACCAGGTTGGTCTGGTTGCCGTAGGAGGAATTGGCGATCGCGTTGTAGCCCCACTGGATGCCGAAGGTATCGAGAGAACTGGCGTTGGCCTCAACGATGCGCGCCTCGATCTGCACCTGGGGGTTGGCGGCGTCCAGGATGTCCACCAGCCCATCGATGGCCTTGAGGCGGTCCGGCACCTCGGAAATGATCATGGTATTGGTGCGGTCGTCGATGACCAGCTCGCCGCGCGGGCTCATCTGCCGCTTCAGGATCGGCTGCACGTCCTTGACCTTGGCGTAGCTCAGGGTGTAGGCGCGCAGCACCAGATTGCCCTCCTGCTCGCGCGCCTCGCGCAGCTGCTGGCGCAGCTTGGATTCCTGGGCCAGCTTGTCCACCTTGCCGATGCGCAGGATGTTCCCCTCCTGGATCATGTCCAGGCCGTTGACCTTGAGGATCAGCTCCAGGGCCTGGTCCCAGGGGACCTGCACCAGCTCGCAGGTGAAGCGGCCGGTGACGTCGGGGTCGATGACCATGTTGAGCCCCGAGATCTTGGCGATGAATTTCAGGATGTTGCTGATGTCGGCGTTCTTGAAGGAAAAGTCGTAGGGATCGCCGGAGAACTGCGGCCGGCCTTCATCCACGGTCTTTTTCTCGAAATCGATGGCCACCGGCTCCTTGGCCGCGGCGGCCTGCTGGGCCGTCTCCTCCTCGGACTTGGATTTTTCCGGCCCGAAGAACTCCTTGGGCTGGGCGGCGGCATCGGTCCGCGCCGGGGACTCGGCAGCCTTGGCCAGCAGGACCCTGGATTCGGCTTTGTCGGCGGCCGGCGTCGCCACGTCCAGCGCCGGCTGCAGCGGGGCCGCCGCAACCGGCAGTTCCTTCGGCTCAGCGGCCGGAGCCGCGGCCAGCGCCTCACCCGGCTGCGGCGCGTCGTCGAAGAAGTCGACCTGCAGCAGGCTGCCCTTGGCCTGAACGGCGAAGTGCTTGAGGTAATCGAGGTCGAAGACGATCCGGTAGACGTCGTTCGAATTGTTGCCGCCGCGGATGCTCCTGACATTCTTGAGATTGACGGGCTTGTTGATCTTGCCCGACTGGGCGTCCTTCAGGTCAATGGCCAGGCGCACCGGCTGCTGCTCGATGGGGATGACGCGGTACTCGGTCTCACGCGACAGGGCGAGCTCAAAGCGGATGCGGCCGGGGTCCTGGGAGGCCACGCGCACGTCGCGGATGCTGACCCGGGCGGCCGGTGCGTTTTGGCTGCGCGCCGGGGGAGTGGCCTCGGCCTTGGACACCACGGGTACCGCGCTGGCGACAACCGGCGCGGAGTGCGCGGGGAACTCGATGTAGAGCCCGGTCTGGTTGGTGAACACCCGGTAGTTGGCCTCGTTCTTGAGCCTGATCTCGACGTCCGAGTAATCGGCCGCGCGGCTGATCTTCAGCCCCTGGATCACCGGGGAGTCGAAGGTCAGCGCGTCGCTGCCGACCTGGAAGTCCACATCCTTGATGCGCATGACCAGTCGGCTCAGGTCATCCTTCTCCGGGTAGAAGATGTCGGGGATGGGCAGGATCTTGTCGGTCTGCATGTGCAGCTGCACGAAATCCTCGCCGGGGAAATACTCGATCTTGCTGATGGTCACCTTGGCGTCGAGCCCCAGGCCGGCGAGAAAAATGAAAAGTATCAACAAAATTCTACTTGTCGTTTGTTTCATTTTTATTCATCTCCTCCTCTTCGGGATTTAATGTCTTTATGATCACGCGGTCTTTCTGTCCGGCCAGGGCCACGGTCAGGCTTTTCCGGAAACTGACGGAATTCCGGTCCATGGCCACCACCTCGCCGTCGTAGACCTTGTCGCCGATGCCCACCACGTAAGGACGGGTGTCGGGCCCCTTGAGGAGCGCCTTGAACACTCCCTGGGCGAAAACGATGCCCTCGAGCTCCAGTTCGTCGATCATCAACCCGGCGATGCCCTCGATGGCCTCGCGGTTGTCCTTGACGCTCTTGCCCTGGAGCAGGTTCCAGAACGGGTCGCGACGGCCCTCCGGGTTGTAGACGAACTCCCCCGGCTGGATGCTGATGATCTCCGCCCCCTCATCGCTTCCCTCCTCCGGCAGGTCCTGGGGGACCTCCTGTCCCGCCAGGAACAGGGGGGACAGCAATAGAAACACAAGCAAGGTTTTCATTAGAAACCTCCTAATCTGTCATCGGGCCCGGCCGGCTCCTCCCGGGGCGCGGGACGCCTGGGGGCGGGTTTGCTGATCGGCACGCCCTCGCGGTAAATATAGGTCGTGGCGGTGAAACTGGCCTGGATGGTATAGTCATAATTCGGAGTGCCCAGCGGCGAGATCGTCAAGCCGTCGATGGTGAAAATTTTCTTCATCCGCGACACCTGGTCGAAAAAGATGCCCAGGTTGTGGTAGTTGCCCTCCAGGCTGATGGCGATCGGCCATTCGAAATAGTAATCGCGGGAGATTTCCTGGTTGAAGGTGAAGGTGGAAGTCCTCAACCGGGCATTGGAAGCGATGGCCTGGATCTTGCGCAGGTGCTGGGCGAACTCCTTCTTCTCGGGCAGGATGCCCTTGAGCTCCTCCAGGATCTTCTCATTGGCCGCCTTCTCTTCCTTCAGCTTCTCCAGCTTGCTTTCGCTCTTCTCCGCCTTGCGGATCTCCTCCTGGAGCTGCTCGCTCTGGGTGACGATGGCCTGGATCTCGTCCTGGGTCGGAGAATAGACGATGAAATAAAAGATGCCGAAAAGGACGGCGCCGACCAGCAGGAATACCGCGAATTGCCCGTACCAAGGTAGGTTCTGAATTTCCATGATTTACCCCGCCTTATTCGGTTCGCCCTGACGAATGAACACGCAGCTGATGGCGAACTGAAAAATGTCGATGCCGGCCTGCCGTTGCCGGGTGGTCGACTTGAGTTGGACGTTGGTGAACAGGTTGGAGTTCTGCAGGTTGTTGACCAGGTCGGCGATCAGGTTGTTGGACAACGCCTTGCCGCTGATGTTGATGGCGCCGCCGCTGTAGCTCATGCTGCTCAACCAGACCCAATCGGGCAGGCTGCGGGACATCTTGTCCAGCATCAGGACGGCATCCTTCTGCTTGAGCTTCAGTTCGCCGATGATCTTGATCTTGTTGTCGAGTTCGCGTTTGGTGGCTTCGATGGTTTCCAGCTCCAGCAAGACCTTTTCCAGCTCGGCCTTGCGCAGGGTCCGCTCGTCGAGGAGCCTTTTCTCGTTGGCCAGATTGCTGGCCTGCAGGAAATACAGCAAGCCGATGCCGACCGCGGTAAGGATGCCGGCACCGACCAGGGCCGCTACGCTGACCTTGCTGGGTTTGGCCTCTTCGGCGTAGCTGACCGTCGTCCCCCCGCCGCCGGCAACCTCCTTTTTTTCCGGTTTTAATAGGTTAATCTTGATCATTTCGCGTCCCCCACGGCCCTGAGGGCCAGGCCGACGGCAACCGTGTACACCGGGGCCATGTCTTTTATGAAATTCAAGTCAAATTTCTTGTAGTTGATGTCGATGTTGTTGAAGGGGTTGACCACCTCCACCGGGATGTCGAATTCCTGGGAGAAGAAGTCGGTGATCGCCTCCAGGTTGGCGCTGCCGCCGCTGAGCAGGATATTGTCAATGCGGCCTTCCGTGGTGTTGGAGCGGTAGAATTCGAAGGTTTTCTTGATCTCGTTGCGCAAATCGTTGAGCACGATGTTGATGATCGGCTTGACAGCGGCGGTGGAAATCCCCTCTACCGCCCGCCCCTTCTTGACGGCCTCGGCCTTTTCATACTTGAGGTTCATCTCCTTCTGCAGCAGGTCGGTGAACTGATTGCCGCCGAAGGCGATGTCGCGCACGAAAACCGGGTGCCCGGCCTTGGAGATGATCACGTTGGAGATGGAGGCGCCGATATTGATAATGGCCAGGACCTTTTCGCGGTACAGGTCGTAGTTGAGCAGAACGCTGTTCAGGGCGGCGAAGGAGTCCAGGTCGACGATGTCGGCGATCTTGCTGGCGCTGGTGATCACGTTGAGGTAATCGTTCAGTTTTTCCTTGCGCACCGCCGACAGGATGACCCCCACGCGGTCGGGGGGGGAATCGGAGGATTCGATGATCTCATAGTCGATGTTGACCTCATCGGGGGTGAAAGGGATGTGCGGCCGGGCCTCCCAGAGGATGTGCTCGTGCATTTCATCGGGGTTCAAGCGCTGCACCTCGATCCGCTTGACGATGACCGAGCTGCCCGAAACGGCAAAGGCGATGCGGTTTGTCTTGGCTTTGCTGTCGTAAAAGACATGCTGGATGCCCTCGGCCACCGCCGTCGAGTCCATGATGCTGCCCTCCACGATGGATTGGTAGGGAACCGGTTCATAGCCAATGGAGATCAGCTCGTAGCGCGTATCCGAACCCTTCTTCTTTGCCTTCAGCTCGACCAGTTTTAAGGCAAAAGAGCCTATGTCAAGTCCAACAATGGGTTTGGATTTTTTCAAACTGATTAAAGCCATGGCACTCTCCACTGTATGTGATTTGCATACTGGAAAATTTTTAACATAGTGAAAATAAAAAGTCAAGTCAGTATTCGTTTTTTTTATAGATTTATCGGGGATATGGAAATGCAGACAACCCCGACAGCCAAAACAGGCCTTGATTATGGAAAATCGACATTAAAGATTGCCGATAATAATGGATTATTTGGCCCATGATTGGAGCAGGATTTCCGAATAAAATTTCCCCTGTTTGCTGGCTTTCAGGCGGCTGTTGCGGATATCAGGCGCTTTTTTCGATATCGCCCAGATTTTCGATGTTGACGATCTGCAGTTGACGGTTTTTGTCACGGGCGGCGCGTTTCAGGAGACCGGCCAGCACCTTGCCGCTGCCGATCTCGGCAAATCGGGCGATTGCCGGATCGGCCAACAGCAGTTCCATCGTCTCATGCCAGCGCACCGGCCGCGAAACCTGCTTCTTCAGGCCCTCGCGCGCCGCGGCGGCGCTGGTGACCTTCTGCACCTGCCAGTTGTTGATCACCGGGAAACGGGGGTCGACGAACTCAATGAGGTCCAAATCCCGGGACAGCCTCTCTTCGGCCGGGAGCATCAGTTCCGAATGGAAAGGAGCCGATACCGGCAGAAAAACCGCCTTGACGCCAAGGCGCTGAACCGCCTCCTCAACAGCCCCCTTTTCCCCTGAGATCACCACCTGGCCGGCGCTGTTCCAGTTGGCCAGGTTGACCACCCTGCGGACTCCCCCGGCATCGATTGGCAAAGCCGCGAAATCCAGGTTGACGGCGGCCACGACAGCTTGGATGTCATCGATGGCGGCGCCGATCAAGGCCGCCATGGCGCCCCGGCCCACCGGGACCGCTTCCTGCATGTATTTTCCCCGTTTATGGACCAGGGTGAGGGCGTCCTCGAAGCGCAGAACCCCGGCACACAGCAGCGCGGAATATTCCCCGAGGCTGTGTCCGGCAGCCAGCATGGGCTCCTTGCCCCACAGGGTGAACAGGATATAGGAGACCGTCAGCAGGGCCGGCTGGGTGTTGGAGGTCAGCTTCAACTCCTCCTCGGGCCCGCTGAAGCAGATGCGCGAGAGCGGGTAGCCCAACACCTCGTCGGCCAGGCAAAATGTCTTTTTGGCGAATTCGCTCTTGGCGAACAGGTCCTGCCCCATGCCCACGGCCTGGGAACCCTGGCCGGGAAACAAGAAAACTCGATCGTTCATTTCCGAACCTCCATGGCATCGACCTGCTGCAGCTGCAGGTAGCCGAAACCGCCCTGCCCCTTGGCATTGCGAATGCCCATCCAAAACTCATCGGACAACAACACCCGATCCGCCGGCCGCAGCCGCACACGGCGGAAGACTTCGCGAATCATGAATCCTTTCCAGAGAGCCGTGTCGGGATAGCCCTCGCCGCAGATCTCGTACGCAGCGGCGCTGCTGGCGGTGACGCGGAAGCGCAGGCGGAACGGGGCCTTTTGCTTCAAGGTGACCAGCGACCTGACCACTTTTTCCATCAGACCGGCCAATTGGTTCAAGTCGGCTGAGAAATCCAGATTATCCCCTTCCCATTCGGCCGGGAGCGCGGCCCCCATCCCCCACCCGGGTGCCGCGGGGAGATAGCGGTGGTTGAGCAGCTTTAAAATTTCGGCCAGCATGGGAAAGACATTGAAATAGATGCCGGTCTTGGCCGGGTAATGACGGTAACGCGGCTCGATCCCGACCCTGACATGGCGGTAGAAGCCCGAAGCGTCGCGCATGAATGCGAAGGGCTCCGGCCCCGTGGCCAGCAGCCGGTGGGGAAATTTCTTGACCGTCTTCACCAGCGCGTCGAACTGTGGAGCCTGGGAACGCCAGTGAGACAGGATGCCGTCGGCGGGCGCGCCGCCGCCGTCCGCACTGGCCTCTGCGTCCGCGGTCAGCAGGGCCAACGTCTTGCCGGAAAAGCCCAGGGTCCTCAGCACGTAAACGGTCCGGGGCACTCCGGCATAGGAAAAGCAGGTGGAGCCGTCCTCCTGCGTGACGGCCGTCAGGTCGACGGCCGCCGAAGCCTCGTAAAAGACCCGCAATGGGAAAATGAAGAGCAGGCGCGAGATCGTACTGCCGCGGATCATGAATTCGAGCCGGTAGCGGGCGCCGCCCGCAGGCAGGAGGTCTTCGCCCTCAATACCGCTGGCCAGCAGCGCCAGGAGAAGAAACAGGGGCAGGCGCTTCATTCTTCGGAAGCGGGCAGCATCGCCCTGACCTGCTCGTCACTCAGCCCTTGAGGGTCAAAGCCGGCGCTCTTCAGTCCCAGATAGAGGGCGGCCGCCTTTTCCACCATTTCGACGCGGTCCAGCGCTTCGTCCAGGCTGCGGCCCGAGGCGATGACGCCATGCTTGTCCCACAGGACAATGCGGAAGCGCCTCATCTTTTCTCGGGTGGCGGCGGCCCTTTCCAGCGAGTCGCCCGCGGCGAACGGCACCAACCCGAGCATCTCCGGGATCAGCAGGCGCGTCTCGTGGTGCATGCGAAACAGGCGGTCGTTCATCTCCCCCTCGGAGCGGAAGACATGGCTCAAGGCGATCAGGCTGAGCGGATGGCAGTGAAGCACGGCCCGCTCGGGGCTGCCGCTCTCCATGAAAAGGGAGTGCAAGCCGGCGTGGGTGGCCCATTCGCTGGTCAGCTGGCCGCTGCCGCCGGCGAGGCGGTAGCGCCCTCGGTCGAGACCCTCGACCAGGCAAAGTCCCGAAGCGGGATCGGCGGCAAGATCGCGCATGCGGCAGCCGCTGGCTGTTACCAGGAAGCGCTCCCCAACCAGGGCGGACATGTCGACCGCGCACTCCAGCTCCTCTCCGCAACCGGAAGCCAGGCAGGAAATCGGTTCGGATTGAGCAGAAGCCGCAGTGAGGCGCAGCGACATGTTGCCGGCGCTGGCTTCCGCCCAGCTCCTGGCAACCAATACCTTGGCCACGCGGCGGAAGTCGTGTGCTTGCCCCAGAGAGGCGATCATCATGCTCCTTGGCTTCGGGAAAGTGTAGCGTTTTTCACGTCCCCAGTCAAGGGCGTCTCAGCTGGTTTCTTCCCGGAGCGCAGCTCCTCAGCGGCAGAAGCGATAGAGAACGTAGTTGGCCCACAGGAATGGGTGGGCCAGCGCCATGCGCATTCCGCCGCGCAGGGAGATGGTCCGGTTCAGGAGGACCAGCTTGGAATGCCTCAGGGCCGCGGCGCTGTCGCCGCAGCCGAGGAAATCGCGGTAAAACAAGGGCACGACCTGGGAGCTGAATTCGTCCACCGGCCAGAGGCTGGCAATCAGGTTCCTGACCCCGGCCCGGCGGATCGCCGCCGTCCAGCCGCTCAACAGGCGGAATCCCAGCAGGTTTTTTTCCGAGGTTTCGCAGGCACTGAGGATCATCAGCTCGGCCTGCAGCTGGAGATCGAAGAGTTTCCTGGCCTCGCAGAAGACCGGCGTCCCCCCTGAGGCGGAGAACAAGAAGGACGAGCGCGAAGGGTCCTTGCCGTTGCCGAAAAAATGGCTGGCCAGATGGATCAGCTTGGCCTGGGGGGCGAAGCGGGCGAAATTCTCCCAGTTGAAGTCGGCACCCATGAAGATGCGCCGGGGCTGGCCGCTGAACAGCGTCTCCAGGTTCTGGACCTCCAGCCGCGTCGAGGGAATGTCGGCGATGCCCTTCAGCGCTTCCCGCTGGCCCGATGGGGGCAGCAATGGGTGGCCGAAGGCGGCCAGGGCAAGCGGATAATCGCCTCGGATCTGAAAACGGCGCAAAAAATCGGAGAAGGAAAAGAAATAGGACACCTTGTAGTCCTGGATCACGTATTCGGCCGCCTGATACTCGGAAAAAAGGGCATCATCCTGCCCAAGGCGGCCGTTGAAACCGGTCACCAGTGCCTCAAAAGGCAGGGTATAGAGCGATCCGTCGGGAATGACTAGCATGTCATCGGCATGCGGAAACCGCAGCGAAACGTTTCTCAGCAGAACATTGTGCAGGCGGTTGGCCAATGCCATGTCGAAGTGGATGCGCAGGTAATCGACCTTGCCGCTGGCGAAATCCTCCAGCGGCTCGCACAACTGCCGCACCATGGCATCGAGTTGAGCGCGACCGACCGCAAGGAATTCGAAGCCGGCATGGCCGGAGCCGATGAAAATGAGGAGCACGCGGTCTCCCAGCATGATGTATTTCAGCAGCAACTGAGAGGGGGACAGGCTTTTCTGCAACTGGTCGAGGATGCTGGATGCGGAGAAATCCAGCGCCGCCATGCGGGCGGAAGCCGCGGAGCGGTCGTTGACGCGGATGTAATCCTGCGCCAACCGGCACAAGCGCCGCTCGCTTTCGCCGGGCGGGCAGTTGCCGCCGCGTTGCCGGGATGCCTGCCCCACTCCAGCTCGAACAACGGATGGGTCTTGATCTCGGACAGGCGCAGCGCCATCTCCAGGAAACGGGGCTCACCGCCCCGCTCGTAGCAAGAGAGAAGGCCCTCGATGATGACGGCGATATCCAGCTTCAGCCGGGGCAAAATCCCTTCCGGCGTGGAATTCTCCGCCATCCTCGGAAAAATCAGCAGGATCAGGGCAAATACGATGCTCAACCCACGCTTCATAGCCTGGGATTATAGGAGAAGCGGCATTTTTTTGCAATGGGTTGCAGAAAACGAGATAATGGAATAGTATCCGTAATCTAAGGAGGAGAAGGTGCAATGAGAAAGCTGCTTCTGTTCCTGCTCCTGGCGAACGGGATCCTCGCTGCCGGCGAAGCGCCGAACTTCAAGGCCCGAGACATCCTGGTGCTCCAGGACGGATTCATCGCCCTGAGGATCGAAAACACTTCTGCCCAGGACTTCGCCCTGCTCCCGACCCTTCGTGAGCGGGTTTTCATCAGCTTGTTCGTCAACGGCGTCAAGAGGGCCGAATACCTGGCCAAGGCCGTTGATCCGGCCATTTTTTTGAAGCGCAGCCTCATCGTGCTCAAGACCAACTTCCGGGCCCAACAGCCGCTGAAGATCCGCATGGTCGTGAACGGGGAGGGCGCATTCCCCGAAGTCGATCCCCGCGACAACGTCTTGGAAAAGGACCTGGCGCCCATTACCTGAGCGATGGACGAAGAACGGTTCTTCGCCAGGCTGCGTGCCGGCGATCCGCAAGCGCAGAAAGAGCTGATCCAGACGTTCAATCCGCGCATTTTCGTCTATTTCCGCAACCGCATCAAGGGCGAGAGCAGCTACGAAGACCTGGTGCAGGAGGTTTTCAGCGCCTTTTTCCACGGCCTCGACCAGGGCAAGCTGGCCGGCGCGGACTGGATTGCCCCCTTCATCTTCGGCATCGCCAGGCGCGTCATGTACAACTACTTCTACCGTCAGAAAAAGAGCAATGACATCCAGAAGAACATCTGCGCCCAATGCGAGCTGAGCAGCAGCTTCAGCGAGGCCGAGAGGCTGGACAACGAGAAACTGGGCCAGGTCCTGAGCGGGCTGATCCAGAAACTGCCGCGCATCGACCGGGAGATACTGGACGCGTTCTACTTTCAGGAGCGCAAGATCGGCGAGATCGCCGACATGACCGGCCGCTCGCCGCACTATGTCAGCGTGCGCAAGGAGCGGGCCCTCAAGAAGATCCGCGCTGAGATATCCAGGAAAAACCTTTATTGAATGGATGAGGGAACATGAAATGCCATGAATTCCAGGGATTGATCACGGCCTATCTCGGGGAAACGATCGAGGAGTCCAGGCGCGAGCAGTTCGAGGAGCATTTCTTCGCCTGCCGCCAGTGTTTTCTCGGGCTGAAGATCAATGAGTCGCTGCGGAACAAGGGGGCGCGCATCCAACTGAACGATCCACCGCGCCTCTTCACATTCAAGGTCCTGCGCCCGCTGTTGGCCATGGCCGCGCTGTTCCTGCTCGTCCTGTTCTCCGCACTGCTGGTGCAGCGGGACCGTAGGGCCGGTCAGCTTCGCGAGCTTGCCCGCTTCGATCTCCCCTTGTATCACCAGGGCGAAATGCGCGGGGAAGCGGAGAGCGCCCGCGGCTGGGAAGAACAGTTCTCCCTGGCCATGCGCCACTACCAGGACCGGGACTTCCGCGCCGCCCTCGACCTCTTCGAGGGACCGGTTTTATCCGCCGCCGCCCTCCCCAAGGCTGCCTTCTTCCGCGCCATCTGCTACCTTGAGACGGACCAGTTGGCAGGGGCGGAAGCGATATTCGACGCCATCATTCGCGACATGAACCCGGCCTATTTCGACGAGGCGCTCTATTACAAGGGGTTCATCCGGCTGCGCCAGGGCCGACTCCCCGAGGCCCGCGCCCAATTCGCCAAGCTGGCCGGCATGCTCAGCCCCATGGCCGGCAAGGCCAGGGACATGATCCGCAAGATCGACGAGTTATGAAGGCAAAGGAAAAAGGCAAAAGGCAAAAGTACAAAGTTTAAGAAGTCCTCCTAAAAAAAATGCATGTTCTTTTCACGGGGAAAAGTGATTTTCTTTTTTCTTTTGCCTTTTTCCTTTTGCCTTTATTTACCGTGCACCGTAAACCGTTTACCGGCTGCAACAAACCGATTTGCCGCGAGCGGACTTGTTTGACACGGAATGGAAAGTATGCTATAAAAAAGCCCTTCATTCTGGAAAAACCGGGATAAGGCGCTGCATATGATAGTAAATGTCAATAAAATCTCCGAGAAGGGCTATGCGCTGAACGATACCCTCGACATCGACAATGCCCAACTGCTTGAGGAAGGCAGCGGTTTTCTCGAAGGCGTCGAATTTCAGCTCTTTTTCAAGCGCCAGGACCGGCGCATCCAGGCCCAGGGCAAGATCAAGACCGTTATCTCGTTGGATTGCGTCCGCTGCCTGGAGCCGTTCGAGCTCAGGATCAACTCCCATTTCGACATCATCCTGTTCCCCAAGGAGCTGATCGACACGCGCAGCACCGCCCTCGAGGAGGAGGACCTGGAATACATCTTCTACGAAAACGACCAGATCGATGTGGAAAAGATCCTGGTCGAGCAGGTCAACCTCTTCATTCCCTTCAAACCGGTATGCAAGAACGAGTGCAAGGGCATCTGCCCCGGCTGCGGCGCCAACCTGAACATGGGCGCCTGCCCCTGCGACCAGGCCAAGAACGAAATAAAATTCCTGTTCGAAAAAGTGAAGAGGTGAACCATGCCCCAGCCAAAACGCAGACACTCCCATGCGCGGAAGAATAAACGCCGGGCGCACGATGCCCTGTCTGCCCCAAGTGCAGCGAGCCCAAGCTCCCCCACCGCATCTGCGGCAACTGCGGCTACTACCAGGGCAAGCAGATCGTCAAGGGCAGCGAAGCCTAGATCGGGATGGAAGCGGTCCGCATCGCCGTCGACGCCATGGGCGGCGACCATGCCCCCGAGATCGTCATCGAGGGCGTGATCGAATACCTGCGCGAGAACAGCCGAAACGAGAGCTTCAAGATCGTCCTGGTCGGAAAGGAAAAGGAGATCCACCGGGAGCTGAAAAAGTACCGCAACGTCCGCCTCGACCGGCTGGAGATCGTCGACGCCCTGGAGGAGATCTCGATGAAGGAGCATTTCCTCTCCTATTGGCGCAAGCGCGAAAAGACGTCCATCAAGAAGGCCATCGACCTGGTCAAGAACGGCAGGGCCTCGGCCATGGTCTCGGCGGGCAACACCGGGGCGGTCATGGCCCTGGCCAAGAACGTGCTGGGCACCATGAAGAACATCGACCGCCCGGCCCTGGCCATCATGCTGCCCACACTGAAGGGCAACTCACTGCTGGTCGACGTCGGCGCCAACACCGAATCCAAGCCGCACAATCTGGTCGAATTCGCCCTGATGGGCAAGATCTACCTGGAAAACATCCTCGGCATCGAAAAACCCCGCATCGGCCTGATGAACATCGGCGAGGAGGAGGTCAAGGGCAACGAATTGACCAAGACCACCCACAACCTGCTCAAGCAGCTCGACATCAACTTTATCGGCAACGTCGAGGGCCGCGACGTCTACATCGGCGAGGCCGACTTGATCGTGACCGACGGCTTCACCGGCAACGTCACGCTCAAGGTCTCCGAGGGGGTGGTGGAAGCCATGCTTTCCATGCTGAAGCGCGAGATCATGTCCAACATCTTCTCCAAGATCGGCTTCTTTTTCCTGAAAAAATCGCTCAAGCGCATCAAAAAGAAGCTGGATTATTCCGAGTACGGCGGCGCCCTGCTGCTGGGCGTCAACGGCATCGTCATCATCGGCCATGGCGGCTCCAACGCCAAGGCCATCAAGAACGCCATATCGATGAGCTGCAAATTCGTGACCGAGAAGGTGCTGGAAAAGATCTCCCAGGAGATCGGCAGAATGCAGGACACCCTGAAGGAGCTGAAATATGTCTGACGCCGCCTTGAACGCCATCGTCACCGGCGCGGCGCGCGGCATCGGCAAAGCCATCGCCCTGCGCCTGGCCCGGGAAGGGATGAACGTTGTTATTTCCGACATCATGGGCGAGGAAGCCGAAAAAACCGCCGGCGAGGTCCAGAAGCTGGGCGTTCGCTCCCTGGCACTGAAAAGCGACGTCGCCAGCGGCCGTGACGCGGAAGAACTGGTCAAACGGACCGCCGCCGAGCTCGGTTCGGTCGACATCCTGGTCAACAACGCCGGCATCACCCGCGACAACCTCTCCATCCGCATGAGCGAGAGCGACTGGGACCTGGTCCTGGGCATCAACCTCAAGGGGACATTCCTGTGCTCGCAATTCGCCGCCAAGGAAATGATGAAGAAGCGCTTCGGCCGCATCGTCAACCTGGCCTCGGTCAGCGGCATTCTGGGCACGGCCGGCCAGGCCAACTACGCCGCCTCCAAGGCAGGGGTGATCGCCCTGACCAAGTCCATGGCCCGCGAGCTGGGCGGCCGCAACATCACGGTCAATGCCGTCGCCCCGGGTTTCATCCTCACCGAGATGACCGAGAAGCTCCCCGACAGCGTCAAGGAAGCCTACATCGCGCAGATCGCGCTCAAGAGAGCGGGCACTCCGGAAGAGGTGGCCGAGGCCGTCCTTTTCCTGGCATCGCCAGCCGCTCGATATATAACCGGGACGGTGCTGAACGTCTCCGGCGGACTCTTGATTTAAAATCCCAAGGAGGAAAACATGAAGAAAGAAGAAATCCTGAGCAAGGTTAAAGCCGTGGTAGCCGAGAAACTGAACGTCGGCGAAGACCAGGTGACCGAGGAAGCCAAGTTCGTCGAGGACCTGGGCGCGGACTCCCTGGACCAGGTCGAGCTGATCATGGCCCTGGAGGACGAGTTCGAGCTCAAGATCCCCGAGGAGGAGGCCGAGAAGCTGACCACCGTGGGATCGGCAGTCGACTACGTCCTGAAAAAAGCCCAGTAAATACCATCCGTTACCATGGATCCCTTCATTAGCAAGACCATACCGTTGCGCCGGGTGGTTGTGACCGGTATCGGCCTGTTCACGCCCGTGGGGAAGAACAAGGACGAAAACTGGGACAATATCCGCAACGGGCGCAGCGGCATCGGTCCCATCACCCGCTTCGACGCCACGCGCTACGCCACCCGAATCGCCGGCGAAGTAAAGAATTACGATCCCGCCCAGTATTTCGACAGGAAGGACCTGAGGAAATTCGATCCCTTCATCCAGTTCGCCCTGATCGCCTCGGAAGATGCGGTCAAGGATTCGGGGCTGAACCTGAGTACCATTGACAAGGAGCGGGCAGGGACATACATCGGTTCGGGGATCGGCGGCATACTGACCATCGAGGCCAACAAGGAAATCTTGTTGCAGAAGGGGCCGGACCGGATATCCCCGTTCTTCCTGCCGGCGTCCATCGCCAACCTGGCCGCCGGCCAGGTGTCCATCAAGTTCGGCTTCAAGGGACCCAACCTGGCCAATTGCACCGCCTGCGCCACCGGCACCCATGCCGTCGGCGACTCCTTCCACATCATCCAGCGCAACGAAGCCGACATCATGCTCGCCGGCGGGGCGGAATATCCCGTCACCCCGCTGGGCGTGGCGGGATTCAACGCCATGCGCGCCATTTCCACGCGCAACGACCAGCCGGAGAAGGCCTCCCGGCCTTTTGACAAAAACCGCGACGGCTTCGTCATCGCCGAAGGATCGGCGATCCTGATGCTGGAATCCATGGAGCATGCCATGAAACGCGGGGCGCGCATCTACGCCGAGGTCGTGGGCTACGGCTTCACCGGCGACGCCTATCACATGACCGCCCCCGATCCCGACGCCGACGGTGCCTACCGCGCCATGAAAATGGCCCTGGCCGACGCCGGAGCTACGCCCGAGGAAATCGCCTATATCAACGCCCACGGCACTTCGACCGAGCTCAATGACAAGCTGGAGACCCATGCCATCAAGCGCCTGTTCGGCGCCCACGCCACCAAGCTGGCCGTCAGCTCGACCAAATCCATGACCGGCCATATGCTGGGCGCCACCGGCAGCGCCGAAGCCGCCTACACCGTGCTGGCCATCAACCACTCGTTCATCCCCCCAACCATCAACTACGAGACCCCGGACCCCGACTGCGACCTGAATTACACCCCCAACCAGGGAGTGGCCCGGGAGATCCCCTTCGCCCTGTCCAACTCATTTGGCTTCGGCGGCACCAACGGATCCCTGCTTTTCAAGAAATTCAGCGAATAAACCTTAGGGAGAGGCCCGCGCCTCTCCCCTTTTTTGCCGGGAGGAACCCATCATGAAAATTGCCGTGCGTTCTCTTGCCTTTCTTCTTCTCCTGGCCTTCTCTGTGCCGGCGGTGTCGGAGGCTCTCCCCCCGGCAGCCGCAGGTCTTACTGAGGGCGTCCCGGTCATCGTCATGACCCATCCCACCCTGTCCCAAGTCAAGAATATCGTGGAGATGTACGAAAAGGACGTCCTGCCCCTGAAATCTTTCGTCCTGTTGGGGATCTATCACGAGGACGAGCTCGCCAACAAGGAGCAGGCGCAGGCCTACCTGGACGCGTTCACTTACGTGGAAAAGAACGGACTCTCCTGGGTGCGCTTCCGCAAGATCACCGGCCGGGTGGGGATCGACGGCCTGTTCCGGGAAAACCTGTGGACCGCGCAATTCCGCGAGATCTTCGCCGCGGCCAGCGGCTTCATCTTCACCGGCGGCGAGGACATCCCGCCTGCCGTCTATGGCCGGGAGACCAGCCTGTTGTCCGAGCCCTGGACGCCGGCGCGCTCCCTTTATGAAGTCTCGCTCCTTTTCCACCTGCTCGGCAGCGGGCGCAACCCATCTTTCGCTCCATTGCTCGGCAACCGGAAAGATTTTCCCGTCCTGGCCATCTGCCTCGGTCTTCAGAGCCTGAACGTGGCCGCCGGCGGCGACCTGATCCAGGACATCCCGAGTGAAGTGTACGGCCTGAAGACGGTGGAAGCGGTCCTGGCATCCGCTCACGACCAGATCCATTCGGGCGTCTACCTGGAAAAGCTGTTTCCGAACGATGAGGACCTGCTCTACCCGTTCCACCGCGTCCGCCTCGGAGGCAACAGCGTTTTTGTCGGCAGAATGGGCATTTCAGCCCGCGCCACGCCTTACGTGGCCACGTCCCACCACCAGGCGATCGGCAAGCTGGGCAACGGCCTGCGCGTGACTGCAACCTCCATGGACGGCAAGATCATCGAGGCCGTCGAGCACGAGCGCTTCGCCAACGTCCTGGGCATCCAATTCCATCCCGAGCGCTACACCCTTTACCGCAAGGGGCTTTGGCAGCACAGCCAAACCGGCGCTCCCCTCGATTTCAACCCCCTGGCCTTCCTGAAGGCCAACCCGCCGACGTACCAGTTCCATCTGGCGATTTGGAAGTGGTTCGCCGAGGCGGTCAGCTCAAGGAAATAACGGCCTTCGTGACGCGTGACGCGTAACGCGTGACGCGAAAGAACAAACCTTGCTTGCTTTGAGGAAAAGAGAATTCTGGCTATAAGGTTGCTTAGGAAATCGTTCTTTCTTCCCGCGTTACGCGTTACGCGTCACTCGTTACGTAGTTCTTGAAAATTACAACGGGTATTTGCTTTCGATATAGTCCTTCAGGTGCCGGATCTGGTAGTCCTTGTCCTTCAGCAGGGCCTTGATGATGTCACCGATGGAGATCATGCCCACAACCTTGTCGTGCTCGTCGACCACCGGGATGTGGCGGATGTGGTTCTGGGTCATGGCCGCCATCAGGTCGTTGACCTCGTCCTCGGCCCGGGCCACGATCAGCTTCTCGCGCGGGGTCATGACTTCCTTGACCGCCAGCCCCTTGACGTTGGCCTGGCTGCGGTAGCAGTTGCGCATGATGTCCCTTTCGCTGACAATGCCCTGGGCATTCTGCTGGCCGTCCAGAACGATCAGGGCGCCGATATTCTTCTCGCTCATGACCTGCAACGCCTCGCTGACGATGGCGTCGACATGGATGGAGAACACTTCGCTGCCCTTATTTTCCAAAATCTTTTCGACTTTCATGCTTCCTCCCCGGCGGCCAGTGCCCGCGCCTAGGGCCATAGCCTACACGAATCGTTAAAAAAAATCAAACTCTAAGGGAAGAGGGAGGTAAGGCAGAGGGAAAGCAGAGGGAAGACAAAGTGGGAAAGAGACCCATGTAAGCGCTTTTCCCACTCTCTCTTCCCTCATTCTTCCCTCTCTCTTCCCTCTGTCCTCCCTTGTGCTATTGACGGGAAAGTTTAACCTGATACAATAAGGCTATAAATAAAAAACGAGGTGTTTTCATGGAAAAATACACTTCCCAGCAATTGATGGACATCGAGCACAAGTATGGAGCACACAACTACCACCCCCTGGAGGTGGTCATTGCCAAGGCCGAGGGCATTTGGGTGGAGGACCCCGAAGGCAAGCGCTACATCGACATGCTGTCGGCCTACTCGGCCGTCAACCAGGGCCACCGCCACCCGGCCGTAATCAAGGCCCTCAAGGACCAGGCCGACGTCCTGACCCTGACCTCGCGCGCCTTCTTCAACGACCGCTGGCCCCTGTTCGCCCGCAAGCTCTCCGAGTTCACCGGCAAGGAGATGGTGCTGCCGATGAACACTGGCGCCGAAGCCGTGGAAACGGCCATCAAGACCATGCGCAAGTGGGGCTACCTGGTCAAGAAGGTCGAGGCCGACAAGGCCGAGATCATCGTCTTCTGCGAGAACTTCCACGGCCGCACCACCACCATCATCTCCTTCTCCACCGATCCCGAGGGCCACGATTTTTACGGCCCCTACACCCCGGGCTTCACGATCGTCCCCTACAATGACCTCGAAGCCGTGGAGAAGGCGATCGGCAAGAACACGGTCGGCATCATGGTGGAGCCCATCCAGGGCGAGGCCGGTGTGGTGGTTCCGGACGCTGGCCATGGACGAGATCCAGACCGGCTTCTGCCGCACCGGCAAGCTGTTCGCCTACCAGCACGAGGACGTCGACCCCGACATCATCATCATGGGCAAGGCCCTGGGCGGCGGGGTGTTCCCGGTCAGCGCCGTGGCCGCCAACCACGACGTGCTCGGCGTCTTCAAGCCCGGGACCCACGGCTCCACCTTCGGCGGCAATCCCCTGGGCTGCGCCGTGGCCATGGCCGCGATCGACGTCCTGCAGAACGAGAAGCTCGCCGAGCGCGCCGCCGAGAACGGCGCCTACTTCATGGCCAAGCTGCGCGAACTGCAGAAGACCTCGGACAAGATCGAGCTGGTGCGCGGCAAAGGGCTGCTGATCGGCCTGGTGCTGAAAAAATCGGCCGGCAAGGCCCGCCAATATACGAACGCCCTGAAAGACAAGGGGCTGCTCTGCAAGGAGACCCACGACTGGATCATCCGCTTCGCCCCGCCGCTGGTCATCACCAAGGCCGACATCGATTTCGCCATGGAGAAGGTCAGGGAAGTCCTGGGCTAGATGATCGTCTTTCGGGCCGACCTTTCGTCGCATGCCGGGCTGGAACCCCTGCGCCGTTGCGCCTATCTGGCCTCGCTGCTGAGGAAGGCGAACGAGGTCCTGCTCTGCTGCCGCGACGATAAGCGGGCGGCCAAGTTCCTGGCCGAGAAGCATATCCCCTTCTCCCTGGTGAAGGACCCGGGGGCGATCGACATCACGGAGGCCCGGGCGCTCGTCTTTGATCTTGCCTCCCTTTCCAGCCAGGACCTCGCCCTGCTGGCGAAGGCGCAAAAAGCCGGCGTCAAGACCATCCAGATTGTCCCGGCCATTGGCGAAAGCCAGGCGGTTGACGTCGTCGTGCGCCCGTTCGCCGGGCCGCAGAGCGCCCTGCTGCACCACAAGTTCCGCCACTTCAACCGGGCCAGGAGAAAATACCGCAAGAACATCAAGAACATATTCATCAACCTGGGCGACCTGCTCTCCTACCGCGACCTGCGCGCGGTCGTCGACGTCCTGCACCGCCTGCGCTTCAAGATGAAAATCGCGCCGGGCCTGAACGTGAAAAAGGCCGACAAGCGCAACCTGATGCGCATCTACCCCGGCATCCATTTCTGCGGCAAAAGCGAAAGCCAGGCCCGGGCCTATTTCGAGGCCGACCTGGCCCTGATCCCGCCGGGCGAGGAGGCCCTGGAGTCCGCCTGCGTCGGCACCCCGGCCCTTTTCATGTCCATGGAGCAGGGGCAGGTAGCGCTGGCCGACGCCTGCGCCACCCTGGGCATCGGCGTGAAAATCCCCGTCCTGGCCGATTTTTCAGTGCAGTCGGTCCGTGACGCCTTGGCGCCCCTTGTCCCGGAGCTCCGGGAGCAGATGGGCGCCGTCGGCAAGGGACTGGTCGACGGGCTGGGGGTGCAGAGGTTCTTCAGAATGCTGAAGGAAACGGGGATTATCGCCTAGACAGCTGTCGTCTCTAGTTCCCCTTGTAGAGAGCGTACACGAAGGGGTCGGTTGTCGTCTGCCAGCCGGAGCTTTGCCGCCGGCCGTCACCTAGAAGCCAGGTAACATCATACTCAAAACTCATGTCGTTTTCCTTGTGCAGGTACTCATACTTGGTCAAGAGCGTCTCGGAAGGCAGGATCTTGACCTCGCCCGTTTTTTCCCGATCGAAGATTCTGTTCTTGAAGACGACGGTGATCAGCTTGATGTTGTGGGCCTTGATATTCTCCTCGTCGGCGATGACGTCCACCTGGCGGTAGCGGTGCGGGGGGAAAAGGTTGACCGCAGCTTCCTCGCTCCGGGTCCAGGCGCCGTCGACCTTGATCCCGCCCATGAAGCTCCAGGTCGTTTTGAATTCGTAGTTCAGCCAGGAAGCGCCCTCGCCGAGTCGGGGATAGACAAAGGGCAGCATATTGCCGCGCTCGGCGAACGACTGGGCGTTGAAGATGATATCGCGCGTGGTCGGCACTCCCGTCGGGTGGGTCTTTTTGAAGCTCACGGTGACGAAGTTGATATATTTCTTGAAGGTGTCGAAGTTCTCGCCGTCAAGAATGGCGAAAACCTGCCGGTCTTGGAGGTCGGGGTCATCGAGGTTGATGATGTCATAAACCTTTTTGTTGTTCTTGAATTTACGCAGCGTGTCGCCGATGCTGGCGTCCATCGGGCCCGTTTCGCGGTCCAGGCGCAACCGCTTGGTCAGGTTGACCGTCCAGGTGTCCGAGCGGGTGACGCGCTTCATCGTCGTGCTGACGCCATAGGGTTTGTTCTGCTGCTGCGGTTGCGGCGAACCGCTCTCCCCGCCGCCGCCCGCTCCTTCCCCTTCTCCATCCTGGCTCTCGCCGGGGAGTTCCATCTTCATTTCGAACATCTCGCGCATGACCGAATCGACAACGGTCTGCAGGATGGCCTCCATGTTCGGGTCCTCGCCGGTCACGTCGATCTTGACCGCGCCGACCGACTTGAGATCGTCGGAAATGCGCAACTCCTCGCCTGTCCCCTTGCGGACGTGCCAGGTCCAGATGCCAAGCTTGTATTTCTTGTAAATCTTCCACTTGCGGTACTGCTCGAAATAGGTCCTGACCTTGGACCAGGAGATCGTGGCGTTGGCCTGGTATTTCGGCGTCAGGCCTTCATAGGTCATGTCGAAGCGGACGCTGACCGGATAAGTCGGATAGCGCAGGGCTTGCTCCAGAAACGCCGCCCCCTCAGGGGTCACGGCGATGGAGACCGAGACCTCGGAGCCGGTGATGAGCGGGGCCTTGCCCTCGCCGATGATCTTGCGGGTGAAGACGCCGCCCTCGCCGGCCGCGGCCGATATGACCATGAAGGAGCCCTTTTTGAAGATGATGGGCCCCTTGAGCTTGGCCTGGGGATCCTGCTTGGCCAGATCCTGACGCACCGCAGCCAGCTCGGCCTCGGTCAGGCCGTACTTGACGAAGAAATGGAGGATGCCGCCCTTGGCCTCCTCCTTGCCGGCCTTGGTATACTTGAGGAAAGTCAGCTTGGGAGTGCCGTCGGGCCAGAATGCCAGGCGGGGCTGATTGGGCATGTAGTAATACGCCCCCGGCTCGGCATGGTCTCTGAGCAGAAGTGTGTTGCCGACCGGCAGCGGCGCCCTGTCGAGCTCGACCTCCGCAACCAGGAAAACGGCGGCCAAGAAAATCACGATAACGAACGCGATCGATTTTGTTCTCATGTTCGATCCAGCCTCCTTTCGCGGCTATTTTTTTGCGTAAACGGCGTAGATGAACGGGCTCTCCTTGGCCAGCCATTCCGTGTGAACCTCCCGGCCATCAAGGAAGAGCCAGACGACCTTGTAGCTGTAACCGAGGTTCCCGTCCTCGTGCACGTAAGCGTAGTTGGCCTGCAGGGGGTCGCCCTTGTCGTAGTTGATGACGACCTCTTTCAGGATCTCCCGGCCGTAGATCCTGTGCTTGACCTGGACGGCCAGGGCCTTGATGCCGCTCTTGAGGATGTTGTCCTCGTCGACCGAGATCTCGAGCTTTCGCCGCCGGACCGGCGGCGAAAGCGTCAGGACCGAGTCCGAGGTTTTCGTCCACTCCCCCTCCCACTCGACGCCGCCGTAGAGGCTCCACTTCGGCTTGTATTCGTAGTCGAGCCACTCCGTCGAGGCCTCATTGAGCCGGCCGTACCTGAAGGAGAGGCGGTTGCCGTTCTGGGCGAACTGCTGGTCGAAAAACTTGACCTCGCCTGTCAGCGGCGGGCCGGAGAAGCGCTGCTTGCGGAACAGGACCGAGACCGCGTTGATGTAGCTCTTGAAATCCGCGGCGTCCTGGCCATCGAGTATGACCTCGACCGACCGCTCCTGGAAGGTCGGGTCGTCAAGGCTGACAATGCTGAAAAAGCGCCGGTCCTCGCCGTATTTCTGATAAATGCCGCCGATATTGCCGCTCATGACGATGTCCCGGTCCTCGCGCAAGCGCTTGCGCATGTCGACTTCGTAGTTGCCCGACATCTTGACCCGCTTGAAGGAGTACCCGACACTGACGCTGACGATGGGCTTGACCTCGGGAATTGACCCTGCGGGCTTGGACGGCGTCTTGCCGTCCGGCGTTTTCCCCGCTGGCGGCTTGATATTTCCTGAGGTGGCGGGAGGCTTGGTCCCGCCCTGCCCGCTCTCGGCCCGGCTTCCCTGCCCGGTCGTGGTGGTCTGCTGGCCCTGGCCGGCCGCTGGCTGGGACGCCTGTTCTGCCCGAGGCTTCGCATCGCCGGCCGTGCCTTTTGCGCCGATGAGAGGGGTCAGCAGATCGATGTTCTTTCGCGAATCGTTGATGATGTCGGCTTCCCTGGCATCAGGGTGACGAGTCTCTTCCAGGGCGATGGCCCTGCGGTAATATTCAACGGCCCGCTCATAGAGCTCAGGCCGGCCGGCCTGCTCCCCCCATAGCCGGCAGCTTTGGCCAAGGTTGAACAGGAAATTTCCATGAGTGAAGATATTGTTCGCTGCCTCGAATTCCTCGATCGCTCCGACATAGTTCTTATCACTGTAAAACTTGCCCCCTTGAACGTGGTGGTTTTTGCACTCGTTGAGGAGGTCCAGTCTTCGCTGGGCCTGCTCGAATGCCTCTCCTTTTTGTTCCAGCGCTTCTGCCCGATCGATATATTTCCGATAGAAATCCAATGCCGGGCCGGGTGAATTCAGCTGCAAGTCATGGATCTTGGCGATCTCGAGAAGGTATTTGGGGTCCGAACATGCCTCGTAAGCCTTCTGGAAACTCTCAATAGCCAGTTTGAGCTTCCCATCATTGTTCAAAGCGACAGCCCGCCGGGCTGCCAGGTCGGCGCTTCGCCGGCTCGATTCGTCACAGGGCTCCCCGGCAGACTGCTGTGACTCGACCTGTTCCTGGCCGCAGTACGGACCGCCGCGGTAACGCTCGTCCGTTAACCTGCTTGCAGCAGACGCCGCGCCGGGACTTTTCTTTATCGGGTTGCTCGTGGCCCCGCCAGGACTTTTTTTTGCCGGGGTGCCTGTTGCCTCTCCGGGCCCCATGGGCACTTTTTCGCACATGAGCGACAGCAGGTGGCCGTAAACGACGTCGAGCATCTTCTGCATATCCTGGTTCTCGCCGACGACCTCGAGCTGGATCGCGCCCTTCTGCCGTAGCTCCTCCAGGATGGCCCGGACATCGGCCTGGAGCTTGACCACCTTGATGGTCCCTTCGGCGTGGAGCTTGATGTCGTGCTGGGTGTAGACCTTGTCCCAGTTGACCTTGAGCTTGGCCTGGAAGGCCGGCGTGACGCCGGCGAACTTCAGGGCGAACATGACCGAGATATCCGATGTCGGGTTCTTGAACGACTCCCAGAGGAGTGACGCGCCTTCCTCG
>JALOLC010000112.1 GCA_025456175.1 Acidobacteriota bacterium | reverse complement strand
TCCTTATCCTGCTCTTGTCGTTGCTGTTGACGGGGGCGCTGCCGCCCGCGGAGTCCGCTCCGGAAAGAGAAAAAGTTTTGAGCAAGATGATCGCCAACTGGCTGGCCAACTGGCACTACAGCGCCAGAAAGATCGACGACGACTTCTCGGCGAAGAGTTTTGCCCGCTATACGAAACTCCTGGACAGCGGCCGCAGCTTCCTGGTTCAGGCCGACCTGGACGCGCTCAAGGCCTATGTCAACAAGATCGACGATGGCGTGCTGGCCGGCGACTTCGCGCTTCCCCGCCTGGGGCGGCAGCTTCTGCGCCAGCGCCTCATCCAGGTCCAGGGCTTCGCCAGGGAGATCCTGGCCCAACCCTGCGACTTTTCCAAGGACGAGGAGATCGAACTGGATGCCGACAAGCGCGAGCCCATCCGCGACCTTACCCAGCTGCGCGCCTGGTGGCGCCAGTGGCTGAAGTACCTGACCCTGACCCAGTACATTAACCTGCAGAGGGCGGCCGCCGCGGAGAAGAACGGTGCGCTGAAGCCCGTCGGCGAATTTTCTCCCGAGCTCGAAGCCAAGGCGCGGCAGGCCGTGACCAAGAGCGTCGAGCGCTTGTTTTCCCGCCTGCTCCAGGAGAGGTCGGAGGAGACGCAGGCGCTCTTTTTCAACGCCCTGACATTGATCTTCGACCCCCACAGCCAGTATTTCCCGCCGCGCGCCAAGGAGGAGTTCGACATCGACATGTCGGGCACGCTGGAGGGCATCGGCGCCCTGCTGGGCGAGGACAATGGCTTCATCAAGATCTTTGACGTCATTCCCGGCAGCCCGGCCTGGATCCAGGGCATCCTCAAGGTCGAGGACATCGTCCTCAAGGTGGGGCAGGGCGACGAGGAGCCCGTCGACATCGTGGGCATGAGCGTCTCCGACGCCGCCCGCCTGGTGCGCGGCCGCAAGGGCAGCCTGGTGCGCCTGACCGTGCGCAAGCCCGATGGCCGCATCCTGCCGGTTGCTCTGGTGCGCAACGTGGTCGAGCTCCAGGAGACCTACGCCCGCTCGGCCGTGATCGTCAATGACCAGATGAAGCGCCAATTCGGCTACATCTACCTCCCCAAGTTCTATCATGACTTCAACCGCGCTGGGGGCCGCAACGCCGGCGACGACGTGCGCAAGGAGATCGGCAAGCTCACCGCCCGCAGCGTGGACGGGATGATCCTCGACCTGCGCGGCAACGGCGGCGGCGCGCTGGATGACGCGGTGAAGCTGTCGGGCCTCTTTTTTGAGAAGGGCCCGGTGGTGCAGGTCAAGGACCGCCATTCGGCCGCCCAGGTCTACGAGGACCGCGACGGCGAGATCAGCTACGCCGGGCCGCTGGTCGTTTTGGTCAACTCGCTCAGCGCCTCCTCCTCGGAGATCGTCGCCGCTGTCCTGCAGGATTACCAGCGCGCCATCATCATCGGCGACCAGACGTTCGGCAAGGGGACGGTGCAGGTCATGCTGGACCTCGACCGCTTTCTTTCCAGCGACCTGGCCCACCTGAAGCCGCTCGGGGCGCTGACCCTGACCGTGCAGAAGTACTATCGCATCACCGGCGGCTCCACGCAGTACCAGGGTGTCGTTCCGGACATCCTCCTTCCCGAACCCTATGCCTACCTCGAGGTGGGGGAAAAGAGCGAGGAGAACTCCCTGCCCTGGGACACGGTGGCGCCGCTCTCCTTCTCCCTTTGGCCGGCGGCGCGCCCCGACTGGAGCGAGATCCGCAAGCGCAGCCTGGAACGGCTGGCCGAGAATCCCCGCTTCCAGCAGGTCGCGGAAAGCACGAAGCGCCTGAAGAAGCAGCGCCAGCAGACGCGGGTGAGCCTGAACCTGAAGAAGTTCCAGGCCGAGCAGGAAGCCCTTTTCCAGCAAGCCGAGAGGACCAGCCGGCAGCAGGTGGAATTCCCGCATCTGCGGGCGCTGCCCAGCGAGGATCCGGCTTCCGGCACCGCCGCCTGGCCCGACGAGGGCAAGCGCCGGGAGTGGCTGGACGGCCTGCGCAAGGATCCCATCATCGAGGAGGCCATCCAGGTTCTGAATGACCTGCGGTCGGCGCCCGCCGCCCGCTGACCCGCCGCTGCCCCTATTCCCTCTTCCCGGCTGACCTTGCCGCAAAAGCCAGCGCTACGGCCGCAGCCAAGGCGATTGAGCAGATGAGCGCCAGGCTGCGCCCGGTGCCCAGCAATGGCAGGAAGAACGCCGCCGTCAGCATGGATCCGGCGGCGCCGCCCAGGTAGTCGCCGGCGTTCAGGAATCCCGCACTCCGGCCTTCGGGCAGGCGGTCGAGAACGCGCATGCCCAGCGGCAGCACCGCCCCGGCCAGCAGGCCTGCTCCGCCCAGCCAGGCGGCCAGCAAGAACTGTCCTGCCCCTTTCCAGTAGACAGGGCGCAGCAGCAGGAAGGCCAGGACGATGAGGGAAAATAGGAGCAGCACGCCGGCCAGGATGCGCGCCGCCCTATGCGGCGAGGGGTCGATTTTCCGGATGCCGGCTGAGGTCCAGGCGGCGCCGGCGCCGAGGCCCAGCATGTAGATGGCGATCAGCAGGCCGATGGCCTGGTAGACAAACCCCCAGGTGTTCTGGAAGATGAAAATGGCCGTGACCTCGAAGGCGAGGCCGGCGAACCCCGCGCAAGCCGCAGCCAGGACAGGCGCGGCCATACCCCGGCCCCGCCCCAGGATCGAGGCCAGCAGGAGCGGAAGCAGCAGAAGCGCCAGGGCCGTGAGGATGGTGAAGAACGTGACGTCTTGAAACCTGTCAAACAGCTCCGGCAGGGAACTTCCCGTGCTCCAGCCGAGGAGGCGGCTCCCGAAGTAGTAGGCAACCGGCCGGTCGTCGAGGTTCAAGGACGGGATCCGGCTGCGGCGCAGGGCGGCGCGGATATACGCGCTCTTCTCGGGCGGATAGAGCGACGCGAAGGCTGGAGCCAGGCCTCCGGCGGGGGCCAAGGCCTGGTAGCGCCGGGCCAGGACCGCGGCGTTCTGGCTGACACTGGATCGGGCGGCAGAGGCAAAGAAGAAGTTGGTCATTCCCGGCGAAATGGCGATGGCCGGGAAAACGCTTTCCAGGGTCTTGTAGATGGCGGCGGTGTAGGGGATGACGATCTCCGAGGCGTAGTTCTCCGCCGAAGCCAGGCGCAGGGCCAGGACACCGTCCGGGGCCAGGATCCCGCGCAGGTCCTGGAAAAATTCCCGCGTGTAATAGCGGTTGATCTGCGCCGTCCAGGCGTCGGGCTGGTGGATGAAGACCAAGTCGAAGCGCCGGCGACTGCCCTCCTTCTCTTGCGCCGCCTGGAGAACATAGCGTCGCCCGTCCAGGATGCGCAGGCTCAGCCGCGGGTCGTCGAGGGCCCTGCGGCCGGCAGCGTCCAGGTGTCCGCGGATCATTGCCGTCATGCCGGCATCGATCTCCACGGCGGTGAGCGAGGCCAGCGGATAGCGCAGCAGATGCTTGGCCAGGCCGGCGGCCACGTCGCCGATGACCAGGATATGGCGCGGGCGCGGATGCTGGCTGAGAAGCTGGGCGGCCAGGAGCTCGTATCCCTCGTCGTCGGGAAAGATTGCCGACAGCTGGCCGTTGGCGAACAGGCTGTACTGGCCGCGATCGAGGCCCAGCTGCAGGTTCTGGAAGCGGGTGTCGCGGGCGGCGACCAGGCGCGCTGAGGATATCCCCAGCCAGCGCTTCAGCGCCAGCCTGGAATCGCAGCGTGCGGCGGTGCCTCCGGCGAACGCGGCCAGGGACAGGATCAGGGCCAGGAAGGCGGCCCCGGCCGTCCGTTTTCCCCCGGCGCGCCACGAGATGCAGCCGGCTGCGGCGAGCAGCGGCAGGGCGAAAAGGACGATGATGGGCAGCGGCGCCAATCGTTCCAGCAGCAGGAAGGTGTAGATCGCGCCCCCGGCCATGGCCCCGAACGACTCCCAGGCAAAGGCGCTGGCGATGGCGCCGGCTGCCCGTTTTTCGCGGGCCGCTAGCCGCGGGGCGAGCCTGGCCGCCAGGGGAAAGGCAAAGCCGCTCAGGGCGCAGAACGGCAAGGACAGCAGCGGGACGAGATAAAGCGACCGGGCCAGCGGCAGCGGCATGCCCTGCGGCATGGCTCCGATGGCATGCAGGCTGCGGACGGCGGCCAGGAGCAGCGGCGCGGCTAAGCAAAGCCCCATGGCCGCCCATGAGAAAGGCAAGGCGGTTCCCTGCCGTCGGCGGCTGACAAAAGCGCCGGCCAGGGATCCGGCCCCGACGCCGAGCAGCCAGCCGGCCATGGCAATGGCGAACGAAACCTCGTTGCCGGCCGACACCATGAAAAATTCGCGCAGCAGGATGGCTTGAACCACGATGGTAAAGGCGCCCAGGGAGCCATAGGCGAGCGGAATGACCCGAAGCATGAGGAGATTATAGAGTGACAAGTGACAAGTGACAAGTGACGAGGAAGAAACAAGGCAAAAGGCAAAAGTGAAAAGTGAAAAAGTGAAAAGTTAGGAAAAGCTAAATGCCAAATTCCAGTCGCCATTAAAAAAATTACAAAAACGAAGGGATTGTAGCCACTTCCATTGATATTTCTAAATTGATGATTTTCTTTTCTTACTTTTTACTTTTTACTTTTAACTTTTAACTTTTTACTTTCTTTAAAACGGTCCCCAGTTCGTCAGCACCGGCGGGATGAGCAGCAGCAGGCTCAAGCCCACCAGGATCAGCATCAGCGGCAGGAACCAGCGCGCCCACTTGTCCCAGGGGATGCGCGCCATGCCCAGCACGCCCATGGTCACGGCCGAGGTGGGCAGGATGGGATTCACGAACTCGCAGAGCTGGTAGGCAAAGACCGTTGTCTGGCGGGTGATGTGCACCAGATCGCTGAGCGGGGCCATGATGGGCATGGTCAGGGCCGCCTGCGCCGTACCCGAGTGGACGAAGAAATTGATCACGCACTGGGTGAGGAACATCATCTGCGCCGTGACGATGCGCGGGAACACGGAGATGAAGCTGGAGGCGGAGTAGAGCATCGTGTCCAGGATCTTGGCGTCCTGGGCGACGATGAGGATGGCGCGGCCGCAGGCAATGACGAAGGCCACGCCGATGAAATCGCGGGCGCCGGCGACGAAATTTATCGCGATCCGGCTCGGCCCCTGGCCGGCGACCATGCCCGCGACCAACCCCATGGCCATGAACAGGGCGGCGATCTCCTCGATGTACCAGTGCTTGATCAGTATGCCGGCGACGAGGAGGACGATCCCCAGCCCGAAGACCGCCAGCACGGCGCGATGGCGCCAGTTCCATTCGGCCATGTCGGCGCCGCCGGTCGGGACCGCTTCGGTGCGCGCTCTGTCCAGCTCGTAGACCGGGCTCTTGGACGGATCCTTCTTGATCTTCGCGGCGTAGACCATGACGAGGGGATGGCCACGCCGACGATGGAGTCGTAGCCCAGCGAGATGGCCAGGGGGATGAAGATCAGGATGAAGGGGATGGTCTCCTCGCACATGCCGAAGATCGATCCGGCCAGGGAGAAGACCAGCATCAGCGCCGGGATGATGAAGCGCTGCAGACCCGGGCGGCGCGAGAAGGCCGCGGCCATTCTCTTGATGGCCAGGTTGATGGCGCCGCTCTCGTTGATCACGTTGAAGGCGCCGCCGATGACGAACAGGAAGACGATGATCAGCATGCCGTCCTGGAAGCCGCGGATCGGCGCGAGCAGCAGGGCCTCGAGGCCCGCCGGCTGCTGGGCGACGCGGTGGAAGGTGCCGGGGACGGTGACCAGGCGGCTGCTGCCGCCCACCTTGGTCTCAACGCGCTGGAATTCGCCGGAGGGAACGACCCAGGTGAGGATGACCATCAGGATCACCAGGACGTAAATCAGCACGATGGGGTGGGGCATGGTGAACTGGGATTTCTTCTGGGGCTTTGTCATGGGCGGATTATA
>JALOLC010000111.1 GCA_025456175.1 Acidobacteriota bacterium | reverse complement strand
GCCGACGCCGACGAAGAGCTCGACGAAGTCGGAGCCGGAGATGGAGAAGAAGGGGACGTTGGCCTCGCCGGCGATGGCCTTGGCCAGCAGGGTCTTGCCGGTGCCGGGCGGGCCGATGAGCAGCACGCCCTTGGGGATCTTGCCGCCCAGGCGCTGGAACTTCTTGGGCTCCTTGAGGAACTCGATGATCTCTTCCAGCTCCTCCTTGGCCTCCTCGACGCCGGCCACGTCCTTGAAGGTGAACTTGTTGCGGTCGCCGGTGAACATGCGCGCCTTGCTCTTGCCGAAGCTGAAGGCCTTGTTGCCCCCCTGCTGGCGCATGATCATCACCCAGAAGGCGATGAGGATCACGAAGGGGGCCCAGGAGAGGAGAATGCCCAGCCACTCGTTCTTGTTCAGCTTCTCCACCTCGATGTTGACCTTGTGCTGCCGCAGGCGGCTGATCAGGTCGGGGTAGTCCAGGGGGACGGTGGACTCGTAGCGGGTGAAGCTGCTGCCGTCCTCGAGGTTCATGTCGCCGCTGATGACATTGCCGGCGAGGCGGGCGCTGGAGATCTGGTCGTTCTCGACCTTGTCCATGAACTCGGAGAAGGTCAGCGCCTTGGTCTTGCTGCTGGAGACGTTGCTGAGCATGTTCCAGAGCATGATGAGGACAAAGACGACAATCAGCCAGAGGAAGATGCCCTTGGGGGCCTTGGCGGTTATTTTATTCATCATCTCGTTTTTCCTTGGGATTTTTTTCCATTATAACACAAACCGGGGGTTTAAAAAAAGGAGTCGCGCCGCTAGATGACCCCGTGCCCCGCTTAGGCGGGACAAGGCTTATATGACCTTATGCCCCGCTGAGGCGGGACAGGGCTCAAATGACCTTATGCCGGCGGCCCACCTTGGCGAAGGCGGCGACGGCCTTGGCGATGTGCTCTTCCGTGTGCGCCGCGGAGATCTGCACGCGGATGCGCGACTGGCCGCGCGGCACCACAGGGAAAAAGAAGCCCACCACGTAGATCCCCTCGGCGTAGAGGTCGCGGGCCATCTGCTGCGAGAGCTGGGCGTCGTTGGCGAATTTGCGGAACAGGACGGGCACGATGGGGTGGATGCCCTCGATGATGTCGAAGCCGAGGCGGGTCATCTCGGAGCGGAAGAGCGCGGTGTTGGCCATCAGCTTCTGGCGCAGGTCGTCGCTCTTCTCCAGCAAATCGAAGGCGGCGATGCCGGCGGCGGCGATCGACGGCGCCAGGGTGTTGGAAAAGAGATAGGGGCGCGACTTCTGGCGCAGGATCTCGATCATTTCCCTGCGGCCGGAGGTGAAGCCGCCGGTGGCGCCGCCCATGGCCTTGCCCAGGGTGGAGGTGATCAGGTCCACCTGGCCGATGGCGTCGTGGACCTCGATGGCGCCGCGGCCGCTGCGGCCCAGGAAGCCGGTGGCGTGGGACTCGTCGACCATGACCATGGCGTCGTAGGTGTTGGCCAGGTCGATGATGCCGCGCACGTCGGCGATGTCGCCGTCCATGGAGAATACCCCGTCGGTGGCGATCAGGATGTTGCGCGCCGGCACCGGCTCCTTGTCCAGGCCGGGGCCATCCCAGCTTCAGGGCGCTCTCCAGCGACTTCATGTCGGAGTGCTCGTAGATGAAGCGCTTGGCCTTGCACAGGCGGATGCCGTCGATGATGCTGGCGTGGTTCAGCGCGTCGGTGACGATGGCGTCCTCGCTGCCCAGCAGGCTCTCGAAGAGGCCGCCGTTGGCGTCGAAGCAGGAGGAGTAAAGGATGGTGTCCTCGGTATGGTAAAACTGCGAGATCCGCTCCTCCAGGCGCTTGTGCAGGTCCTGCGTGCCGCAGATGAAGCGCACCGAGGCCAGGCCGAAGCCGTAGCGGTCGAGCGCCTCGTGGGCGGCGCGGATGATGTCGGGGTGGTTGGCCAGCCCCAGGTAGTTGTTGGAGCAGAAGTTCAGCACTTCCCGGGCCTCGGAGCCGGCCGGGAACTGGACGTGGATCTCGGGCTTCTGGCTGCTGAGGATGGTGCGCTCCTCCTTGAACAGGCCCGAGTCCTTGATCTTGATCAATTCCTGCTTGAAATCGTATTTGACGCGCTGGTACATGGGGGGGCTCCTTGAATCCCCATTTTACATCAATGCGCCCGGGAAATAAAGACGGCGTCCAAATTTGGAGCGGGCCGCCGCTGGATGTTGAAAAAAACTGCGCTTTGCCTTATCTTATTGGCAATGACCCGCCCGAACCGACGCCGCTTCGGCCACCTATCGCCACTGGTCATGGCCTGCCTCCTGGGAGCGCTGGCCGCGGCCCCCTCCTGGGCCCTCGATCCGCAGAAGGAGATCGGGCACTATATCGTTGACCATTGGGACACCGCGAACAGCGGCATCCCCATGAATGCGGTCCGCTGCCTGCTGCAAAGCCGGGACGGCTACCTGTGGATCGGCACCTACGAGGGATTGTGCCGCTTCGACGGGCTGCTTTTCACGGTTTTCGACAAGTCGAACACTCCCGCGATCCAGAACAACAGCATGCGGTTCATGTCCGAGGGGCCCGATGGCGAGCTGTGGATCGCGACGCCCAACGGCTTGCTGTGCCGGCGCGGCGGCCGGTTCCGCAACTACACCGAAGCCGACGGGCTGGCCGGCGATCTGATCATGTCGCTATGCTTCGATGCCCGGGGTGTCTTGTGGGTCGGCTCCACCACGGGGCTCAGCCGCTGGCAGAACGGCTCGTTCGCCCGCTTCCGTGACGCGAACGGCGTGGATCCGGGATACGTGTGGGCCCTCTGCCCCAGCCGGGACGGCAGCCTGTGGGTCGGCACAGAATCAGGGCTACTGCGCCTGGACAGCGGCCGCTTCAGCTCCCAAGCCCTCCCCGGCGCCAAGTCCGGGATCGCGATCTGGTCCCTGCTCGAGACGCGGGACGGCACGCTGTGGATCGGCACGGCGGGCAGCGGCCTGTTTTCCTTTTCCCTGCGCCAGGGGGCTTTCCGCCGCTATGGCCCGGCCGAGGGCATCGGCGACCGGGTGCGCACCCTGTACGAGGACCGTTTCGGCACGCTGTGGGTCGGCACCGACGATCTCGGGCTCAAGCGCTTCCGCAACGGCTCGTTCGCCACGCTGGGCAAGGCCGACGGCCTGGGAGACGACTCGGTCCGAGCGCTGCTGGAGGACCATGAAGGCAGCCTGTGGGTCGGCACGAACAGCGGCCTGAACCGCCTGAAGGATGAACGCTATTTCTTCTACAATTCGCGCAACGGCCTGCCGGTCGACCTGATCCGCTCGGTCTTCCAGGACAGCCGGGGGGATTTCTGGATCGGCACCATCGACGGCGGCCTGGTGCGCTTCAGCGCCGGCCGCTTCCAGGGCTTTGGCACCCGGGTGGGGGTGCGCAACCTGCGCGTCTGGTCGATCGCCGAGGGCCGCGACGGCGCCATCTGGTTCGGCACCTACGGCGGCGGACTGCACCGCCTGAAGGACGGCAAGATCAGGGTCTGGTCGACCGCCAACGGCCTGGCCAATGACATCGTGCGCGCGGTCCTGGCCGCCGCCGACGGCTCGGTCTGGGTGGGCAGCAACGGCGGCGGCGTCGACATCCTCCACCCCGACGGACGCATCGTGAATTTCAGCCGGCGCAACGGCCTGGGCGACGATTTCATCTACGCCATCGCCCAGGACCGCGAGGGCGCCGTCTGGGTGGGGGCCTACAACGGCGACCTGTACCGCTTCCGCGGTGAGGAGATCGCGACGTTCCGTTTCTATGACCGCTTCACCCAGAACGCCATCTGGACGATCTATCCCGACCCGGACGGCGCCTTGTGGATCGGCACCAACAGCAGCGGCCTGATCCGCTTCAAGGACGGGAATTTCCGCGCCATTACCACCCGCGACGGCCTGTACAACGACGTCGCCTTCCAGATCCTCGAGGACAACCGCGGTTTCCTGTGGATGCAATGCAACAAGGGCATCTTCTGCGTCGATAAAAAGGAGCTGAACGACTTCGCCGCCGGCCGCAGCCGGCGGGTGCGCTCCCTTTCCTTCGGCATTCCCGAGGGGGTGCGCGGCATCGAGAGCACGGGGCCGGCCCAGCCGGCGGGCTGGAAGGCCCGGGACGGCAAGCTGTGGTTCGCGACCTTCAACGGCGTGGCGGTCGTCGATCCCGACTACCGGAAGCGCAACGAACTCATGCCGCCGGTGGCCATCGAGAAAATGACCGTCGACGGCCGGGATGTCGGCCTGGCGCCGTCGCTGGTTTTCGGCCCCGGCCGCAAGCGGCTCGAGTTCACCTACACCGGCCTCAGTTATCTCGTGCCGGAGCGGGTCCGCTTCAAGACGTGGCTGAGCGGGTTCGACCGCGGCTGGAGCGCGGAGACAAGCCAGCGCCAGGTTTCCTATACCAACCTGCCGCCCGGCGACTACGTCTTCCGGGTGATCGGCTGCAACAACGACGGCAAATGGAACGAGGTCGGGGCGCGGCTGGCCTTCGAGCTGAGGCCCTTTTTCTACCAGACCGCCTGGTTCCGGGTTCTGGCCGCGCTGCTGGCGTTGTTCCTGGCCGCGGCAGCCGTGCGCTGGCGCTTCCGCAGCCTGGAGCGCCGCAAGCGCGAGCTCGAGGTCCAGGTGGGCGAGCGGACGGCCGAGCTCTCGCGGGTCAACGAGGAGCTGCTCCAGGCCAACCGCATGCAGACCGAACTGCAGCGCATCGCCGTCCACGACCTCAAGAACCCGCTGCAGGGCATCATGGGCATGGCCGGATTGATCCAGCGCCGCGACCGCGATCTCCCCGGCGGCGACATGCTGGCGGAGAAGATCTTGCTGGCCTCCCGGCGCATGCTGGCGCTGGTCAACGAGATGCTGGATATCTCGCGCTTCGAGCGCGGCGAATTCAAGCTCGAGCTCCAGGCAATCGACATCGGCCGGCTGGTCGAGCTCTCCGCCGGCGGCTTTGCCGGGCAGCTACTGCACAAGGGACAGACGCTGGCGCTCGATCTGGAGCCGGGCTGCCTGGTCATGGGCGACCTGGAGTGGCTGAAGGAGATCGTCGACAACCTGCTCAGCAACGCCATGAAGTTCTCGCCGCCAAGCGCCCACATCGCGGTGGCGGTGAAGCGATACGGCGGCGCTGTGCGCGTGGCCGTGCGCGACCAGGGGCCGGGTCTGACCGCCGCCGACTTGGAGAAGCTTTTCCAGAAGTTCCAGCGCCTGAGCGCCAAGCCCACCGGCGGCGAATCGTCCACCGGGCTGGGGCTTTCCATCGCCGAGCTGCTGGTGCGCAAGCACGGCGGCCGCATCTGGGCCGAGAGCGAGCCCGGCTGCGGCAGCACCTTCTTCGTGGAGTTGCCTGGAGCCTGAAGCCCGATCCGCCGGCCCTGCCCTTAGGCGGTTGGCCGCGGAGCGGCCAGCTTCGCCTTCAACGCCAGGACCCGGTCGCAGGCTTCATCGATGCGGGCCTCGCTGACGCGGCCGGAAGCGACGAGGTTGAGCACGGCCGCATGGGTGCGAGCGGCGACGTCCCGGTCGTAATCCAGGTTGTTGGCGATGAGCAGGATGTCGCTGCCGGCATTCAGCGCCAGCTCCAGCGCCGTCTGCCGGTCATGCTCGGCGCTGACGGCCCTCATGTCCAGGTCGTCACAGATGACCACGCCGCGGAAGCCGAGCCGGCGCCGCAGCAGGCCGGCGACGATGGCGCGCGAGAGCGACGCCGGGAAGCGGGGGTCGAGAAAGCGGTTGAAGACGTGGGCGGTCATCACCGCATCGGCCTCGCCGGCGGCAATCAGCGCCCGGAATGGGCGCAGCTCTCGCCGCGACCAGGTCTCGCTCACGTCGGTGAATCCGTGGTGGGAATCGCCGCGCGAGCTGCCGTGGCCCGGGAAGTGCTTCAGGCAGCAGCCGATCCCTTCTTTCCGGTGCGCCTCGATCACGGCCAGGGCGTGGCGCACGACGACAGCGGGATCGGCCGCATAGCTGCGCCCGAGGCCGCCGATGATCGGGTTCTGCGGGAAAACGTCCAGGTCGACGACGGGGGTGAAGTTGAGGTTGAAGCCGATGGCGGCCAGCGCCGCGGCGGTGGCGGCCGCATGGCAACGGGTCAGCTCCAGGTCATCGGCCCGGCCCAGGTCCCTGGCCGCAGGCGCTTCGGGGAAGCCGAGCTTCCGCTTCAGCCGCGCCACCTTGCCGCCCTCCTGGTCGACGGCGACCAGCAACCTCAGGGGGGCGTCCCGTTGCAGGGCGGCGATCAGCCTCTCGACCTGCTGCAGCGAGCGGATGTTGCGCGGGCGGCCGCGGCGCAGGAGATCGCGGTCGAAGAGAACGACGCCGCCGACGAGGCCGGCGCGCACGGCGCGCAGGATGGGGGAGCGCGGGCCCGCTTCCAGGCCGCGGAAGCCGACCATCAGCAGCTGGCCGGCCTTCTCGCTGAGGGTCACCGCGTCACATGCCGTAGCGCTCGATGATCTCCTGCTTGCTCTTGTGCAGGATCTCGAACTTGCGGCCGACCTTGGTGAAGGCGGCCAGGGCCTTGTCCAGGTGGTGCTGCTCGTGGGCGGCCGAGAGCTGGGTGCGGATGCGCGCCTGCCCTTTGGGCACGACGGGGAAGAAGAAGCCCACGGCGTAGATGCCTTCCTGGTAGAGCTCCTTGGCGAAGTCCTGCGACAGCTTGGCGTTGAACAGCATCACCGGCACGATCGGCGTTTCCCCTTCCTTGATGATCAGGCCGGCGTCGGTCAGGCCCTTTCTCCAGAAGGCGGTGTTGCGCTCGAGCTTGTCGCGGCGCTCGGTGGTCTTGGAAATGATGTCCAGGACGGCGTTGGCGCCCGAGACCACCACCGGCGGGATGGTGTTGGAGAAGAGGTAGGGCCGCGCCTTCTGGCGGCACATCTCGACCAGCTCGCGCCGGCCCGAGACGCAGCCGCCCGAGGCTCCGCCCAGGGCCTTGCCCAGGGTGGTGGTGATGATGTCGATTTTGCCGACCACGCCGCAGTGCTCGTGGGTGCCGCGGCCGGTCCGGCCGATGAAGCCCGAGGCGTGCGAGTCGTCGACAAAGACCAGGGCGCCGTACTTTTCGGCCAGGGCGACGATCTGGTCCAGCCTGGCCAGGTCGCCGTCCATGGAGAACGAGCCGTCGGTGATGATCAGCTTGACGCGGGCGCTCGAGTGCAGCTGCAGCTTCTCCTCGAGATGGCCCATGTCGGAGTGCTTGAAGGTGTCCTGCTGGGCCTTGCACAGGCGCATGCCGTCGACGATCGAGGCGTGCACCAGGCGGTCGGAGATCATCACG
>JALOLC010000022.1 GCA_025456175.1 Acidobacteriota bacterium | reverse complement strand
AACTGCAGGATGTTCAGAGCATCGAGCGGAGTCAGCCGGGAGATGTCGGTCTCCTTCAGCTTGTCGCGGATCTCGTCCCAGACCTTCAGCTCCATGTCCTCGGGAGATGCCGGCGATCTTGGCCACGTGGATGCCGAAGCTCTGGTCGGTGGGGCCGGGCATGATCTTGTGCAGGAAGATGACGTTGTCCTGCCACTCCTTGACCGCGATGTGATAGTTGCGCACGCGCTCGAGGATGGCGGCCAGCTCGGTCAGCTCGTGGTAGTGGGTGGCGAAAAGGGTGCGCGGCTTCGCCTGCAGCGCGTGCAGGAACTCGACAACGGCCCAGGCGATGGAGAGGCCGTCGTAGGTGGAGGTGCCGCGGCCGATCTCGTCGAGCAGGATCAGCGAGCGCGAGGTGGCGTTGTTCAGGATGATGGCCGTCTCGATCATCTCGACCAGGAAGGTCGACTTGCCCTCGATCAGCGAGTCGGAGGCGCCGATGCGCGTGAAGACGCGATCGCAAACGCCGATCTGCGCCCGGGCGGCGGGGACGAAGAGGCCGGCCTGGGCCAGGATGACGATCAGGGCGTTCTGGCGCAGGTAGGTCGACTTGCCGCCCATGTTCGGGCCGGTGATGATCAGCACCTGCTCGCTGTCGGAGGAGACGGCCGCCCCTCCTGGATGCGCAGGGCCGTGCCGTCGTTGATCTCGGGGCGCGCATAACCGCGGCGCTGGGCGATCTCGCCCGCGGCGGCCAGGACATCCAGGACTGCGACCAGCTCGGCGTTGCGGTTCAGCGGCGCCGAGAAGCGCTGGATCGCGGCCAAAACGTCGAGATAGAGCTTCTTCTCGATGGCGACGATCTTTTCCTCGGCCTTGAGGATCTTCTCCTCGAGCTCCTTCAGCTCGGCGGTCAGGAACCGTTCGGCGTTGACCAGGGTCTGCTTGCGCATATAGCGCTCCGGCACCAGCTGCAGGTGGGGGTTGGTAACCTCGATGAAATAGCCGAAGACCTTGTTGTACTTGATCTTCAGCGAAGGAATGCCGGTGGCGGCCTTCTCCTCCTTCTCCATGGCGGCCACGATCTCCTTGGCGTCGCGGCTGATGGCGCGCAGTTCGTCGAGCTCGCGGTGGTGGCCGGCGCGGATGATCTGCCCCTCGCTGATGCTCGCGGCCGGCTCCGCGGCGATGGCCCTGTCCACCAGGTCCACCACCTCGGCGAGCGGCTGTAGCCCGGCGCAGGCTTCGCCCACGATCGCGGACTTCATGGCCCGGATGTCGCCCTGGACCTCGGGGATGCGCGCCAGCGTGTCGCGCAGGCTGAGCAGGTGCTGGGGCAGGGCGATGTTCAGGGCGACCTTGGAGTTCAGGCGCGCCAGGTCGGCGAAGTCCCTGAGTTTCTTGCGCACCTCGCTGCGGCCGATCAGGTTCTGCGCGAACTCCTCGACGCCGTCGAGGCGGCGCTCGATCGCCGCCCTGTCCAGCAGCGGGTAGGAGAGCCACTTTTTCAGCAGGCGCTTGCCCATGGGCGTGACGGTCATGTCCACGGCGTCGAAGAGGGAGCCGGCCGCGCTCCCGGTCTTCAGGTTGGCCACGACCTCCAGGTTGCGGAACGAGACGGCGTCGAGCACCAGGTGCTCCTGGCGGGCGCTGAAGCGCGGGGCGGGGAGATGGGCCAGAGAGCCCGGGCGGATCGAACGCAGGTACTTGAGCGCCACCCCGGCGGCGGCAACGGCGGCGGGATGCTCCTGCAGCCCCAGCCCCTCGATGCTCTCCAGGCCGAACTGCTTCTTCAGGACATCGCCGCAATCGCCCGGGTTGAACTCGGCGTCATCGTACACGGTCGCCAGGATGCCGGCGAATTCGGGGAAGCGCTTGACGAACAGCCCGTATTCCCTCTCGTACTCCCTGGCGATGACGATTTCCCGGGGAAAGCGGCGGTAGAACTCGTTGAACAGCGCCTCGTCGTTCCCGGCCGGGAAGGCCTGCACCTCGAAGTCGGCCACCGCCAGGTCCAGGGTGGCCAGGGCCATGGCGCCGCTGTCACGGCGGACCACGGCGATGAAGTTGTTCAGCCCCGGCTCCAGCGACTCGACCTCGAGGGCGGTGGCGGGCGTCAGGATGTGGGTGACCTCCCGGCGCACGATGCCCTTGGCCAGCGCCGGGTCCTCCATCTGCTCGCAGATGGCCACCTTGTAGCCCTTGCGCAGGAGCTTGGCGGCGTAGTTCTCCCAGGCGTGGTGCGGCACGCCGCAGAGCGGCACCGCGCCCTCCTTGTTCTTGTTGCGCGAGGTGAGCACCACCTCCAGGATGGGTGCGGCGGTGCGGGCGTCGTCAAAGAACATCTCGTAGAAATCGCCCAGGCGGAAGAACAGGATGGCATCGGGATAGCTCTTCTTGATCTCCCGATACTGACGCAGCATGGGGGTCGGGGCGAGATCGTCCATGGCTGCGATTATACCACAGGCCCCGGCGCAGGGCCCTGGAGACCCCCGCTGGAGCGGGGCCCGGTCGCGAACGCCTCCTGCAGGCGCAGGGGCAGGAGGGTGCGGCGCAGGACCGGCTGCGAGTTGGCGACGGCGCGGGCGACGGTGGCCTCATCGGACAGCAGGATCAGCTTCTTTCGCGCCCGGGTGACGGCCGTATAGAAAAGCTCGCGGCTGAGCATGCGCGCGTGGGCCGGCAGCAGGCACAGGATCACGATATCGTATTCCGACCCCTGCGACTTGTGGACCGAGACGGCGTAGGAGAGGGTAAGCTCGTCCAGTTCGTCGCCGGCGTACTCGACCACCCAGCCGTCGTAATCAACCCGCAGCTGCTTGTCGTCCACGCTGTAGCCTTCAACGATCCCCAGGTCGCCGTTGAACACCCCCTTGTCGTAGTCGTTGCGGGTCTGCATCACCTTGTCCCGGCGTTTGAAGGATGTTTTTTCCCGCTTCAGCAGGAGCGGTTCGGGGTTGAACATCGTCTGGACCATCTCGTTGATGCGGTCGATGCCGGCCTCGCCGCGGTACATGGGGGCCAGCACCTGCAGCGAGGGGGAATTGAACGGGTACTCCGCCTGGTAGAAGCGGATGATGCGCTCGACCTTGTCCAGCACCTCGGCCTCCTCGCGCACCGGCAGGAAAACGAAATCGGCGGCCGGGTCGGGCACGGGAAAGGCGAGGGGCTCGCCGCTGTTGATGCGGCAGGCATTTTCCACGATCAGGCTGCCCTGGTCCTGGCGGAAGTTGCGCTTCAGGTAGATGGTATGGAAAACGCCGCTCTGGATCATGTCGCGCAGGACGTTGCCCGGTCCCACCGAGGGCAGTTGGTCCTTGTCGCCGATGACGATCAGCTGGGCGTCGTCGGGCAGGGCCTGCAGCAGCGAAAACAGGATGAACGAATCGACCATGGAGAACTCGTCAACGATGACCACGCCGGCCCTCAAGGGGTTCTGGGCGTTGTGCACGAACTGGCCGCTCTCGGGGTTGAACTTCAGCAGGCGGTGGATCGTCGAGGCCGCGCAGAACGCGCTCTCCTCGATGCGCTTGGCCGCCCGCCCGGTGGGAGCGGCGACGAGGATCGAGCGCCGGTTGGCCTTGAGGATCTCAATGATGGCCCGGATGATGGTCGTCTTGCCCGTGCCCGGGCCGCCGGTGATGATGGTCAGTCGATTGCGCACCGCGGCCAGCACCGCCTGCTTCTGTTCGGCAGTGAGCTCCAGGGAAAGCGTTTCGAAGACAGAATCAAAATCGACCGCCGGCTCCTCGATCGCGTCTCCGTCCTGGGCGAGACGGTGCAGCCTGCCGGCCGCGGCCCTCTCGATCAGCTCGTTCTGGGGGGTGAGGACGCAGGGCTCGGGAAGCTCGACGCGGCGCAGCTCGCCGCGCTCGACCAGCCGCTCCAAGGCGGCGGCGATGTCACAGTCATCGATGTCCAGCAGCCAGGCGCACTTGGCCAGCAGCTCGTCGCGGGGCGTGTACAGGTCGCCGCGCTGGAACTCTCCCTGCTGCAGGACGTGGAGGATCCCGGCCCGCAGCCGCTGCGCATCGGTCCGGGCGATGCCCACGGCCCGGGCGATGGTGTCGGCGACCTTGAAGCCCACGCCGCGAATGCGCTCGATGAGCAAGTAGGGGTTGCTTTCCACCAGCGCCGGCGCCAGGTCGCCGAACTCGCGATGGATGCGGAAGACCGTTTCCTGGCCGATGCCGAAAGGGGTGAGGCGCACGGTCAGATCGCGCAGGGTGCGGCTGCCCTGGACTCCCTGGCGGACGGATTCCAGGACCGATTTCTTCAGCCCCGGCACCTCGGCCAGGCGCTCGGGGGTGTTTTCCAGGACTTCGAAGGTCGCCGGCCCGAACTGATCAACGATCTTCTGGGCAGTTTTCCTGCCGATGCCCTTGAAGCGTCCCGAGGAGAGGTAGCGGGCGATCCCCTCGCCGTCCTCGGGCTTGATGAACTCGAAGCGACCGACCTTGATCTGCTTGCCGAAGCGCGGGTGCTCCGTTTCCTCGCCCTCGATCTCGAGGAAATCGCCCACGCTCAGGGCGTGGAGGCTGCCGACGATGACCCGGCTCTCGCGCGTCCCCTCCACCCGCACCAGGAAAACGCCGAAGCCGCTTTCCTGGGAGACGAAGATCTTGCGGCTGACCTTGACCTTGAACGTCGGCAATTCAGTAGGCGGCCGGACGGGCCGGCGGATCACAGACGGAATGCATGAAGCCTCCCCCGGGGATCTATGGGACAAGCTAGCATTATACTAAATCATCGGGAATTGAGAAAGGGCGCCGACGCCGCTCGCCGGCCATGCTTATTTCCGCGCGTCGGCCTTGCCTGCAAGAAATGGCCGGGGGCGTTGTTTGCCTTGTGTCAAGCCGAAAGGAGGTTGAAATGAAAAATAAATCCGTTGCATTGTTCATGGTGATGATCCTGGCCGCAGCCATCACGGTCATGGCCCAACCGGGCTTGCGCGGCCCGGGAGCGGGAAAGCGGCTGCATGACCGCGGCTTCTTCGCCGGGCAGGACGTCCTGCCGGCGCGGCTCCTGCTCCGGGCCAAGGACGAGCTGGGGCTGAACGCCGAGCAGGTGAAGACGATCGGCGCCCTGCTCGATACCCACCAGCAATGGGCGATCCAGTTCGGCGCCGAGATGCGCATCAAGGGCCTGAAACTGCGCACCGCCGCCAGCGAGGCCGCGTTGGGCGAGGCGGAGAAACTGATCCGCGAGCAGTCCGACATGCGCGCCGAGATGCAGATCGCCCGCTTGCGCCTGCACAAGGAAATTCAGGCTCTGCTGACCCCCGAACAAAAATCGCGGATCGCCGAGTTGAAGAAGGATTTCCGCGGCCGGGCGCGCGACGGCATGCGGGAACGCGGCGCCAGGCGCCAATTCCGCCGAAACTAGATTCATCTCCATCCCCCTCCCACGATGCGGGGCGGCCCCCTGCGGCCGCCCCATTTTTTTAACCGCAGGAGGCCGGGCCCACCAAGGCGGCGAAGATCAGATGGCCCAGGTCGACCGGCGCACGAACAAGCCATGGGCTCCCCGGCGTGGCGCATTGCATTCGCGAAAACAATCGGCTATGGTTGCGCCATGAAGCTGAAGCGGCGGAACTGGAGCGAGCGGAACTTCACGGCGCTGAACGAGATGCTGCGCGGCGTCAGGCGCGGCGAGATCGCGGTATTCGATTGGGACAACACCTGCATCTTCAACGACATCGGCGAGGCCCTGCTGCGGCGCCTGACCTTCGGCCTGGAATACCGGCTGGACGCCGCGACGATGGCCGCCATGGTCCCTGACGTGATCCAAGGTGTCGGCCATGTCCTTGTCCGCGGCCAGCCGTTTCCCCTGAAAAAAATGAAGGACGCGGTCTTCAGCGCCTACAAGCATTTGAAGAAGACTACAGCCGGGGCCGGGAGGGGAGTCGACGGGAATTACCGCGTCTTCACATCGGGGCTGCTGGCCCTGAACCGGGCGCTGGAAGAAACCCCCGGCATCGGCTGCGGGTTCGCCTACCCCTGGGTGAACCGGCTGCTGCAGGGGTTGCCCTTGTCCGAGTTCGACCGCCTCGCCGCAGCGGTCATCAAAAAGGAATTGCTGGTTCCCATCGCGCGCCATGGCCTGGTCGACCCGCTGCGGCGCTGGCGTTACGACTGGACGGGAGGCATCCGCCTCTACCAGGAAATGCGCGACCTGGCCGCGTGCTGGCAGGCACGCGGCGGCCGGGTCGTCGTTTCCACGGCCAGCAACCGGCAGCTGGTGGAGAAGATGATCGCCATGACCGGCTTCCCCTGCCGGCAGGTTGTCGGCATGGAGCTGAAGGTCGCGGACGACCGCTTCGAGGGCGCCATGGCTCCGGGACTGCGCCCCAACCTCGGCCAGGGCAAGGTGGCCAACCTCCGCTCCCGGCTTGGGCGCGAGCCGGCGTTCGTCGCCGGCGACAGCACCAATGACGTCGAGATGCTGACCGCGTTCCGCTCCACGCGCCTGCGCCTGGTCATCGACCGCCGCGCCGGGGGAGGGATCGCGTCCCTTGTCCGGCGCGCCGAATCCGGGGAAAAGGGCTTCCTGGCGCAGCCCATCGACCGCAGGCTGGGTGTTTTCAGGCCATAGGGTGGTTGCGTCGCGGCCGGCGGCCGTTTGCTTTTCCTGGCCCGCGCCGCTTGTATTTTTTTTTTCGCTCCCATAGAATTGGTCCATGCGCTACATCCTGCTGCTCCTGCTGGTCGCTCTCGCCGTCGTGCTGGTTCTGCACTTCGGCGCCGAGCGCAAGGCCAACCCGCTCGGGGAATCGGAAACGGCCCTGGACAAGGCCAAGCTGGCTGCGCTGCCCGCGCAGCTGCAGCAGGTCGAGGCGGCGCTCGATGCGTATGCCGACGAGCGCGGCACTTATCCCGCCGGCCTGGCCGAGCTCGTCCCGGGTTATCTTCGCGACGCCGATCTTCTCATCGACCCCTGGGGGACGACGTTGCGCCTGGAGCGGTCAGCCGTTGGCGGCACCGTCCTTTCCTCCGCTGGCCCCGACCGCGTTTTCGCCGGCAGTGACGACATCCGAAGGAGCTTATGATGAAACTGGCCACGTACCTGAAAAAGGAAAACATCTATATATGCGACGCCTGCAAGGACACCGGGCACTTGTACGGCGATTTCGCCCAATTCCTCAAGAAAAAGGGGATCATCGCCGACGCGCGCAAGGTGAAGCGGCTGTTCGTCAAGCGTGAGAGCGTGCAGTCGACGGGGATCGGCCGCGGCGTGGCCACGCCGCACATCTTTTCCGACGAATTCTCCGAGTTCTTCCTGGCCATGGCCCTGGTGCGCCAGGGGATCGACTTCAAGGCTCCCGACGGCCAGGACGTGCACCTGGTCTTCCTGATCATGAGCGACGACCGCGACATCGGCCTGCACCTCAAGACCCTGGCCCACCTCGCCCGCCTCACCGCCAGCTGCGATTTGGTCGCGTCCCTGAAGGAAGCCGGCGACGAGGCCCAGGCCTTCGCGATCATTCTGGAAAAAGAGCATTCCATCCTGAAATAGCCCGGGCGGCGAAGAGGCTTTGGTGCACAGCGTTTCGAGTTGACCTCCCACCCCCGCTGGTATATAATCCCAGCCTATGGACGCCGTCAAGAAACGAATTCTGCTGGTCCGCCACGGCACCACCGCCTTCAACGAGAGCGATCGCCTGCAGGGTCGCATCGACAACCCGCTGAGCGACAGGGGGCGGCAAGAAGCCGAAAAACTGGCCGCGCGCCTGAAGCCGGAGTCCATCGACGCCTTTTTCTCGTCGCCGCTGCGGCGGGCCCGGGAGACGGCGACGATCATCAACCGCTTTCACGGCAAAAGCCTGACACTGATCCCCGAATTCAGCGAGATCGACCTGGGCGACTGGGAGGGGCTTGACTATGGCCTCGTGCGGGAGCGGTTCGCCGACGTCCATCAGCGCTTCATCAGCGATCCCGACTTTCCCGTCCCCGGCGGCGAGAGCTTCAGTGCCGTTTGCGCCCGCGCCCGCGCCGGGCTGGACACCGCCCTGGGCAACGGGCAGCGGACCATCCTCATCGCCGGCCACGCCTCGGTCAACCGCGCCATCCTGGCCGGCCTGCTGGGAATCTCCCCGGCCCAGGCCCGGGTCTTCCGCACGGGCAACGCCGCCCTCTCCCGGCTGCTGCTCATGGAGGACGGGGCGCGGCGCTGGGCGGTGGTCGATTTCTGGAACAGCACGTCGCACCTGGAGTGTTCGCCATGAAAACGCTCCAGGAACAGCTGCGCCGGGAGATCGCCGCGGCCCTGGAGGGAGCGTACGATCTTGGCGGCGTGGAGACGGAGTTCGCCGTCCCGGCCGAGCGGAAGTTCGGCGACCTGTCGACCAACCTGGCCTTCGCCCTGGCCAAGAAGCTGAAGGAGAAGCCCTTCACCCTGGCCAGCGGCATCGCCGCCCGGCTGCAGGGGCGGCTGCAGGCGGTCGCAGAGGTCCGCGTCGCCGGCGGCGGCTTTCTCAACCTCTACCTGAAGCGCGATGAATTCATCGCCGCCCAACGCCGGAAGATGCCGAAACCGCCGCGGGATGAGAAGGTCATCGTCGAACACACGAGCATCAACCCGAACAAGTCGGCCCATATCGGCCATTTGCGCAACTCCTGCCTTGGCGACGTCCTGGCTCGCTGCTGCCGCTTCCTGGGCTACGAGGTCGAGGTCCAGAACTACATCGACGACACCGGCATCCAGGTGGCCGACGTCGTCTGGGGCCTCCTGCACTACCAGAAGAAGGACCTGGCGGCGATCCGCGCGCTTCCGGAGCTGGCCGCCCATCTCTGGGAGCTTTACGCCGAGGTCAACCGGCTCTTCGCCGAAAACGAGGAGCTGGCCGCCCAGCGCCGCGAAGTGCACAAGCGGATCGAGGACAAGCTCGAGCCCGAGTACTCGGCCTGCCGCTACGTCGCCGAACAGGTCCTGCTCGACCATATCCGTACCATGGAGAAGCTCGGCATCCAGTACGACCTGCTGGCGCGCGAGAGCGACGTGATCGCCCTGGATTTCTTTACGGCCGCCGCCGCCGGGCTGACCGCGCGCGGGGTGATGGCCCCATCGGCCGACCCCGAAAAAGCGGGCTGCCTGGTCATCCACTACGATCGCGAGAAGATCGAGAAGATCATCGTCCGCTCCAACCACACCATCACCTACGTGGGCAAGGACATCGCCTACAACTTCTGGAAATTCGACCTCCTGTCCCGCGACTTCCACTACGCGCCGTTCCACGCCTATCCCGACGGCCACCCCATCTTCATGACCGCCTCGCAGCCTACCGGCGAACCGCTGCGGCGCTTCGGCAGGGGCCGGCGCGTCTACAATGTCATCGATGTCCGCCAGTCCTACCTGCAGAACCTGATCGGACAGGTCCTGGCCCAGATGGGCCATTCCCGGGAAAGCGCGAACTTCGTCCACTTCTCCTACGAGATGGTGGCCCTGACGCCGGCCTGCGTCCGGGAAATGGGGCTGAAGCTCGAGCCCGGCGAGGAAGCAAAGCCCTACATCGAGGTTTCGGGCCGCAAGGGACGCGCGGTCAAGGCCGATGACCTGATCGCCATGCTGAATGAGAAGTCGCTCGGCGAGGTCCGCCAGCGCCATCCCGACCTGGCCGCCGAAGAGGCCCTGAAGGTGGCCCAAGCCATCGCCGTGGCCGCGCTGCGCTATTTCATGGTCAAGTTCAACCTCAACACCGTGATCGCCTTCGACTTCCAGGAGGCCTTGAATTTCGAGGGCGACAGCGGCCCTTACCTGCAATACACCCTGGTGCGCCTGAACAGCATCCTGCGCAAGGTCGCGGCCGGGGACGCCGGGGCGCCCGCAGCTGCCGGCAGCCTGGCTCTTCTCGCTGACCAGGAAAGGCAGCACCATTGGGAGCTGGTCCTCAGTTTGTCGCTCCTGGAAATCCAGGTGGAGTTCGCCCTGGCCAACCACGAGCTGTCCTCCCTGGCCGCCTACGCCTATGGCTTGTGCCAGAAATTCAACCACTATTATCATCTCTACCCCGTGCTGGCCGAAAAGGACCCCGGGATAAGGGCCCTGCGCCTGGACCTGGTGCGCCTGTTCAAGGAGAGGGTCGAACGGCTGCTTTCCCTGCTGGGGATCGAGATACCCGAAAGAATGTAAGGAGGCCCGATGATCCAAGTCGAGCACGTTTCCAAGAGGTTCGGCGACGTGAAAGCCGTCGATGACATCTCCTTCCGCGTCGAGAAGGGGAAAATCTGGGGTTTCCTCGGCCCCAACGGCGCCGGCAAGACCACCACCATGCGCATCCTGACCGGCTACCTGCCTGCCAACGAGGGACAGGCCCGCCTCAACAACATCGATGTCAGCGCCGACCCGCGGGCGATCCAGAAGATGGTCGGCTATCTCCCGGAGGTCGTCCCGGTATACGGCGAGCTGACCGTCAAGGAATTTCTGCGCTTCGTGGCCGAGCTGAACGGCATCGAGAGGAAAAAGATGCGCTCCGCCATCGAGCGCGCGGTGGAGATGGCCAACCTGCAGGGCGTTTACGGCCGCCTGATCCGCAACATCTCCCGCGGCTTCCGCCAGCGTTTGGGCATCGCCCAGGCCATCATCCACGAGCCGGCGGTGCTCATCCTCGACGAGCCGACCATCGGCCTCGACCCGGCGCAGATCATCGAGATCCGCGAGCTGATCCGCCAGTTCAAGGAGAGCGCCACCATCATCCTCTCCTCGCACATCCTGGCCGAGATCACCCAGGTGTGCGACGGGGCGGTGATCATCAAGCAGGGGAGGCTGAAAGCGACCCTGACCCGCGACGAGTGGGGGAAGAACCTGGAGATCGTCACCAATGGCCCGGCCGACGATGGCATCTGCGGCTCCATCAAGCAGGCCTTCCCCGCTGTCAGCGAGGCTCTGGCCGACGGTTCCACGCTGAAATTGGAGTTCAAGGAGGCCCCGGGCGATTTCAATCCGCTCATCCGGCACCTGGTCGAGAAGGACGTTAAGATCCGGGAGATCAAGGCCGGGCTGGAAGCCCTGTACATGAAGATTGTCCTGGCCGAGGACGGGAGGGCGTCATGAGAAGCATCTGGATTATCGCCAAGAAGGAACTGCAAGTCTTTCTCTACACACCCATCGCCTACATCCTGACCGCGTTCTTCCTGCTGGTCAGCGGCTTTTTTTTCTACAACATCCTGGCCTGGGTGAACGAGCAGACCATGCGCCTGATGCAGTCGGGTTATCCCCTCGACCGCATCAACGTCAACCAGCTGCTGTTCGCGCCCTTTTTCAACAACATGGCGGTCGTGCTGATGTTCCTGCTGCCGCTGCTGTCCATGCGCCTCTTCGCCGACGAGAAGAAGATGCGCACCGAGGAGATGCTGCTGACGGCGCCGGTGCCCCTGGCCGCGATCATCATCGGCAAGTACCTGGCCGCCCTGGCCATCTATGCCGGCATCCTGCTGCTGACCTCCACCTTCGCGGTATTCGCCTTTGTCCACGGCAATCCGGAGTTGGCGCCGCTTCTCGCCGCCTACCTCGGGCTGTTCCTGATGGGGGCCGTTTTCATCGCCATCGGCACCTTCGCCTCGGCGCTGACCGAGAACCAGGTCATCGCCGCGGCCATCTCCATCTCCGCCATCCTCCTGATCTGGGTGATCTCCTGGATCGGCGAGAGCGGCCCCGGCGCCTGGAAGGGAGTTTTGGCTTACCTTTCGTTTTTAACCCATTTCCGCAACACGATCGGCGGGGTCATCGACACCCAGGACATCGTCTATTTCCTGTCGTTCGTCGCACTCAGCCTCTACCTGACCCGCGCGGTGTTCGAATTCAGGAAATGGAGGTAAGCATGAAAAAATTCTTGCGCTACGGCACATATCTTTTTCTGCCGCTGATCCTGGCCGGCACCGCCCTGTGGCTCAGCTACGGGCTGGCGGCCTTCAAGGGCAAGGCCGGGCTGGCGCTCATCGCCCTGGGCGTCGTCGGCCTGGCTGCCTATTTCGCCACCAATCGCTCGCAGTTCAGGACGAAGAACTCCCGCCTGAATTTCTTGTTCGCCTCGAACCTGGCGGTCGTGGTGCTGCTGGTCGTGGCCATCGTCGCCGCCGTCAATTATCTCGGGGTCAAGTTCCATCAGCGCTTCGATCTCACCGCCAACAAGGCCCACTCCCTTTCCCCCCAATCGCTGCAGGTGGTCCGCGGGCTGAAGAAGGACCTGCAGATCAAGGCCTTTTTCGGCAAGGAAAACGGCAATCGCGCCCGCTTCCAGTCCCTGCTGGCGATCTACCGCTTCCACAGCCGGAAGGTCCAGGCTGAGATCATCGACCCCTACCTGAAGCCCGAGCTGGTCAAGAGGTACGCGATCAAGGCCGACGGCACGCTGGTGTTCGAATACGGCGGCAAGAGCACGCGCAGCGAGGAGGTATCAGAGGAAGCCATCACCAACGCCATCATCAAGGTGTCGCGCCAGGGCGAAAAGACCATCTATTTCACCCAGGGCCACGGCGAACCCTTGATGATGGAAAGCGGCGACAACGGCTACTCCGAGGCCAAGGCCGGACTGGAAAAGCTCTCCTTCAGGACAAAGGAACTGGTCCTTTTCCAGGAGGCGGCCGTGCCCGGGGACGCGGCGGCCGTGATCGTGGCCGGGCCGCAGAAACCCCTTTTCGAGAAAGAGATTTTCCTCCTGCAGAATTACCTTGAAAAGGGGCAAGGCCGCCTGCTGCTGCTGCTCGATCCGGGCCAGGGCGCCGAGCTGCAGCCGCTGCTGAAAAAGTTCGGCCTGGCGCTCGAGAACCATGTCGTCGTCGACGCCGATCCCCTCTCCCAGTTCATGGGCGGGAACTATTTCATGCCGGTGGTGGCCAAGTACCCCGAGCATCCCATCACCAGGGGCTTCGGCTATGCCACGATGTTCCCCCTGGCCCGCGGTCTGGCCCGCATCGCCCCGGTTCCCGCCGGGGTCGACGTACACTTCCTGGCCGCCACCAGCCCCAACTCCTGGGGCGAGACCAATTACGAAGCCGAGGTCAAGACCGAGAAGATCACCCAGAACCCCGAGGACAAGAGGGGCCCCATCGACATCGCGGCCGCCAGCGAGATCAGCAGCGGCGACAGCAAATCCCGCCTCGTGGTCATCGGCGATTCCGACTTCGCCCTGAACAAGTACTATTTTTTCCAGGCCAACAGCAACTTCATCAACAACGCCGTTTCCTGGCTGGCCGAGGAGAAGGACCTGGTCGCCATCGCCCCCAAAGTGGCCGCTCCGCGCACCGTTAGCCTGACGCGCAGCGCCGGCCGCCTGGTGTTTTTCTATTCCCTGGTCATACTGCCGCTGCTGGTTTTTGCCGTCGGCATCGGCGTCTGGCTTTACCGGAGAAAGCTATGAACTGGAAGAAGATTGCCGTTTTGGCCTTTGTTTTGGCGCTGCTGTCCGCAACCATCGTGTTTGTGAACCAAAAGGAAAAAGCCAAGCTGGCCGTCGAGGGGATTCTATTCGACATCCCCGCCGCCACGATCGAGAAAATCGAACTGCGGAACAAAACGGATCGTTTCTCGTTCTCGCGCCGGGACGTCCTGTGGCATCTGGACGCGCCGCTGGCGGCCAAGGCCGACAAGGCCGTGCTGGAAGGCATTCTGGACAATTTCTGCCGTCTGAAATATGACCGGCTGGTGGCGGAGAACGCGGCAGCACTGAAGGATTTCGGACTGGACGAGCCCGAGATCGAGCTGAAGCTCATCGCCAAGGGGCGGCCGGCAACGATCATCCTGCTGGGAATGAAGAACACCATCGACGATTCGTCCTACGCCAAGCTGGGCGATGGCAGCAAGGTGGTCACCATCGCCTCCTACCTGCGCCAGGCCCTGGAAAAGGACCTGTTCGCCTTCCGCGACAAGAAGGTGCTGGAGATCGACACCATGGCCGTCGCCGCCCTGGAGTACCGGCGCGAGAGCAGCGTCCTCGCTTTCGCCAAGAAAGAGGGGCGCTGGTTCCTGGAAAAGCCCCTGTATTCCCTGGCCCAGGAATCCAAAGTCAGCGACCTCCTCGCCGCCGTCGCCGATCTGCAGGCCATATCGTTCGCGCCGGCCCCGGGCAGCGGCGCTTTCGGGGAATTCGGCCTGGACCAGCCCGCGCTTGTCGCCGAATTCCGCTCCACGTCCGGGTCGCGGAAGATTGCGGTCGGGCGGAAAGGCGAGCAATACTACGCCTTGGCCGCGGGCGCCACCGAGATCTGCGGGATCGCCAAGGACCTCCTCGACAAGTTCGCGGCCGACGCCGCGGTGTTCCGCGAAAAAAAAGTGGCTCCTTTCTTCGCCTTCGATGCAAACGAAATCGCGTTCCGCCGGGGCGACTTCCGCTTCAGCGCCCGCAAGGACGCCTCCGGCGCCTGGAAATTGGACCGGGAAGTTCCGGGGAAAAAGCTGAGCCAGGAGAAGATCGAGACCCTGCTGACCTCGTTGGCCGATCTGGAAGCCCGGGAATTCATGGACGAGGCAAGGGCCTTGCCCCCATTCCCGATACGCATCACCATGAAAACGGAAGATCCGGCCAGAGGCGAAAAGCCCGGTTCGATCGCCATCGAGCTTGGTGACGCCGAGGGGGAAACGGTCATCGTCCGCAACCCGGCGCTCCCCTACCAGTTCAAGGTCGGCAAGGAGTTTCTGCAGAAGCTACCAACGAAACTCGACGATCTCTGCGCCGGAGGAGTGAACGGGGATGTTCCCGCAGGCCAAGGCGGTTGACCGCGGCCGCGACAGTTGATTTTTTGAATGTCCGCATTATTCTTTTCTCATTTCTCTCTCAAACCCCTGCCTTCCTTGTCCCTTCATTTCCCAGTAAAAAAAAGAGATAATCGGCCCTGCCTGCAACTTTTTCCATGACATGAACATCATAAGGGATAGCCATGGATGACCTGATTGCCAAGCTCAAGGCCGGGGATGAAGCCGCGTTCAAGGAAGTGATGGCCATGTATAAAAAGCCGATATTCAATTATCTGAGCCTGCTGCTGGGCAATCGCCAATCGGCCGAGGAGCTCACTCAGGACACGTTCGTCCGCGTCTACTTCAAGGCCCGCACCCTGAAAAGCGACCACCCGCAGGCGGCGAAAGCCTGGATCTACTCCATCGCCACCAACCTGGCGCGCAGCGAATTCCGCAAGAAACGCATCCGGCACATGTTTTCCCTCACCGACCTGAACGAGCGCCAAGCGGCCTACCATCCCGACATCGAGGCCAAGTTTCAGGCTGAGCAGCTCCTGGCCCTGGTCCCCGAGAAGTGGCGGGTGCCCCTGGTGATGAAGGAGCTGGACAATTTTTCATTTGAGGAGATCGCACACATGCTGAACAAGCCCATCGGCACGGTCAAATCCCTGGTCTTCCGCGGCAAGGATCATTTGAAAAAGCACTGCCTCAATGTGCAGGGAGGCGCCCATGTCTGACTGGCAGGAGATTTTTGAGCGGCGCGGCGACGCCGGCGAGCTGGGCGGCGACTTCGAGTTCCGGGTTTTCGCCAAGATCCGCAGGAAGAAGCGTCAGCGCCAGGTCGGCATCGGAGCGGCGGCGGTGGCCGCCGTAGCCCTGCTGCTGGTCATTTTCCAGCCGTTCCGTCCCGCCCAGCGCCGGGGGCCGCTCACCGCCGCCGGCAAAGCCGAGGTCCCCGTCAGCGAGAACATGTTCTTTTCCACTTCCGACAGCCGCACCCGCTATTCTCTCCAGCCGGTCGCCTTGGAAGGCGGATCGGCCGCGCCCGCGGCGACGCCGAACCAGATTTAGGAGGAGACCATGAAAAAAGCGCTGTTCGTCATCATAATCATGCTGCTGCTCTGGAGCGCGATCGGGCTCCGGGCGGTCCCGCAAGAGGACAGGCGTGACCGTGCGGCCGACAGGATCGACGATATCGAGAACGAGATCCGCGCCGTTCTGCAGCGGGTTTCTCCCTCCCTGGTGAAGGTCGTCGCCGAAAACGGCAGCAAATACGTGGCCACCGGCATCGCCCTAGAGGGCGGGCTGATCATCACCTCGGCCCAAGTCACCCGGCGTCCGTTCGCCAAGCTGTCGGTGGAAACCTCCAGGGGTGAATCCATCGCGGCCCGCGTCGCCGGCCAGGACGACCGCTCGGGGCTGACTCTGCTGCGCATTGACAGAAAGACGCTGCCGACCCTGCCGCCGGGGAAGCCGGCCGAAGTCGGCAACTGGGTGGCGCTGGTCGGCCTGTTCTACGAGAAGTTCCCGGCCATATCCCAGGGCATCGTCAGCAGCCTCAGCGCGAACGAGCTGATCCTGAACGCCCCGGTCGCCCCGGGCTCGGCCGGCGGCGCCGTGGTCAACAAGAAGGGCGAGCTGCTGGGCGTCATCCGCGGCAGCGTCGGCTTCGCCTTCACTCCCGACTACACCTTCAAGGACCATTCGGCATCGATCGTGGTCAGCGGCAACCGCAGCGAGAGCGGCAGCCTCTGCTACGCCATCCCCGCCGGGCAGGTCCAGCGCATCGTTCAGCAGCTGAAAACGGCGGGAAAGATCGTCCCGGGCTGGCTGGGAATCACCTTCGTCGCCGACTCGAACCAGGTCCAGGAAGCCTATAAGGAATCGCCGGCGGCCAAGGCCGGCATCGCCGGCGGCGACCGCATCGAAGAGCTTGCCGGCCAGCCGATCGCCTCGTTCCGCGATATCGTCGCGGCGCTGCAGTTCCGCTATGCCGGGGACACGATCAACCTCACGGTCAAGCGGGCCGGCAGGCCGCTGCGCCTGCGCGTCGAACTGGGCGAGCCGCGGCGGGTGCCGCTGCCGCCCGCGCCGCCGACGGCGCCGGAGGGCTTCGCGCGTGACCTGCCGCACCTGGCCGAGCAACTGGCCGAAATCCCCGAGATCCTCGAACTGGAATCGGCCCTGCCCAGGGTGCGCAACTATGTCATCGACTTCTCCGGCTCCCGCCAGCTCGGCATTGAGGTCATGGAGATCACGGCCGACCTCGGGCAGAAGTACGCGGTCAAGGAGGGCTACGGCCTGCTGATCTCCCGCGTCGACGAAAACTCGGCCGCCAAGAAGGCCGGGCTGAAGGCGGGGGACGTCATCGTCCGGGCCAACGCCAATTCCCTGCGCAGCGCGGCCGACCTCAGGAAGACCATGGTCGCCCTGGAGGAGAAGGAAGCCGTGCTTCTCGAGCTGTATCGCGACGGCCAGGCCCGGAAGTTCTCCATCGTTCCCGACAAGAACGAAAAACGAGCCTGGGACGTCCGGCGCTTCTCGCAGAAAATGGAGAGCCTGAAAGGCACCATCAGCGATGAAGCCAAGGCGCTGCTCAAGGACGAGATACGCAAGCTGCTGCTGGCCAAGGAAGAAGCGCTTGCCGACCTGCTCCAGGAAAAGACGTTCTCCCTGAAGAAGGTCAAGGAAGAGAGCCAGAAGCTGGCCTTCGAGCTGAAGCGGCTGCAGGCCGAGAAGGACAAACTGCCCGCCGAAGCCAGGAAGAGATACGCCGCGGAGCTGAAGCGGATCCAGGAAGAGCTTCGCCTGATTAGGGAAAAAATGGCGGCAGAAGCCAAGAAAGAGCCGCCAGCGGGGGGCGACGGCCGCTAGAGCAGAAGCGACTCGGCCAGGCGGATGGCGGCCAGCATGCTGGCCGGATCGGCGATCCCCTTGCCGGCGATGTCACAGGCGGTCCCGTGCACCGGTGACGTTCGGACGAAAGGCAAGCCCAGGGTCAGCTGCACGCCGTCGCCGCCATGCAGCAGCTTGAAGGGAATCAGCCCCTGATCGTGGTTCCAGGCGATGACCACCGTGTCCTTCATGGTGCGCGCCTTGGCGAACACCACGTCGGGGGGATACAGGCCGGCCACGCGGACGTCCCTCTCCAGTTCGCAGACGGCCGGGGCGATCGTGGTGATCTCCTCGCTTCCCAGGCAGCCGCCTTCCCCGGCATGGGGATTCAGGCCGCTGAACAGATAGGCGAAATCCCGGCGGAACAACCGCCGCAATTCCCGATCGATCCGGCGGACGAAGGATACGATCCTGCCGCGCTCGAGCAGGGCGAAGGTCTCACGCAAGGGGACGTGATGGGAAAACAGGGCCACCTTCAGCCCGGGCGACCAGAAAAACATGGCCGGCGGCTCGCCCGGGGAAAGAGTGGCGAAATAATCGGTGTGGCCGCGAAAGGGCGCGCCGCTGGCCAGCCACTTGTCCTTGCTGACCGGCGCCGTGACCAGCGCCTGCACCTCGTTGCGCAGCGCCATTGCCACGGCCGTCTGCACCCAGAAAAACGAAGGGTCGCCGCCAGCGGGTCCTTCGCCCGCCTCCAGGAACGCCGCTTCCCCGGGGCGGGCCTCGCTGCCTGCGCGAATTGGGCGCAGATCAGGGGCGGGGAAGTAGCGACGCGAGCCGACGAGCACCAGCGCGGCTTCCGGCGCATGCGCGGCCAGGCTCCTGGCGATGATTTCAGGCCCGATTCCCTGGGGATCGCCCAGGGTGACGGCGATGGCCTTACTTGCCCGGCTTGGGCTCTTCTGGCTTGGGTTCGGCAAAGTCGGGGTTCTTGTAAATGTACTTGATCTGCGACTTGAAGACGATCAGGGTTCCGCCATCCAGTTTCTTGACCTTCAGGCACTTTTCATCGTACCAGTCCAGCAGCCCCCGGAGTATCTCGCCGCCCACCAGCTCGAAGACCAGCTGGGTACGGTTGTTCATCTGCTTGATGTAATAGTAGTTCTCGGCATGGGTCTTGTAGGGCGGCGGCGGCTTGTGCTTGCTTTCCCGGTCCGATTTCTGCTTTATTTCCTTGAAATTCGGTTTTATCAACTTGCGAATCATCGATTCCCCTTCCTTTGCGGGTTGGCTTCATTATATTTCATTTTCTTTAAAAGTCAAATTGGACAGCGGGGGGCGGGAGCCGTCCGTTCACCCCGTCATCAGCCTTCCTTTTTCACAAAATCCCACTTTTCCCCGTCGGCGATGCGCACGTTCCTCAGGCAGGCGCAGGGGCCGATGGCGCAGTTCTTGCCGACGCGCGTGCCGGCGCCGAGAAAGGTGCAGGGGTAGATGACGGTGTCGCGGCCGACCTCCACGTCGTGCTCGACGGTCACCGTCTCGGGCTGCAGGATGGTCACCCCGTTCTCGAGCATCAGCCGCTCCTGGTTGCGGCGGTTGAACTTCTCCTGCGCCAGCTGCAGGTCGCGGCGGTCATTGATGCCGATGGCGATGTCGCGATCCTCGGCCACGACCGCCTCCACGGCCAGGTTATCCCGGCGCAGGATGGAGACGATATCGGTCAGATAGTACTCTTTCTTGGCGTTGTCGTTGCCGATGCGCGCCAGGAGGGGGAAGACGACCCGGTTGTCGAACAGGTAGATCGACGCGTTGACCTCGCGGATACAGCGCTCCGCCGGGCCGGCGTCCTTTTCCTCGACGATGCGCTCCACCCTCCCCTGGCCGTCGCGGACGATGCGGCCGAAGGGCGGGATGTCGTGGGGAAAAACCGCGCTGATCAGCGTGCAGGCGGCGGCGCTCAGCCGCTGGCGCTCGGCGGCGGTGATGAACGGGTTGTCGCCGACCAGCACCAGCAGCGATCCGTCGTGGGCCGCCACCTGGCTGGCGGCGCTCAGCAGGGCATGGGCCGTCCCCAGCTGCTCCTGCTGGCGGGCGTAGAGAAATCCGCTGCCCAGCGCCTTCTCGATTTCGGCCCGGTTGTCGCCGACGACAATGACGATATCGGGCTCGGCCAGGCCGCACTCCCGGAGGCTGCCGATCAGGTAGCGGATGATCTCCTTGCCCAGGATGGGGTGCAGCACCTTGGAAAGGCCGGACTTCATGCGCGTGGACTTGCCCGCGGCCAAAACGACGGCCTTGATTCTCTCAACCATGTGCGCATTGTACCGCCGTCGGGACTGCGGGTCAACGGCCCGCGCAAGCCCTCGCGGATGACTCCGCCGCGGCGGCTGTGCTATAATGAAATATGCTCATTCTCGACCTCCTGTATTTCCTGCTCCTGCTGATTTTTTGGCCGTTCTGGCTCAAGTACCTCCTGAAGCCCTCCTACCGCGCGCTCCTGAAGGACCGGCTGCGCCCGCGGCCCGGCCTGGCCGGCGAGCCGCCGCTC
>JALOLC010000110.1 GCA_025456175.1 Acidobacteriota bacterium | reverse complement strand
CTGCTGGCCGGACCGCTTCCCGATGCCAATGAACTCCGCGTAACCGTTCTCTACGACAATTACTTGGCGGCGGAGGGGTTGCAGGCGGATTGGGGATTTGCCTGCCTGGTGCAAGGCGCGGAAAAGACCATCCTCTTCGATACCGGCACCCAGGCCGCTATCCTGCAAAAAAACATCTCGAGCCTGAAGGTCGATCTGGGCCGGGTGGGGATGATCGTAATTTCGCACTTGCACGGTGACCACAGCGGCGGCCTTGAATGGATCCTGTCCCAGAAACGCGATATTCCCGTTTATCTCCCGGCCATGGCCAGTGACGAGTACATGGCCAGGGTGCGCCAATGGGGCGGACAGCCGCAGCGGATCAGGGAGCCCCGCGAGGTCTGCCGGAATGTCCATTCCACGGGCGAGATGCCCGCCGACTTCGATCCCGCCTTCACGGAACAGTCTCTTGTGTTCAATACCGCCAAGGGACTGCTGGTGATTACCGGCTGCGCTCACCCGGGAATTTTGACGATCGTGCGCCGCGCACCGCAGGTCGCCTCCGGCCTGCCGCGTGCCGTTCTGGGCGGCTTTCACCTGATGAAGAAGGACGACGGGGAGATCAGGGCCATCATCCGCGAGATGAAGGCGGCCGGCGTGGAATATTGCGGTGCCTCACATTGCACGGGTGACCGGGCCATCGAGCTGTTCCGCGAATCATTCGCCGAGCGATTCCTGAAGCTTGGCGTCGGCGCGGTATTGACCTTTCCCTGGTAAACGGCCGGAGGGAAGCCCGTAATGGATCCATACGAGATCCGGGACCGCTGTAGAAGCAATCTGAACCGCTATACCTTGCGCGCCTTTGCGCTCATCCCCGTCGCAGCCGATCCGCTCATCCTCGACATCGGCTGCGGCAGCGGCGTGCCGACACTGGCCCTGATGGCTGCCTGCCCGGGGCGCTTTGTCGCGGTCGATCCTGACCCCGCTTGCTTGGAACAGCTGAGGCACAAGGCCCAGGCGCTAGATTACTCGGCCCGGATCGAACTGATCCAGGCATCCATTTTTGCCCTGCCGCCGTTCAAGATGAAATTCGACGTCATCGTGGCCGAGGGCTCGCTGCACATCGTCGGTTTTGCCGCCGGTATGAAGGTGGTCGTTGAGCTGCTGAAGCCCGGCGGCCACGCGCTGCTCCATGAGCCGCTGGCCGGCGACCGGAAAAAGAGGAGGTTTTTCAAAAAAACCGGCCTGCGCATGATCGACGCCTTCGTTTTGGACGAAACGATCTGGTGGAGCGACTATTTCGCCTGCCTGGAGCAAGCGGTCTGCGAGGGGGGCGGCGGCGCCTTGTTCGCCGAGGAGCGACGCGAGATCGCCGAATTCAGGCGCCATCCAGATAGAAACCGGTCGATCTATTACGTGCTGCGTAAGGGCGGAGGCGTCCAACCATAATCAGCGCTTGATTTTTTCCTGTTTGGTTTCTAGAATACTAGGGGAAAAAGGAGATAAAAATGAAAAAGATTCTTGTGCTGACGGTGACCTTGGCTGTTTTTCTGGCGGTTGCTGCTGGGCCGCTCCGCGCCCACTGCCAGGTGCCCTGCGGCATCTATGACGACGAGGCGAGATTCAAGCTGCTGCTGGAGCACGTCACCACGATCGAGAAGGCCATGAAGGAGATCGCCGCTCTTTCCGCGCAGAGCCCGGTGAACTACAACCAGGTGGTGCGCTGGGTCATGAACAAGGAGAAACACGCCGAGGAGTTCAGCGAGATCCTTTCCTATTATTTTTTGGCCCAGCGCCTGGTGCCCAAAGCCGTTGAGGAGGAGGGCCGCGCCGCTTACCTGGAGCAGCTGGAGCTTTGCCAGCGGCTGATCGTCCTGGCCATGAAGGCCAAGCAGACCGTCGACCTGGCCCACGTCCAGGCGCTGCGCGACCTGCTCGCCAAGCTGCAGAACAGTTATTTCAAGAAAAAATAGCGCCAAGCACTGTTGAATGGTTGAAGGGTTCGGGCAGGGTCCAATGGCTGCCTGTCCACGTGCAAGTTTCTTAACCCATCAACCCTTCTACTCATCAACCCTTCAACAGGGGGATCGTTGCAGATGAAATTCCTCGTCCTGGCCGACATCGACGACTTCCACTGGCACGGCCCCACGGGCCGCGCCGATGTCCTGCTGTCGCTGGGAGACATAACCGACGCCGTCATCCTGGAGGCGGCCGCGGCCTGGCAATGCCCGGTCCTGTTCGCCGTCAAGGGCAACCATGACTCCGAAGCCCCCTTTCCGGCGCCCGTCGTCGCCCTGCACCTGCGCAGCGTCGAACGCGGCGGCTTCCGCTTCGGCGGCCTGAACGGCTGCCTGCAGTATAAGCCGCGCGGAGCGTTCCTGTACTATCAGGAGGAGGTGGAAGCGTTCCTGGAAGGCTTTCCTCCCGTGGACGTCTTCATCGCCCACAACTCGCCGCTCGGCGTCCACGACCGCGACGACGAGGTCCACACGGGCTTCACCGCCCTGAACTCCTATATCGCGCGCACGGCGCCGCGGCTGCTGCTGCACGGCCACCAGCACCAGGAGCGGGAGACCCGGGTAGGGGAGACGAGGGTCATCGGTGTCTATGGCTGGAAAGTGATCGAAATTAAATAAATGGGTTCACGGTAGACGGTAAACGGTTGACGGTAAGATAAAAAAATCTCAAAGCGATAAATAGCAATAAAAACTCAGTTTAATTTTCTTCACCGTGTACCGTACTCCGTCTGCCGTATGCCGAAGCTTGCTCTTTATTTGATTCTGGTCATCACCGTCTTCATCAGCTTCGCGGCCATGGGGCGCACGGCCGGCTCCTGGAGGCCGGGGACCAGCAGCGTGATCAGGGCGTAGCGGCCCGCCTTGAAGGCATGGAGCTGGACCATGTTGTAGCCGGGGCTGGTGAAGAACGCCGCGTCGCCGACGCCAGGCAGGTCGGTGGGCGTCATCTTCATCTTGGCGAACTGGGCCTTGATGCGTTCCGGCGTCTCGTAGGATTGCAGCGGCTTGATCAGAACGTTGCAGGAGCCGAAGTCGCCAACGACGTAGGTGCAATTGGCGCCCGCGGCCGGATTGGCTTCGACCTTCGCCGTGCCGGCCTTGACCGGCATGGCCACGACGGCCTGGATCTCGGCCGGCGTCAGCAGCGAGCAGGGATCGACCGCCTTGTCGGCGGCGGCGGCGATTGAGGAAAGTTGAGAAAAAACGATCAAGGCCAACGGGATCAGGGCACGAAACGATCTGTTCATGGCAGCCTCCAATTTGAAACGATGTGTTCGAAGCGGAGTCCGATTCGCGGAGCGAAAAGGCATCATAGCAAAATCCGGAACAATAGGCAAGCGCCGGGCGCCGGGAATGACCCGAATACCTCTGGTCAGCGAGAGCAGGAAATGAAACAAGGGACAAGGTAAACCGGAAATCCCGTCCCTGCGTAATACAAGCATGATTCCCCGGATTTTTCCTGTTGGATGTTGTTGCGAAAGAGATGGGTGATCCTCATGGACAAAGGAGACCTGATCATGAAACAAGATCGAAGAGACGCACCGCCAGTGAAGAAGGGCATTAATCGCCGCGGCTTCCTGGCCACGGCCGGAGCCGCCCTGGCCGCAGGTTTGCTGCCCAGCAAGGCATTCGCCCAGGAGCCGGCCCAGAAGCCCGCGCCGCCCCCGCGCCCCGATCCGCTTGGCGTCCAGAGCAATATTCACCAAGCCCTGTGCCAGCCCAAGAAGCCTTGGTCAATGCCCGGCCCCTACCCGGGCATTGTCGCCGAGGTGCACCAGCCCGGCGCGCTGCTGAACGGGCAGCCCGTTCCCGGCGCGGCCAAGCGCATGCTGGCGGCCGGACTTCGCTCCCTGACCGGCGACAAGGATGCGCGCGACTCCTGGAGGCGCTTCGTCACCCCCGGCGAGCGAGTCGGCATCAAGTTCAACCCGGTGGGGCACAAGGTGAGCGGCGTGACCTGGGACGTCATCGGCGCCGTGGTCGACGGGCTCGAAAGCGCCGGCATTCCGCGCCGGGACATGGTGGTCTGGCACCGCTTCAACGATGAGCACGCCCAGACCTACAAGCCCGAGCTGGCGCACCCCGGCGTCGAGGCCTACCTGCTGAACTGGTTCATCGTCAAGGAGGGCAAGAACACTCCGGGCGGCATCGAGCGCTGGGACGACAAGGTCTTTTACGAGGCCGACGTGTCGCTTCCCGACGAGCAGAACTACCTGGAGGAGATGTTCCACGGCGGGACGAAGAGCTATTTCCCGCGCCTGCTCACCCATGGCGGCGGCGACGGCGGGGTGGACAAGGTGATCAATATCCCGGTTTTCAAGCACCATGGCGGCCCGTTCATCACCATGGCCCTGAAGAACCTGGCCTTCGGTGTGACCACCAACTGCCCGCGCGGCCATTTCTTCATCGAGCGCTTCATCTCCGAGGTCTGCGCCTTTCCGCCCCTGCGCGACAAGGTGGTGCTGAACGTCATGGACGGTTTGCGCGGCCAGTACGACCGCGGCCCGGTCCCGGCGCCGCAATTCGTCTGGCCGCTGGAGCGCCTCTACGTGGCCAGCGACCCGGTGGCCATGGACAGCGTCGGCTTCGAGACGCTGCTGGCCAAGCAGATCGAGGCGGGCCGGCTGGCGGCCGACAAGGCCGATGCGCTGCGCGCGAAGCATTATGGGCTGGCCGTCGCGGAGAACCTGGGGCTGGGAGTCCACAAGTCAAGGCCGATCGAGACCCGCAAGGTCAGGCTGGGTTAACGGGAGACGGCACGATGCTCATGCGCTTGCTGTGGGCGACGGCCTTGCTGCTGGCCGTTGGCAATGCCCCCCTGCCTACGCTGCTGCCCGGGGACGGAGTCCCGCCGGGCTGGACGCGCCGCGGCGAGGCGCGCCTTTTCGCCGGCGCCGAGCTTTACCGGCACGTCAACGGCGGCGCCGAGCTGTATCATCGAAACGGCTTCGACCGCCTGGCGGTGCAGGACTACGCCAGGGACGCCAGGGAAGTACGGTTGGAGGTCTATCAAATGAAAGCGGCCGCCGGCGCCGCAGCCGTCTTCGCCGAGATCACGGCGGGAATGCCGGCCCTAACGCACGTTGGCACGGCCTGCGTGCTGGATGACTACCAGGTCCTGTTCCTGAGGGGCGATTTCCTTGTCTCGCTGACCACGTACGAGAAAAGCGCCGAAGCGGCGGCGGCCATGGCGGCCCTGGCCGCCCAGATCGACGCGGCGCTAGCCGCCTCGGCGTTATAGAGCGTCAGCTATCGACTCATCCACCGTACACCGTCAACCGTACACCCTCCACCAATTCATTATCACCTATTTCTCCTGCAGCGCCTTCTCGATGGCGGCGATCACGGCCGGATCGTCGGGGACTGTCCTGGGCTCGAAGCGGGCCACGATGTCCCCCTTGCGGTTCACCAGGAACTTGGTGAAGTTCCAGGCGATCTTGCCGGCGAACGCGGGGTTGGTCTCCTTCTCGGTCAGGAACCTGTACAGGGGATGAATGGCCTTGCCCTTCACTGTGATCTTGGCGAACATGGGGAAGCTCACCCCGTAGTTGATCAGGCAGAAATCCTTGATCTCGCTGTCGGTACCCGGCTCCTGGCCGAGGAAATCGTTGGCCGGGAAACCGAGAATGACCAGCCCTTGATCCTTGAAACGCTTGTAGACCTCCTCCAACGCCTTGTACTGCGGGGTCAGGCCGCACTTGCTGGCGGTGTTGACCAGCATGATCACCTTGCCCGCGAATTGCCGGAGCGGGACCTCCCGGCCGTCGATGCTCTTCATGG
>JALOLC010000109.1 GCA_025456175.1 Acidobacteriota bacterium | reverse complement strand
GCGGCATCACATCTACCTGGAGCCCGAGGGGCTGCGCAACAAGGAGATCTATGTCAACGGGCTTTCCTCCAGCCTGCCGGTGGAGGTGCAGAAAATGATGCTGCGGGCGATCCCGGGCCTGGACCGGGCGGTCATGATGCGCCCGGCCTATGCCATCGAGTACGACGCCATCCAGCCGACGCAGCTGCTGCCAAGTTTGGAAAGCCGGGCCGTGGCCAGCCTGTTCGTGGCCAGCCTGTTCTTCGCCGGCCAGGTGAACGGCACCTCGGGCTACGAGGAGGCCGCCGGCCAGGGCCTCATGGCCGGGGTCAACGCCGTGCTCAAGGCCAGGGGCGAAGCGCCCTTTGTGCTGGAGCGGCAGGAGGCCTACATCGGGGTGATGGTCGACGACATTGTCCAGCGCGGCGTCGATGAGCCCTACCGGCTGTTCACGGCCCGTGCCGAATACCGCCTGCAGCTGCGCGAAGACAATGTTTTCGAGCGCCTGGGCGACCATGCCCTGCGGCTGGGGCTGGTCAGCCGCCCCGATTACGAACGGGAGATGCGCAAGCTGGAGAGGCGCCGGCGCGTGATCCAGGCCCTGGCGCGAACCCGCGCGCGCTTCGCCGGAAAAAGCGAAACGCTGTTCCAAATCCTGAAAAGGCCCGAAATGAACCTGGCCGGGCTGGAAGAGATGCATGGCCAGCCGCTGCTGAAGGCCCGGACGCTGACCGATGTCTCCTACATCGAGGCCTGCGTCAAGTACGAGGGATATATCGCGATCCAGAGGCGGGAGGTCGAGAAGATGAGGAAGCTGGCGGCGACCCCCCTTCCCGGCGATTTCGACTTCTTCGCGGTGGAGGGACTTTCAACCGAAGTGCGGCAGAAGCTGGCCCGGGCGCGTCCGGCATCGCTGGGGGCTGCGGCGCGCCTTCCCGGCGTCACCCCGGCGGCCATAAACGCCATCAGCATCCACCTGGCGCTGAAGCATGGCCGCCGACCGCTGAAAGCGGAAACGGATTGAGCGTTCCCCTGCCGCTTCAGATGGCCGCGGAGAACCCGACCCAGACCTCCGTGTCCTCGTTGACCTCGTCCATGAGCGGGATCATCACGTTGAGCGACGGGGTCAGCGTCACCCGGCCCAGCGTCAGCGGCGCCTTGACGAAGAGGTCGATGTCGGAAAACCCGCTTTTAGCGATGTACTGCCGGCTGTTGAAGCCGATGAGTCCGCCCAATTCCATGCTCACTTTTTCGCTCACTTTCAGCTCATGGCTGCCGCCGAGGGTGGCATACAGGCCGCTGCCCAGGTTGAAGTCGTAGTAGACGGAAAGCGTCGGCGCCAACGGCAGGTCGGTCCTGGTGACGGTGGCGAATATCTCCTGCGAGGTGCCGTCCTTGAACGTGAAATCCTCCGCGAACCAGTAGCCGTAGTGGGTGAAGCCGGCGGTCACTTCCCATTTCTCGGAGGTCTTGAAAGTATAGGCGAGGGTGAGGTCGATCTCGTTGGCCCCTTTGAAGGTGTCCCACTTCGCCAGGGCGAAGCTGCTCCAGACGTTGAGCGAGAATCCGCTCTTGCCCAGGTCGACGGTGAACTGAGGCTGGATGGCCATGTGATTGTCGGGCAGCAGGTCGAAGCCGCGCCAGATGTAGCGGCTGACCAGGTCGACCTGGGGGGCTACCGCGCCCGGCAGCAACAGCGGCGCACTGGCAAGACAAACAAGCAGCAACCAAGCGAGTTTTTTCATGCACGCTCCTGGAGTTGTCTGAACTAACTGACTGACAACCATTCATGCATGATTATCATAGTTTTTTTTAAAAAACAACATGGTTGTGAAAATCCATACAACAACTCAACGGCGGCTCATGACGGCCGGGCTGGTGGCTATGGAAAAATTGGGAATGCTTGGATCAACGGGTCGGCTCCCAGGGGCATTGTCCTCCCCACTGCGGCTGGATGGTTACTCTGTTTTTGGCAACTGGAAGAGTATTTTTTTCAGCAGTTCAGGGTCCGCGGGGAATTGGCCCACTCCCGGGAGGCGCTTCAGGAGCTCCGCCCAATTCTTGCCCCGGCTGAAGACCTTCTTGAACAGCGGCAGGCTCTCAACCACTTTTCCCGAGGCGGCCATGGTCACGGCCGGCCAGAAAATCATTTCCGGGTTCTCCGGGTAGATGTTCATGGCCAGGGTGTATTCCTCCAGGGCCTCCGGGATCCTCTTCTCCGTGAGTAGATCGTCCCCCTTGTTCATATGGTTGTAGGCCTTGGCGATGGTGACCAGGCGCTGCAATTCCTGCAGGGGCTGGGGATGGTCTTCCACGCGCAGGTCGTAGACGCGGTTTCTCCAGGGGGTGCCCGAGACCTTGTTGTTGACTACGACGATGGCCGCCGACTGTCGGCCGCGGATGTCGCCGCCCTCTTTTTCCGCCGCCTGCAATGCCGCCAGCAAGCGGTCCACCAACTCGCCGGGGGTGGATGCAAAGGCGCTGGCCATGGCGTCCCAGACCGTGCCCTTCTCCATCATGTTGGCCTGGCAGGAGAAGTGTTTTCCCTGACGGTGACCGGCGGCCGGGATGCATTTCTCCCCGGTGTGGGCGGCCACGTTGCCCAGGCTGTCGACCATGGCCACCTGCCGGACGTCGGGGTGCCCGTCGGTCAGGAGCAGGGCGGCCAGCACCTGCGGCGCGGTCTTTCCCGCCCTCAGGAGCTGCAGGCCAAGCGGTCCATAGGATGGCTCCACGAAGGACTGGGTGGCGACGGCGCCGATCCCGGCTTCGGCCCAGATCACGATGGAGCCCACCGAGAACCAGTGCGATTGCACGGCCACGCCCATCTGGCCGCTTTCGGGGTCGATGGCCACGATGGAGTAGGTGGCCGCCGGCCGGATGGGGTCAGCCGGGGGTTGCGAGGCTGTTGCCGTCATGGCGACATACAAAATCAACCCGATGGTACCCATCACTTTACTGACATGGCTCATGGTTTCCTCCCTGCTGATGATAGTCGATTCCGGCGGATTTGGGAACCAGCGTCTCGGAATTGTACGGATTTTTTTGATTCCCATGTTGCCGTCCATGGGGCGGCTGCATTATTTTATATTTTCTGCTACCATTCCGTTCATGATCGTTCGTTCCCAGGCCCGTCTGGTCGTCCTGCTGGAATTGGCCCTGGCGCTGGCCATCTGCCGACCTGTTCCGGCGGCGGACGAGCGGCCCGCCGCCGCCTATTTCAGACTGGACAACGGGCTGCAGGTGCTGCTGCAGGAACGGCGCGGGCTGCCGCTGACCGGCATGGCCCTGACCATCGATCTCGGGTTCAAGGACGAGAACGACGCCACCAGCGGCTACGCCCACCTGCTGGAGCACATGCTCCTCTTCGGCGCCGGCGCCGCAGGGGATGGCGAGGCGCGCCTGGCCGAACTCCGCGGCCGCGGGGTCGAGACCAACGCCCACACCGACCATGACCTGATGACCTTCGAAGTCTCCTGTCCGTCCGCCGAGAGCGCCTGGGCCCTGGAGCAGATGCGGCAAACGGTCTTTTTCGCCAGTCTCGATCCGGTCCGGCTTGAGGAGGAGAAGCGCATCATCGGGGAGGAGTTCCTGCAGCGGCGCGATGATCCCGATTACCTGGGACGGATTCTGCTCATGGAGCGTCTTTTTGCCGGGCATCCCTACGGCCGGCCCCTGCTGGACAAAGACGGCGCCCTGGGCGCGGCCACGGTCGAGGGATTGCGGGCTTTCTGCGCCCCGCGGCTGGTCGCGGACCGCTGCGCGCTGGCCATCATCGGCGACTTTGCCCTGGTCGAGATGGAGACGGAGGTTCGCCGCAACTGGGGCGCTCTGCCCAGGGGCGCGGCGCCTGCCGCCGAGGTCCCGGCGGTGAGACGCTTGGAGAAGAGCAGCGAGCAGCATCTCGAGCGCGATCTCCAGGAGAGTCACCTCTTTATCGGCTGGCAGGCCCCCGCCTACAATGACGAGCAGCGCCTTGCCTTCAGCCTGCTGACGCACCTGCTGGGAGGGGGCCTCAACCCCGTGCTGAGCAGCGTCCTGCGCGACGGCCGGAGGCTGGTTGACCGGATCCACATGAGCTACTCTCCCATGCGCAGCGGCGGCATGGCGGTCCTGCACCTGGTGCTGGAGAAACGGAACATGGACAGTGCCTTGAGCGAGCTGGCTTCCTTCCTCAGCAACATCGGCAGCTTCAATTTCAGCCGCCAGGACGTGCTGCCCCAGTTCCGCCAGGGCATGCTGGACCATCTGGAGAGCGCCAAGAACCAGATCGAGTACAGCGATGGGAATTTTCGCGAGTCGGCGCTCAACCTGAGCCTGGCCGCGGCCCGCTTCCTGTTGCTGAACCGCACGGCGGTCACAGGTTCTTATCTGGAAAGCGTGGAGAAGGTGAGTTCCAGCGACCTGCGCCGCGCGGCCGCCCGCTACCTCAGCGGCAAAAAGTGGGTGGTGCTGGCCATCACGCCGCCGCCCGGGAAGAAAAAGTGAGCCGGCGCTGGATTCTCCTTTTCGGGCTGCTGGCGGCCCTGCCCGCTCAAGGGGGGGAAGCGGCGCCGGGATGGGCGCTGGGCCCGGAACCCCAGACGTTTTCCCTGGACAACGGCCTGTCCGTCATCCTGCAGCGGGACGAAGCCGCGCCGATTACGGTCGTGCAGCTGCTGGTGCGCTGCGGCGACCGGGACGACCCCCCCGGCCAGTCGGGGCTGGCCTACCTGACCGCCCGCCTGTGCCTGGAGATCACCGATGCGTCCAAGCTGCGGATGCTGATGGACATGGGTTCGTCGCTCTCCCTGGATGTCGGCGGCGGCCATTCGCTGTTCACCGTCCGCTCCCTGAGCCGCGGCCTGGAGCCGACGCTGGCCGTGCTGAGCGCCATGCTGCGCGAACCGCTCTTTTCCGACCTGCGCGTCGACGGCGTCAAGGAGTGGATGCGCCTCGTGCGCGACGCGGAGTCCGATGATCCATTCACGTTCATGCGCCAGGCGGCAGCTGCCGCCCTCTACAGCATTCCGGCTTACGGGGCAGCGCGCTTGGGCGAAGCCGGGTCCCTGGAACGCATCAGCCGCAAGACCATCCAATCGTTTTTCCGCGCTCGCTATGTGGCCGGGAACATGGTCGCCGTGGTCATCAGCGACCTCCCCGCGCAGGAGATCCAGCCGCTGCTGGCCCGCCATTTGGGCCGCCTCCCTCCCGGCGCCGGGCCAACAACACGGCAGGCAACGCCGCGCCCGCCAGAGGCCGGCCAGCCGCCACGGCTCGTCGAGCGCCGGACGGCGCAGGCGCTCGTTTCCTTTTCCATGCTGCTGCCGGAGCTTACGACGGACAGCTTCGTCCTGGCGTCGCTCCTGGAGACATGGCTGGGCAAGGGGATCGGCAGCCGCCTCTGGCCGCTGCGCAGCCGCGGCGGACTGGCCTACGGCCTGGGCGCCGAGGTGCGGCCCAATCGCGAGGCGATGCTGCTGAGCGTCTTCCTGAAAACCGAGGCCGGGCGCGCCGCCGGGGCGCAGGTCGAGCTGGCCCGGCTCCTGGAAGCGGCTGGCAGGGAGGGGGTCGGCGCCGCGGAGCTGGCGGCAGCGAAAGCCTTTGCCAAGGCCGTCTTCCTGCGCGAGAACGAGACGCGCGAGCCGCGGGGGGCGTCCATGGCTTTCCTGGAGGGGAACGGGCTTTCCTGGCGCCTGGTCGGGGAATTCACCCGGCGCCTGGAACGGGTCACGCTTGAGGAATTCAACGCTTTCCTCAAGGCCGCGCTGGCGCCGGAGCGTTGGTTTTCCCTGCGCATCGGACCGGGTCAATAGCCGGCTCAGAGAAGAGAAGGGAAGAGAGAGGGAAGAACAAGTGGGGAAAGCCATAGGTGATCTCTTTCTTGATTTCTTCACTTTGTCTTCCCTCTGCCTTTCCCTCTCTCTTCCCTAATTCTTCCCTGATTCTGGCCGGCCTTGCAATTTTGGCCTGGAAATCGTATAAATAAGGATGGCCATTCGTTTCTACTCCCACGGCGCCTGCGGCGAAGTCACGGGCTCCAAGCATTTTCTCGATATCGACGGCCGGCTGCTCCAGGTCGATTGCGGCATGTTCCAGGGCCGGCGCGAC
>JALOLC010000108.1 GCA_025456175.1 Acidobacteriota bacterium | reverse complement strand
CTATGCCTATCTGTACGGGCAGGGCCGGCCCCTGGGCCAAGACATCGAATTCACCATGGAAGTGAGCCGCCAAGGGAAAAGCCGGGAATTGCGCCGTATCAAGGCGCCGCAGATTTCCCTGCCCCTGTTTCAGGACCTGGACCTGCGTCGGGGCGACCGGATCGTGATGAGATTTACAGGCAGCGGCATCGTCTATTACAGCCGGCCGATCCTTTATGAAAGATACTCCGCGAGCCGAGCAACGGAGCGGACGAATGTCACCGGACTGACGCCGAACCTGGACCGCTTCGCCCGCGATGCCGTATGCCTGGAAAACGCCTATGCCCAAACCTCATGGACCCTCCCCTCCTTCATGAGCATGTTCACCGCCCTGAACGAATACAACCACGGGGTGGGGGTCAAGACGCCGCTGCGCCCGGACCAGCTCAGCCTGGTCGAGAACCTGTCGGGCTCGTTCGTCACCTTCGGTTATCACGGCGGCATGAAGACCATCAACGGCTTCGCGCGGGGCTTCGATTCCTACCAGGAACTGCTGCAGACGACTCCGCCCTTTCCGCAGGGCGGGAAGGCGCTCTTCGACAAGGCGCTGGAAACGCTGCGCGAAGGCAGCTTTCCCAGGCCCCTACAACCCGCCCGAGGAGTTCCTGCGGCGGCTGAACCCCAATCCGCGCTCAACCGACCTGCAGGCGGTCAATGCGGGCCAGCCGGCGAAAACCTTTCTCCCGGTCGGCGACGAGCTCAGGAAATCGCTCAAGGAGCTGTACCAGGCGGAGGTCCTGGCCTTCGACTCCTATTTCGGGGATTTCATCGCCCGCCTGCGGCAGATGAAGCTCTATGACAGCTCGCTGATCGTCTTCATGTCGGATCACGGCGAGGAGTTTTTCGATCACCGGGGCTGGGCCCATTCCCAGAGCCTGTACAACGAGTTGATCCAGGTGCCCCTGCTGATCAAATTCCCCGGCGGCCAGCACCGCGGCATGCGCCTGAGCCAGCCGGTGGGCGTCGTGGACATCATGCCCACCATACTGAGCCACCTTGGCATCGCCTACGATGCCGGCCGCCTGGACGGGGTCAACCTCTTGCCGCTGATCCGCGGGCAAAAGGACGGCCGGCGCGACCCCGTGGTCGCCTCGATGTCCAGCGGCAAATACTTCGCCCATTTCCCCACGCGCATCGCCCTGGTCTCCGGCCGCTACAAGCTGATCTACAACGAGCCCTTCACCCAGCAGGCCCTGGAGGTCTTCGGCCAATTCGCCCCGCCCTGGCAGCCGGCCATGTTCGAGCTCTACGATGTGCAGGCCGATCCTGGCGAGACCGACGACATCGCCGTTCGCCGGCCCGAAATCAAGGCCCGCATGCTTCCCCGGCTGCTGCGCATACTGCAGGAAATCCGCCGGACGGCGGCGGGCAATGTCCCCCAGCGCATGGACGAGGAAATGGAAAAGCAGCTCAAGGCCCTGGGCTATCTCTGAGCGCTCTTTTTCCCGGCGTTGGCAATGCGCGCGGTTGCTATTTCCACAGAAACTCCTTAAAATCCCATCATGAAAAAACCGCGTTTCTCTCCGGCGGGCGTCCTGATCCTGCTCTTCTTTCTGTTACTCCTGTCGCTGAATCTTTTTTTTCACCGCATCGGCGACTACGGCGCCGAAACCAATTTTTACGGCCTTTATGCGCCGCAGGCGCAGAGCATTCTCCAGGGGCAGCTGCCGGTCGGCGACTACCATGGCCCCGCCTATCCCTTGCTCCTGGCCCTGGCCTACTTGGTCTTCGGGAATTTTCTCACTGCGGGCATCTTCCTTTCCACCGCGGCGGCGGCATTGACCCTGTTCCTTGCCCTGAGACTCCTCAGGCGGGTCCTTGAGCCGAAAATGGCCGCCATGGCCGCGGCGCTCGTGGCGCTGAACCCCGTCTTCATCCAGCATTCCTACAGCGCCGGGTCGGACATGCTCTTTGTCCTGCTGGTGACGCTGTGCCTGTACCTGCTGCTGAGATCCGACGATTTCTCCTGGGCCAGCCTGGTCCTGGCCGCCCTGGCGGCCGCCCTGGCCTACCTGACCCGCTACAACGGGATCGCCGTCGTCGCCGCGGCATTCATCATTGTCCTCATCATCAACCACTGGCGGCTGCCGCTGAAAAAGAGGCTGCTCGCCTTTTTCGTTTTCGCTTCCCTGTTCCTGGCGTTGATCACGCCCTGGGGAATCCATTGCCTCAGGCAAAAGGGGAGTTTCTTCTTCAACCAGAATTACAAGACCGCCGCCTGCGAGCTGTACGCCCAGGGCCGGGTCACCTATGAGCAGTTCTGGTTTGACCGGCAGACCCTGGGCATCGATTCCTTCGCCGCTGTGCTGACCTACGACCCCGTCCGCCTCGGCAAGCGGCTGGGCGCCAACCTGGCGCGCCATTTCGCCAGGGACATGCGATCGCTGCTGGGCTGGCCCGTCGCCGTGTTCGTGCTCATCGGCTTTTTCCAGTTGCTTGTCATAAGGCCGACCAAGGTCCAATATGGCTTCTACATATACTCGTTCTTATTTTTCTGCGTGCTGCTGTTCGTCCTCTATGACCCGCGCTACTCGATCTTCCTGCTGCTCTGCTACTCGGCGCTGGCCATGAACGGCCTGCAGCTGGCCGGCAGGGCGCTGAAGCGTCCCTGGCTGGAAACCGGGCTGGCCGTCGTCCTGGTCGCCTGGACCGCGCTGGCCTCGTTCGCCTTCAACAGGGACACCATCGCCTCCGGCCCGCGGGAAGTGGCCAAGGCCGCCGCCTGGTACCAGCGGAACGTCCCGCCCGGGGAACGTGGAAAAATCATGCTGGCGCGCAAGCCGCATCTGCCCTATCATACCGGCATGGAGTTTCGCATGCTCCCCCTGGCCGAAAGCCCGGCCGACCTGGAGGACAAGCTGCGGCAGCTGCCGGGGGATTTCCTGTTCATCAGCCCCATCGAAGTCTTTTATCGCGGGAACCTGAAGGGATTGCTCGAGCCGGAAAACGCGCCCGGCTCCTTCATCCCCATTTATCAGGACAACGATCCGCCCGCCGTCCTGTACCGCATCCGCCGGGACCGGCCATGAGTTCCAGGCCCGTCGCTTCGCGCTCGGCCCGCTCGCTCGGGAGAATGCTGACCGCCAGCCCCAGGCTCGCCTACCGCTCCTTGCGCCGGCGCTACATCAGGCAAAGCGCCTTGCTGGACTACCACCTGTTCGGCCGTAGCGGCGCCAGCCGCAGCTTGGAGAAAATCACCATCGAGCTGACGCACCGCTGCAACCTGCGCTGCCGCATGTGCAGCAATTTCAACGATCCGCAGGTGCCGACCCCCAGGGGGGTGCAGTACGCGCCTGCGGAGGAGCTGACCTATGCGCAGCTGGCGAAGTTCGTCGACGAGGCGGCGGCGCTGACCTCGTCCTTCGGCCTCACGGGCGGGGAGCCGACCCTGTCGCCGCACTGCCTGGAGATCATCCGCCACATCAAGAAGAAGGGCCTCTATTGCGGCCTGACGACCAACGGCACCCAGCTCCAGCGCCTGGCCGGGGAGATCGTGGACTCGCGGCTCGACTGGATCAGCCTGTCGCTCGACGGCCCCGAGGAGGTCCATGACGCGATCCGCGGCGTTCCCGGCACTTACCGCCGGCTGCTGGACGGCGTCGAAGCGCTCCGGGAATGCCAGGCGAAAAGGGGAAGCCCGCTGCCGAGGATCGGCGTCAAGTTCACCCTGGTCGGCGACAACTACCGCCATGTCGCCGACGTCGCGGCGGCGGCCGCGCGCATGAACGCCGTCCTGCTGGACATCACCCATCTCTTCTTCTGGACCGAGGAGATCGTCGGCAGGCAGCGGGCGGCCTATGGCGACGACATCCCCTGCTACGTCGCCAACACCGACGGGTTGTCGGGGATGGATCCGGCGGGGATGCACGCGGCACTGCAGGAACTCAAAAAGCGATCCTGGCCGCTCCACATCCGCTTTCTCCCCGACCTGGACCTGGCGGAAACCCTGGCCTATTACCAACAGCCCGCCCGCTTTGTGGCGGCGCGCCGCTGCCTCCGGCCATGGCTCAATTGCAGCCTGCTGCCCAACGGCGACGTCGTCCCCTGCCTGGGTTATGTCGCGGGGAACATCAAGGAGCAGACGTTTCCCCAGGTGTGGAACTCGGCCCGCTTCCGGCACTTCCGCCGCCTGCTGAAAAAGAACCGCCTGTTCCCCGCCTGCGCCCGCTGCTGCGGACTGTACGAGTATTGATGGCGAGACGATGAGCGTCGATCCAGCGCCCGACCGCCAGGTTCCTCCGCCGCCAGCGCCGGGGCACCGGCACTTGAACGAGGAGACGGGACTCAAGGAATACCTCTTCCGCGAGGCCCAGCTGGGCGCCGACCTCCAGGGCGAACTGGAAAAGGCGCTGGCCAAGTTTGAGAATGACGGGCGGCGGCGTGGTGGCGCTGGATTTTGCCAGGAACATCCTGGGCAAATTGGCGCCCCTGGTAATGGAGCGCGCCGGCGCCGATGCGGCGCGCGTCCAGCGCGTCGTCGGCGATTTCAGCCGCCTTCCTTTTCCCGAAATGACCTTCGATTTCGTCGTCATGGACGCGGCCCTGCATCACGCGATCCGGCCCGACGCGGTGCTCATGGAGATCGGCCGTGTTCTCAAGGATGACGGCCGATTCCTGGCCATCCGCGAGCCCGTGCTGCCCCTGTGGCGCCGGAACCTGGGGAACAAGATCGGCGTCACGGAAAGAGCCCAGGGAGTCACGGAAAATATTTTCAGCAAGAAGGAATGGCGGGCTTTCTTCGCCAAGGCGCAACTCGACGTGCGCTTCGTCCCGACGCGGCCCACCCACCGGCCCGCTCGCTGGCAGCGCCTCAAGCGCCTCGCCTGGTTTCTATTGATCCCCTGGCTCAATCCCTGCCTGTTCGGCTACTACTATTTTCTGGCAAAAAAAAGGCGCTCCACCTAGCCGTTTCCCATTGATTTTTTGGCCATTATGGGCTATACATTGCGAGTTCGTTTGAATTCGCGCGGGAATGACGGATGCAAGGGGAAAAATGGGGCGGTTCCATCTTCGGCGGTTGGAAACAGGATGCCGGGCGCAAAGCAAGATAGCGTAGAGCCCGGGGGGAGGATCTTCCCCTCGTTCGCCGCCATCACTTTTTTTACTTTCATCAACGCCATCATCAATTATCTCACCTATTCCATCCTCGCCTATTTCTTCGGGGCCGGCAGCGAAATCGACGCCTTTTTCGCGGCGACGACCCTGCCGCTGGTGATCCTCGCCATCCTGCAGGTCATCATCCCCAACACCTTCATCCCGGAATTCATCAGGATAAAAAAGCGGGATGAAGCCCATTCCTGGCGCATCGCCAGCATCGCGACCAACCTGCTCTTCGTCCTGCTGGCGCTGCTGGCCGTCATCGGGGTGGTCTTCGCCGCCAAGATTATTCCCCTGCTCAATCCCGGCCTGGCGCCGGCCACCGCGGCCCTCTCCGCCTCGCTGTTTCCCTATTTCATCCTGTCCGCGGTCTTCTCGGGCACGGCGGTGATCCTGTCCAGCATGCACTACGCCCAGAAGCGGTTCATCCGCCCCCTGCTGGCGCAGCTCCTGTCCAGCTCAGTGATCCTGGTTTTCGTACTGCTGTTTCATGGCCGCTTCGGCATCCAGAGCATCGCCATGGGCACGCTGGCCGGCGCCATCCTGCAATTGCTCTTCCTCCATTCGGTGCTGCTGGGCAAGAGGCGCTGGTCGCCGTCACTGGATTTCCGCAGCAAGGAGATCGCCGTGCTGTTGGCCTTGATGCTCCCCCTGCTGCTGAGCTCGGTGTTTTCCAAGACGACCCTCGTGGTCGAACGCTTCATCACCTCGCGGCTGCCCGGCGGCAGCGTCGCCCTCATCGGTTATGCCGGCCGGATCAATGCCGCCCTGATCCTCTTCCTGGCCCAGGGCGCAGCCATCGCCATTTTCCAGCGCCAATCGGAGCATTCGGCCAATCTGGACCTGCCCGGGCTCAACGAGAACCTGTCGCGCAGTCTGCGCGCCATGATCCTGCTGGCGACGCCGTTTGTCCTGCTGCTGGTCTTGGCCGGCAATGACCTGGTGCGCCTGGTGTTCCAGCGCGGCAGCTTCACTCCCCAGGCGACCCAGGCCGTCGGCGCGATCCTCCTGGCCTATTTGGGATTCCTGGTCGTTTCCACGGTGGGCGTGCCGGTGGTGACCGCGCTGTATTCGCTGCAGCTCACCACCATTGTTTCCGCGGTCGGGGTGGGCGGCTTTGTCCTGTACAGCTTCCTGGCCCTGGTCTTTTCGCGGCGGCTGGGATGCCAGGGCATCGCCCTCGCCGCATCCGTTCAATCGCTGGTCTCCATCAGCTGTTTCCTCGTGATCGTCGCCGGAAAGATCGGCCGCCTGCGCTGGGCCCCCATCGGGCGCTGCATCGGCAAGGCGGTTCTCGCCGCCGCCGCGGCGGTAGTCGTGAGCGTTGCCCTCAAAGCGCTCGTGCGCGGGCACCTGGGGCCCAACCTGGAGTTCGTCGTCAGCGCCCTGGCCGCCTTTGGCGTCTACGCCGGGATGCTGGTCGCGCTGCGCACCGCCGAGCTGGCCTTCATTTCCGCCCGCCTGCTGCGCCGGAGATAACCGTTGATGAAATCCGCAAAAAGCAGTGATTCGCGGTTGAAGAACATTTTGAAAAAGCTCTACTTCGTCCCCAACGCCACCTTGAACACGGCCGCCGCCGCCAACATGAAACGGTTCGCCCGGCTGCTGGCGGGTCAGGCAAGCCCCGTTGTTCTCAACATCGGCAGCGGCAGCCGCTTCCTGGGTGGGAGTCACCTGGCCGCCGGCGCCGCGCGGCGGATTAACCTCGACATCGCGCGCCTGGCGGCGGTGGACGTGGTCGGCGACGCCCAGCGCTTGCCGTTCGCCGACGAGGTTTTTGCCGGCGTCGTCTGCCAGGCCGTGCTGGAACACGTGCCCAGGCCGCAGCAGGTCGTCGGCGAGATGCTGCGCGTACTCCGGCGCGGCGGCATCGTTTATGTCGAGGTCCCTTTTCTCCAGGGCTACCACCCGACGCCCGGGGATTTCCTGCGCTTCACCCGCGATGGGCTGGAGCTGCTCCTGAATGATTTCTCCCGGCTGGATTCCGGGGTGTGCACGGGGCCCGCCTCCACCGCCAGCTGGGTGGCGCGGGAATTCCTGTCCGGGATCCTCTGCGGCTTTTCCGGCAACCGGGCGATTCGCCGGGTCACCGTGTTCCTGGCGGGCTGGCTGACGTTCCCGCTCAAGTACCTCGATCTCATTTTCGCCCGGCGCCGGAGCGCCAGCCATATCGCCTCCGGCGTCTATTTCCTCGGGGCAAAAAAATGAAGGCGGAAGAATTGCGGCGCGAGCAGCAGCGGATCGGCACCTGGGGGGCGCTCAACCCCATGCGGGTGAAAGCGGTGCTGGCCCATGCCGGGAAGAAGGTCCTGGACGCCGGCTGCGCCAACGGCGAATACGTCTTCCTCCTGTTGGGACGGGGGCATGACGCCTATGGGCTGGACCTGCTGCCGTCAGCCGCCTGGGCTGGCCCCCAGCAGGAGCGCTTCAGCGTCGGCGATGTGCGCCGCCTCCCGTACGGCGACGACGAGTTCGACACCGTGCTGCTGCTGGAGGTGCTGGAGCATGTCGCGGACGTGGACGAGGCGCTGCGGGAGGTCCGCCGCGTCTGCCGTGGCAACCTGGTCCTGTCGGTCCCCGACGCCCGCCTCGACCCGATGTTCGCCGAGGCGGGGCTGGCCTTTCATCACTGGGTCGACCGCAGTCATGTCCAGTTTTTCACCGCCGATCTCCTGCGGTCCGCGCTGGAGCGCAACGGCTTCGTCCTGCGCCGGCTGACCGGCATCAACCCGGTCTCTCCGGAACTGCTGTTTTTCTCCGGCCTGAGGCTGCCGTTGCGCCTGGCCCGCTTCCTGGCCCGCGCCTGTCGCCGTTTTCCCTGGCGCAAGCCGCGCTTCATGACCCTGCTGGCGATCGCCGAGCGGAGCGGGCGATGAGGATCCTCGTTCTCAGCCCGACGTTCCTGCCGGTCATGGGCGGGGCCGAGATCGGCATCCACGAACTGTGCCGGCGGCTGGGCAAAAGGCACGTCGTGCGGGTCCTGACTCCCAGGCTGCCCCGCGACCTGACCCAGGCGTATGGCATGGAGGGCGGCGAGTTCGACACGCCGGGCTATGAAGTGACGCGCTACGCCGACCGGCTGAACCTCAAGAACGCTCCCGGGCAGGGGCTGCTGAGAGGGCTGATCCCGCCCTTTTCGCTCAGCCTGGCCCGCCAGGCCCTGCGCCAGGCCCGCTCCTTGCAGCCCGACGTTGTGCTGACTTTTTACGCCCTCCCCTGCGGGCTGGCCGCTGCCCGCATCCGCAAAAAGCTGCGCATTCCGGTCGTCCTCTCGCTCATCGGCCGCGATGTCCCCGGCCCCGCCGTCCCCCGCTTCTGGGGGAACTATGTCCGCTGGTCCATGGACGCGGCGGACCGCACCCTGTTCATCTCGGAATATTGCAGGCAGGCGCTGGGCATCGTCAAGGGGCCCGCTGCCGACGTGGTTCCCTTCGGCGTGGACTGCGAGCGCTTCGCGCCCGGCGCCGCCGCTGGCCCTCTGCGGGAGCGGCTGGGAATACCCAGGGATTCGAAGGTGCTGCTGGCCCTGCAGCGGCTCGATCCCTGGAAGCAGGTGGAGGTCTTGATCCGGGCCCAGGCGCTCCTGCTGCAGCAGATCGACGCCTACCTGGTCATCGGCGGCAAGGGGCCGGAACTGGAAAGGCTACGTGGCCTGGCCCGCGATCTGGGGATCGCCTCGCGGGTCCTTTTCGCCGGCTATATCCCCGACAAGGAGCTCCCGCTTTATTACGCGCTGGCCGACGTGTTCGCCTGCCATTCCACCTATGAGACGTTCGGCCTCTCCCTGCTGCAGGCCATGGCCGCCGGCACGCCGGTGGTCAGCGTCCGCTCCACGGCGATCCCGGAGCTGATTCACCATGGAGAAAACGGGCTGTTGGTCGAGCCTGGAGATGCCGGCGCTTTTGCCCAATCAGTCCAGGAGCTGCTTGGTGATGGGGATATGCAAAAGCGCTTTGCCGCGGAGTCCAGGCGGCGCGCGCTGGCCGACTACGGGTGGGACAGCGTCGCTCGCTGCTATGAGCTTGCCCTGGAGACGTGCGTCGCCGAGCGGGCGGGGGAGGATCCCGCATGATCCCGGTCCTGTTCGTCAGCAACACGGCCCGGATGAGCGGCGCCGAATTCAGCCTGCTCAGCCTGCTGAAGGGGCTGGACCGGCGCCAGTTTTCACCGCTGCTGCTGCTGCCGGAAGAAGGGATGTTCGCCGATCGGGCGCAACAGGCGGGGATCGAGGTGCAGGTCGTCCCGGCCATGATCCGCTTCGGCGAGGCGCACGGCCCGGCCGCGCTGCCGCGCGCCATCCGCAGCGTCTGGCGCATCGCGCGCATCATCCGCCATCGGCGCATGCAAATCGTCCATGCCAACTCTCCCCGCGCCGCGTACACCGGTTGCCTGGCCGGGCGGCTGGCCGGGGCCCGCACCGTGACCCACGTGCGCGACATCGAGCAGAGCCCGTTTTCCTCCTTGGCGAAGTCCAGGATACTCAGCTTTTTATCCGATAAGATAATCGCCGTCTCACGCGCGACGGCCGACGCGATCCAGGGAGTCAACCCGGCGCTGGGCCGCAAAACCGAAGTGATCCACAATGGCATCGCTGCGGGGGAAATCGTGAGGCGACCCCAAAACGAGATCCGCAGCCGCTTGGGGATTTCTCCCGCAACCAAGCTCATCGGTTCCGTAGGCATCATTCATCCGGCCAAGGGGCAGGACATCCTGCTGAGGGCGGTTTCACGGATAAAATCGGTATTCCCTGATGTCAAAGTGCTCCTGATCGGAGAAGTGTTTCACCCCGATGACGCAGGCTATAAACTAAAACTGGAAAACCTGGCGGCGGAATTGGGGATTGCCGAGAATGTCGTTTTTTGTGGTTTTCGCAATGACGTTCTTGACCTGATACAGGCGCTGGATGTTTTTGTTCATCCGGCGGTTTACCCCGATCCCTTGCCCCGGACCCTGCTGGAAGCGGCGGCCTGCGGCCAGGCGATCGTGGCCACGAAGACCGGCGGCATTCCCGAGATCGTCGACGACGGCGTCTCCGGCGTGCCCATCCAGGCTCATGTCGCGCGGCTCACCGAGCTGTACCGCTCGCTGGCAAGGCGGTCCCCATGAACGTGCTGATCGTATCGCCGTTTTTCCCCTTTCCCGAGGACAGCGGCTCGAAGATCCGCCTGGCATCCCTGATCCGCTCCCTCAACGGCCACCGCGTCACCCTCATCGCCTTCAGGGACAAAGACGAGTCGATCCATGAGGAGGAGATGAACGGCGCCTGCGCCGCCTGGCACGTGTTTGACCGGCCGCGCCTCTCGCGCTTCAGGAAGTGGTTGAATCCCTTTTCTCCCAATCCGCTGCTGATCCACAGGTTCTTTGCCCGCAGCGCCTGGCGCCAGGCGCGGGAGATCATGCGCGGCGGACAGGTCGACGTTCTGGTCATCGAGACCCTGCTGATGGTCAGGTACGCGAGAAAGGCGCCCGTTGCCCTGCGCGTCCTCGACGAGCACAACCTGGAGTTCGTCCGGGCCGCGGGCCGGCTGGCGGTGACCAAGGGCCGGCTGGCCAGGACGATCGACTACCTCATCATGGCGCGCCTGCGCCGCTTCGAGACGAGAGCGATCCGCCGCTTCGACCGCTGCCTCGTATGCTCGCAGGAGGACAGGGACATCCTGGCCGGGCAAGTGAACGGCGAGTCGCTCGTGGTGGTCCCCAACGCGGTCGACACGGAGCGGTACCAGCCGCGCCCGGCGCCCGCGAACGGAAAAAAAATCGTCTTCCTGGGCACCCTGTCGTATGAGCCCAACCGCGATGCCGTCCTCTTTTTCAGCGCCGAGATCCTGCCCCAACTGCGGCCCAGGGTCCCAGGGCTGAAGTTCGTTATCATCGGCCCCGGTCCCTCCCGTGATGTGGCCGCCCTGGCCCGGCAGGGAGACGTCACGGTCACGGGATACGTGGATGACATCCGCCCCTTTCTGGCCGACGCCTCCGTGGTCGTGGCTCCCCTGCGCATGGGGAGCGGCACGCGCCTCAAGATCCTGACGGCCATGGCCATGGGCGTCCCGGTGGTTTCCACCGCCATCGGCTGCATGGGGATCCAGGCCACCGACGGCAAGGATATCTGCATCGCCGATGCGGCGGAAGATTTTTGCGACCGTATACAGCGGCTGCTGACTGATGTACAATTCAGGGAGCAAATCGGCAGAGGAGGCAGGGAGCTGGTCGTGAGCCGTTATTCGCGTGACGTGGTGCTGCGGCAGCTCGGCGAGTTCTGGGCGCAGGCGGCCCGGGGGTCCGGCTCATGAGCGTCCTGAGCATCATCATCGCCAACTGGAACTCCGGCGGCCTGCTGCGCGAATGCCTCGCCTCCCTGCGTGAATTTCCGCCTCCCTTTCCCTATGAAACCATCGTCGTCGACAACGGCTCCGATGACAATAGCCTGCGGTCCGTCGGCGATGAACACCCCGGGCTGCAGCGGATCTGGAACCAGGCCAACCGCGGCTTCGCCGCCGCCAACAACCAGGGGGTCCGCCTCGCTTCCGCCCCGCTGCTGCTTTTCCTCAATTCCGATACGCGGGTTCACGCCGGCACGCTGGCCGGTGCCGTCGCCTTCATGGAGCGGCACCCCGGGATCGGGGTCATGGGCCCCCGCACCCTGAACCTCGACGGCTCGCTGCAGGCCACGGCCTTCACCTTTCCCGGCCCGCTGCGCGTCTTCGCCTACGTCGCCCGCTTGAACCGGCTGTTCAAGCTGTCGCGCTTCACCGACCATTCCACGCTGAGCAGTCCGGATTATGTCCAGGGCTCTTTTTTTCTTGTCCGCCGCGAGGTTTTCGAGAAATGCGGCGGCTTCGACGAAGCGTTCTTCCTCTATGTCGAGGAGATCGACTTCTGCATCCGGGCGCGGGCGGCGGGCTACCAGGTGGTTTATTACCCGGGAGTTACCATCACCCATCACGGCGGCGGCAGCATCAACGCCGACGCCGGCCTCGGCCACTTCATCAGGAGTATGATCATCCTTTACCGCAAGTACCGGACTCCGCGGCAGGAGAGGCGGCTGCGCCGGGCGCTGCGCCTCGCCCTGCGGCTGCGGCTCTGGGGAGGGGCCATCTTCTCTCCCGGCCGGCAGGCGGAGCGAAGGAAGGCGCTGCGGCCCCTGTTCGCCATCGTGGCCGATGCCGCGGGCCGGAGCTAGCCGGAGCCCGGGGAACATGCAGCCCAATAAGATCATTCAAACCGGGAGCAGCGGTCCGCCAATGGGAAGCGGGGCCTGGAAAGCGCAGGTCGGAACGGTGCTGAAGCGCGTCGGCAGCTTCGACTCATTCGCCGTCGTTTCGCTGGCCCTGCTGTTCCTGGCGGTGGTCGTCCATCTGCGCTTCGTGGTCCTCCCCGTGTTCTTTCTGGCGCTGGGCTTCGCCTCCGCCTCGTGGAACCAAAGGCAGGCGCTCCGGCTGTTCCTGTTCCTGCTTCCCTTCATCAACGCCTTGCCCGCCCTGTTCTTCAACGGCTATCCGTTCAACTACATGGGGATCCAGCTCTTCTACCTGGCCGGCATCCTCCTGGCTCACTGGCGCGGAACGGAGCGGCTGGTCATGGCGTTTCCCGGCCAGGGGCCCTACAAGCTGTTCCTCTCCCTGCTGGGGATTTCCGCCTGCTTCATGTTTCTGCGCTGGTCCAACCTGACCCTCTCCAGGCTGGCTTTCCTGCGCGACACCCCGGTTGCCCCCAGCGGCGAGCGGGTCTCCTTCGCCTTCATTTTCCCGGTCATCACCCTGGCGCTGTTCTCCCTGGCCCCCTACCTGGCTTTCCTGCTGCGCAACAGCGGGCTGAAGAAGGCCGAGGTGTTCCAGGCGCTGCGGGCGGGCTTCGTGGTTTCCTTCCTCGTCGCCCTGGCGCAGAAGTGGCTGAGCCCCGGCTTCCTGGCGCAGAGCTGGTGGGGGGTTGAAATGGAGCAGGTGAACGGCGGCTTTTCCGACTTCAACGCCTTCGGCTTTTTCGCCGGCGCCCTGTTCCTCTGGCAGTCCCTGAAGCTGATCGAGCGCCTGCCCCCGCCCAAGGGGGCCGCGGACCAGGCCCAAGCCCCATCGCCGCTCCGTCCCGGGCCCGGCGCCGGCTTTCCCAGCGGCCTGCTGTTTCTGGGCGTCGCCCTGCTGGCCGTGTTCGTCTCCGGCTGCCGCACGGCGTTCCTGTTCGTTTTCTTCGCCCTGCTCCGCCTGCTCTTTTCCAGGCGGGCGGGGCTGAGGGCCAAGGTGCCGGCCATGCTGCTGCTGGCCCTGGCCCTCTTTTTCGCCGGCGGCACGCTGAGCAAGCGGCTGCGGCAGACGGCGCTGCAGACCGTGCGCCTGCCCGCCGTCGGCGACCGCCTGCAGGCGATCAACGAGGTGAGCGGCGGCCGCCTGGACATGCTCCGCGACGGCGGGCGCATGATCGGCCGCTTCCCGCTCTGCGGCGTCGGCGCCGGTAATTTCCTCTTCTACCTGAAGTACCTGCGCTTCGGCGAGGACGCCTATTTCGACCTGCCGCTGAACCAGTACCTGCTCTTTTTCTCCGAGACCGGTTTGCCAGGCGGACTGGCCTTCCTCGCCTCACTCGTTCTGCTGCTATTGGGTCTGAGGCCGGGCAGCGCGCGCTTTGTCCTGGGGGCGATGGCCGTGGCCCTGCTGTTCAACAATTTTTTCTGGTTTCCGGAGGCGCTGCTGCTCTTCTGGATCGTCGCCGCCGGCGGCGAGTGGTCGCTGCGCGAATCGGCGGGCAAGTGGCCGGCTTGGGCCGCGGCCGCGGTCCTGGCCCTCTTCGCCGTCGCCAGCGTGTTCGCCTTGCCGGCCCTCCATCCCGCGACCTGGGCCCGGGCGACCTCGACCCCCTACGACTACGGCTTCTCCTACCCGGAGCAGGCCGGCGGCATCTCCTTCCGCTGGACCGGGGCCCGGGCCGGCGCGCGCATCGCCCTGGATGGGAGCGGGCGCAGCGCCGAATACGGGCTGGGCTGCGGCGCCCCGCTCGCGCGCCTGCCGGGAAGGATGCAAACCGTGGAGGTTTTCTGGAAGGGAAGGCGCCTGGAGAAAGTGGTTTTCACAACGAACACGTGGCGGCCGCTGCGGATCGCGGGCCGGGCCCATGAAGCCGGATTCCTGGAGTTGATCGTGCGCCCGACCTTCAACATGAAGCGCCTGGG
>JALOLC010000021.1 GCA_025456175.1 Acidobacteriota bacterium | reverse complement strand
ATCTCGGGCCGGCGCAGCGGCGGGGCGAGGTTGCCCAGGAACCAGGCGGTCTTGGCGTTCAGCTCGTCGTCTGCGGCGAAGAGCTCCAGCAGCTTCTCTTCGAGCGTTTCGGCGGCTCCCGCCTTTCCCTGCCGCAGATTCTGGAACAGAGCGGCGAAATCGCCGCGCAGGCACTCCAGCTCCGGCGGCAGGGCGTCCAGGAAGGCCTGGGTCGCCGCGTGTTCGTCCACGGGCTCGGCGCGCGCGCTTCCGACCCTCAGGGCGAGGAACGAGTCATAGCCCCGGCGCACCTCGTTGCTGAACTGGGCAAAGCGCGACAACGGGCGCGAGCTTCGCCGGCCGCGCTCCACCACCCGGTCGAGGCACTCGCGGACCAGCCCTTCCGGGATGCGCTTCTCCCACCAACGGTACAGGACATCGAAATCGCGGCTGGTGATGAAAAAGCGGATGCCGTGGCGCCGGTCCAGATACTGGATGAGGCGGATGATGTAATCGTAGTCGGCGCCGGCGGCGCCCATGGTCATGCGTCCGCGGCCAGCCGCTCGTGGATGCGGCGCAGGCCGAGGAAGATCAGTTCGGGCTCAAAGGCGTCGATGCCGATCACCCGGCCCCGGAATTGACCGATCAGGCCGCCGGTGGCCACGACTTTCGCCTGCCGGCCCAGCTCTCTGCGGTAGAGGGCGATCAGGTGCTGCAGGGCGCCGACCATGCCGAAATGGACGCCGGCGCGGATGCTGTCGGCGGTGTTGCGGCCCAGCGGCGAACGCGGGACGGCGAAGGCGATGTCCTTCAGCTTGGCCGTGTTCGCTGCCAGGCTGCGGATGGCGATGGCCACGCCGGGGAGGATGCAGCCGCCGCAATAGGCGCCGCGAGCGTCGACCAGGTCGAAGGTGGTGGCTGTGCCCGAGTCGATGACGATCAGCGGCGGCGGGAAGAGGGCCAGGGCCCCGGCGCAGTCGGCGATGCGGTCGGCGCCGAGCTGCGCCGGGCGGTCGATGCGCAGGGCGATGCCGGTCGGGGTGCGGTGGTTGAGGAACACCGGGCGCAGCGAGCAGGCGCCGCGAATGGCGATGGCCAGGTCGCGATCGAGGCGGGGCACGACCGAGGAGACGATGGCCGCGCGCACCAGCCCGGCCTGGGCAGCGGGAAGCAGCGCGGCAAGATGCCGCGCTGTCCAGGCCGCGGGAGTGGGCACGCGGCCGCGGTGGACGATCCTGCTGCCCCGGAAGAGGGCGGCGGCGGACGTGGAGTTGCCGACGTCAACGGTCAAGAGCATGAATGTCCTCTGCGCGCAACGACCGCAGGCTCAGCTTCTCGCGCGCCAGGAAAAACAGGCCCAGGAAAAATAGCGGATAGACGGAGACGGCGTGCAGCACGAAGGCATACGACAGGGCTGGCCCCTTCGCGACCCCGAACAGGCCCAGGGAGAGCTGGCAGAGAAAATGGAAGGTGCCGACATAGCCCGGGGAGGAAGGGACGACCACGCTGATGGTGGTGATGACCATGGCCACCAGGGCGGCCGTCCAGGGAAGGCGGTAGCGGGCGACGAATCCGAAGGCCTGAAAAAGCAGCTGGAAGGTCAGGGCATAGGTGGCCCAAATAAGCAGGGACAGGGCGGCGACGGCGAAGTAATGGCCCCTGCGCTTGAGCGGGACGACGCCGCAGAGAAAGTGCTCGAGCCATTGGCAAGCACGGCTGGCGACGGCGGCCGGCAAACCGCTCAGCAGGCGCCCGGCAATGGCCAGCGCCATTTGCCGCTGGCGCTTCATCAGCCAGAGTACGAGCCCGAGTGCGGCGACCAGGGCCATCATGACCACCCCGCTCTGCCGCACCCAGCCGGGGAAGGGAAAGACCAACAGAGCCAGCCCCAGCAGCAGCAGCAGGGAGGCTACGTCGATCAGCCGCTCGACAACGATGGTGGCGAACACCGAGCCGGAGGCGATCCCGGTGCGCTTGCCGACATGCCAGGCGCGGACAAATTCCCCGAGGTGGGCCGGCATGAAGACGTTGGCCATGTAGCCGATGCTCAGCGAAGCGAAGAGCACGCCCGTCCCCAGTTCGCGTACCGGGGCCAGCAGGTAGCGCCAGCGCAGGCTGCGCAGGTACAGGCCGAGGGCGATGACCGCCAGCAACGGCAGAAGATAGCCGTAGTTGGCGCGACCCAGGGCACGCAGCATCTCGGCCATGTCGGCGCGGCGGAAAGCCAGGTAGATGAAGAACAGGCTGAGCGCGATGCCCGCCGCCATCTTCCACTTGGCGGATGAGGATGATCTTGCCATGTGGCCCTTGGTATAGCAAATCCCGTCCCGAATGTCAAAACCGTGTCCAACGCACCATGCCCGGTTGACATAACCACTCCGCTATGCTAAAAAACTGCCGGCGACCGCCAGACGGGGAGGTGGGCCATGGATTTGTCTTCGTTTCAGGTCAGCAAGATCGAGCTCATCGCCGATTACATGGCGGCCGTCATGGAACTGTACTGGGTCTACAGTGAGAAGTTTCCCGAGCACCGGGACTTCTGGATCGACATGGCCGACGACGAGAGGAAGAACGTGGAGTGGATCCGCTCGACCATTGAGCAGATCAAGGCCAACAAGATCGACTACAACCGCGACCGCTTCAACATCGAGGCCGTGCGCACGGCGATGAACTTCATCAAGGCGCAGATCCGCGAGGCGCTCGACAAGCCGATCAGCCTGCAGGCGGCAACGGTCTACGCCGTTGGCGTCGAGGATTCGATGACCAAGAAAAAGTTCTATGAGATGATCAAGGACGACAACCGCGAGGCGAGCCTGCTGTACCAGAAATTCGCCGCCGAGAACCAGAAGCACCGCGACAAGCTCAACCAGTTCAGGCAGAAGTACAAATAGGGGCTCCATGCCGGCCGCAGGGAGGAGGACATCATGCAAAAAAAACTCGTCGCCATTTTTGCCATCATCCTGGCCGCGGGCATGACCATGACCGCCCAGGAAGGCTTCGAGTCCGACGTCTTCAAGATTGCAGGCCAGGACCTGCGCATCACCTTCATCGGCCACGCCTCGCTGCTCTTCCAGTTCGGCGGCCTCGCCATCTACGTCGACCCCGACGGCCGGCTCGCCGATTTCTCCCTGCTGCCCAAGGCCGACCTGGTCCTGATTACCCACCAGCATGGGGACCATTTTGATCCCAAGGCCATCGAGGCCCTGCGCCAGCCTCACACCCGCGTCATCGCCACGGTCCTCTGCCAACCCCTGCCGGCCGGAGCCACGACGCTGAAGAACGGCGAGCAGGCCCAGTTCCATGGCGTCGACATCCAGGCCGTGCCGGCCTACAATATCGTCCAGCAACGCGCCAACGGCCAGCCGTTCCATCCGCGCGGCGAGGGCAACGGCTATGTTCTCGGCTTCCCGGGCTGCCGCGTCTACATGGCCGGTGACACCGAGAATATTCCCGAGATGGCGGCGCTGAAAGACATCGCCATAGCCTTTTTGCCCATGAACCTCCCATACACCATGACGCCCGAGATGACAGCCCTGGCTGCAAAAATGGTCAAGCCGCGAGTCCTTTACCCGTATCATTTCTCGAATACCGATCCGCAACGGCTGGTCGCACTGCTCCAGGATGCCCCGGGCATCGACGTGCGCATCCGCAAGCTGAAGTAATCCTCCGGCGCGGGATGCAGGGCGCTGAATTCCGCGGCTTGGCCGAGGCCGTCACCCGGTCCTATGGCGATGATCCCTGGTTTTTCCTGAGGGAACTGGCCCAGAACAGCCGCGACGCCGGCGCGCGCAATATCTGGGTCAGCGCTGAAGCGACGGCCGGAATGGAGACGCTGTCGTTCGTCGACGACGGCAAAGGCCTCACCCTCGAGCATGCCCGGCGCTTCCTTTTCCGTTTGTTCGCCTCGGACAAGGGGCATGACCAGGCCGCCGCCGGCCGCTACGGCATCGGTTTCTGGACGGTCCTGCGCTTCCAGCCCACGGCCATCCATATCCAGTCCCGCCGGGGGCGTGACTCATGGGCCCTGGCCTTTGACGCCGACCTGCAGGCCCGCCCGCTGCCGTGCGGGCTGAACCGGCGCGGGACCGCCATTACCCTCATTCGCCCGGCCTCCGGGGCCTCCACGGCCTCCGCCCCCGGCTTTGCCGCAGAATTGAAAAACGGGCTGCGCACCTACTGCCGCTACCTGCGGCGCAACGACCGCAAAGCAAGCATGCTCCCCCTCTGGTTTGCCGGTGAAAACCTGGTCGAGCCCATGGCACTGCCGGGCCCGCTCAGTCTGTCGTTCCGCAGCGGCTCGCTGGAGGGAGCAGTCGGGCTGGGTGAAAAGCCCCTGGTTCGCCTGTATGCCCGGGGACTGCCTGTCTGGGAGGGGACGCTGCTGAGCCAGATGTCCCACCTGCAGGTAAATGCCGACCTGCGGGCCGAGGTCGCTTCGGGGCTGGCCCCGGTTTTCCTGCTCAACGGCAACCAACTCGACGTGACTTTTTCGCGCCATCTGACAGTGGAGAACAGGGAGCTCGAGCGGGTGCGGCGCAAGGCGGAAAAAGCCCGGCAACGCCTTCTGGCGGTTTCCCTGGCAACGGCTTTCCCCTGCCCCTGGCCGCGGCGCTGGTGGGGGCGGCTGCGGGCCGCGGGAGCACACTGGCGCCGTCCGGGCCGGCATTGGCTGCCGCTGGCCCTGCTGATCTTGCTCATCCTGGAATTCACGGCCCTGCGCCTGTGCTTCTCCGGCCGTTCTGAAAGAGCTCCCGACTGGTTCAGCTTGCGGGCTGCTCCCTTGTCCTATCGCGGCGCCCGGGTCGCCGCTGCACCCGCCGCGGCATTGCCGCCCTTCTCCTACCGACCCGAAGCGCCCGTCCTGTTCAAATTGTTCACGGCCAGCGACTACGACGAAGAATCGGGATTCGTGCGCCGCCCCGGTGGCGCCCGGCGATTGCTGGCGTCCACCATGGCTTGCCCCGAAACAGCGGCCATGAACATGCGGCTGCAGTCGGAAGCCGGCGAGACGTTCCTGCCGCTGGCGCCAGGCCACGCTCTCGTTTCCGGGTCACTGCGGCTCAACGGCCGCCCGTTGGCCGCGAGTTTCGCCACCGAAACGGGTGAAGCGGCCGCCGAGCTTCCGAGCGCCGGAAATCTCGAGTACCGCTCCTGCCCCGGGCCCAGGGAAAGCGAGCTCAGCGCCGGCGACTTCTCGCGCTTCACCCGCCTGCCCCCGGGAACGATCCTGCCGGCGGACCTGGAAGCGGCAGCCGCAGCGGCCCGCTCGCTGCCGGTGCGTGAGCGCCTGGAGCGCTCCTTGTCCTGGGTCGGAACCAGACTCCGCTACGATGCGTCGCCGGCAGTCGCCGAGCTCTACCGCTCCCGCGGTCCAAGCGAGCCATGGGCTTTCCGCGTGTTGGGCGTGGGACGCGGCGATTGCGACGTTCTCAACGGCTTCATGGTTCTGCTGCTGAGAAAAATGAACGTCCCCGCCCGCCTGGTCGTCGGCATGATCGGCGACCGGGGAGGCGTGCGCGGCGTGCTCCATGCCTGGTGTGAATATTTCGACCAAGGCTGGGCGATCCGCGACGCCACGGCTATCGACTCCGCGCCCGCCACGATCCCGGCTGCCCAAGACGAGGCTTCGCCGCTGGCCGGGCGGCCGGATTCGCAGCGCACGATGGCGAATCTCTGGACCTTTGGCCTCGTCTTTCTGTCACTGGCCGCAGTGGGATTGCTAGTCTTTCTCCGCAAAAGCAGCCGCGACAGAAAAGCGTCTTCATGGTTTTTTTCCGGGGATATAGCCGATCCGCTCTTGAAAATCGCCCAGCAGGCGCTGCTCCAACCTTCGGCCTGGGGTGAGGACAGCCCCATCTGGCGCCATCCGATCCTGCCTGTGCTGGGGGGCGGAGCCATTTCGCTCGAGCGGGCCCAGCGGCTGCAGCGCAAAAAGGAGCTTTTTGTGACCGTCAACCGCAATCCCCTGGCTGCGTCCCTGGCGCGGGCCGGCATCACCGTGCTTGACCTGGGATCGCCACTGCACGCCCCTCTGCTCGCGCTGCTGGCCAACGCGGTCGACGCTGACCGCCTGTGCCGCCTGCGCCCGCAGCTTCCTCCCCCCAACGGCCTCCTGGCGGAGCTCAATGCCCTCGGTCGCGGCTGGAGGAAAGCCCCGCTTTTCCTGCTGGCCCCGGGCCTGAGCGGGGCCGAGATCCTCCCTGTTTCTCTGCCCGCCTCTTTGTCCGCTCCGCCCTTCTATTTCCCGAGACGCTTCATCGCCGTCCATCCCCTGGACCGGCAGTTGACCCAGGGCTCGAGCCTCTACCCGCACAACCGCGCCTTGGCCGTTCTGCGCTTTCTGCAGGGCATGGACAACGGCCCGCTGCCCGATCCACCGTTTTCCAAAGCGTACGTGAGACGAATCGCCCGCCGCCTGCTGCGGAGCTCTCATGACTGAACCGAAACCGGCCATGGCCATGAACGGGAGCGCCGCGACCGACCTTTTTTCCGTCGACGCCGATGCCCACCTGAAAAAGCTGGCAGCCTGCATGTTCCCCAGCCCGGCCCTGCTCCCGGTGGAGATGGTGCGCGCGGCCCTGGGCCGTGGCGCCGCGTCCATCGCCGTCGTGATCCGGCGCCGGCGGCTCTCTTTCTCCGACGACGGGGAGGGGATATCTGCCAAGCATTGGCACGAACTCTCCAGGGCCTTCGACCCGGCACTGGACTCCGGGACCCGTGAGCAGGCCATCGACGCGCTGCAAAGAGCTTCGGCCACCGGCATCGGGCTGCTGGCCGTTTTTTTCCCGGATGCCGTCTCCATCCGCATCGAAAGCGCGCGCGGCGACAGGAGCGCAGTCCTGGAGATCCTCAACGGCCGGGCGCGGCAGCTTGAAGACGGGCCCGCCAGGAGCGGAACGCGCGTCACGATCCTCCGCCGCGACGGCCCCGCGTCATCCGAAAAGAATCTGCTGCGCGAGCTCTGCGTTGCCGTGCCGGCCGCCATCACGCTCAACGGCCAAATGATCGCCAAGGGACCGCTACTGCGCCGGAACCTCGTGCATCAGCGCGTCGACATCGCTCCCGGCCGGGAGCCGGCGCGGGTCGCTGTCCCTGCCCGTGGAGACGTCTGCCGCATCTGGCTGCTCGACCGGCAGATCCCCTGGCAGGCCTACGCCAGCGCCCCGGTCCATGGAATTGTTTTCGAGGCGGCCCTCGAGTCCACCTCACCGCCGTCGGAGGCTGAATTCCGCCTTCTGGCCGAGGCGGCCCATGGACTCTACCTCTGGCTCGCCAGGCACTACACCGCCTTCCCCGCTCCATACCAGGAGCGCATCGAGGAGTTGATCTTCAACCGGGCCAAGGCGGCTAGCGACCTGCGCCTGCTTTCGTCCTTCTCCCCTTTCCGCCTCTGGCGCAGCAAACAACAACTGAACCTGGATGAGGTCCGCCGCAAGGCGGAGAAGGGCCACCTCTTGGTGCTTCCCGCCAACGGCGATCCTGGCCGTTGGCTGAGCCGCCATCAGGAGGCGCTGCGGCTCTCGCCGCTGCAGCGGGATTTCCTGTTGAACCACCTGCGCCTGCCGCTGGCCGAGCCCCCGGCCAGCATGGGGCGTCAGGGGCTGCTCTCCTTGCTGTTCTCGCGAATCTCACGGCACGCCACCGACCTGGCCGCCCGGCTTCCGCGCCGCCCCCTCAGGGCCCTGCCCGCATCGGTCCAGAACGGCGACGAGACACGTTTGTGCCGCGCCCTCGAAGCGCATTGGCGGACGCTGCCCGGCGGGGCCCAGCGCCAACGCCCAACGGTCACCATGGCTGCCGGCCGCGGCCTGGTCCCCGCCCTTCTGCGTCCCGGCGCCGACGGGGATGTGTGCATTCTCCGGCGTCGCCATCCCCTGGTCATCCTGGCCGCGCGGAGCGTGGCCAGCGACAGCGCCAATGTTGAACTGGCGTTCGCGGCGCTGGCGCCGCTGGAACTTTTGACAGCCGCTGCCCGCTGGACTAAAATCGGGATATAATCTCACCCAAGAGGTGCCGCATGCCCAATTACCAACGGATCGTCTGGATCGGCCTGGCCGTCGCCGCCATCGCCATTCTCGCCCTCGGCTATTTTCTGTTCCTGGACCCGGCCGCTGAAAAAAAATCACCGCCCGTGCCCGACACCACCGCGCTGGCGCGGCCTCCGGCTCAGGACAGCGCAGACGCCTCGGAGGCGCCTGACCCGAACATCGTCCCCCTCGATCTCGACCTTGACCAGAGCGACGGGGCCGTCCGCGCCCTGATCGCCGGCAGGGGGATTCCGGCCGCCATGAAGGAGTGGCTGCAACATGAGGACATCGTGCGCACGGTGGTGATCGCGGTCGACCTCATCGCCCGCGGCGAGAGTCCGGCCGCGCAGCTGCCGTTCCTGGCGCCGGCAGGCAAATTCTCGGTTTTGCAAAGGGATGGAAAGTCATTCATGGCGCCGCTCAGCTTCAGGCGCTATGACGCCCTGGTCGATGCCTTCACGGCCGTCCCCGACTCCACCTGGGTCACCTGGTACTGGACGCTCCGCCCCACCCTGGAAAAGGCCTTCGCGGAACTGGGCTACCCGGGGATCACCTTTGCCCAGCGCATCCGCCAGGCCATCGAACAATTGACCCGGGCGCCGCTGGTGGAAAAGACCGTCCAGCTCGAAAAGAAAGTGTTGAGCTATGCCTTCGCCGATATCGCCCTGGAGGCGCTCAACCCGGTCCAGAAGCACCTGCTGCGCTTCGGTCCGGCGAACGCGGCCCGCGTGCAGAAAAAATTGCGGACGCTGTTCGGGGCGCTCAGGCTGGAAAGGGGAAAAAGTACGAACCAATAGGGCCGGTCATCGTGCCGTTTGGCCCTGGGATGAAAAATACCGGCTGAGTGAGGTTCTGGCTATTCCGCTACTTTGACGTTGGCGGCTTTGGGGCCCTTGTCTTCCTGGATGACTTCGAAAGTGACATCCTGGCCTTCTTCAAGGGTCTTGAATCCTTCCTGGGAAACGATGGCGGTGTGGTGGACAAAGATGTCCTTACCGTCTTCTCCGTGGATGAAGCCGTAACCCTTCTTGGCATCGAACCATTTGACTTTGCCTTTTAACATGGTGCTTGTTCCTCGCAAATTAGAGATGGTCAATGGTAGCACACAATTTTTCTGCTGTCAAACCAGAACGCCGCGCCGAAGGCCTGCGCTCATTTCGGCAATTGCCATTTGCCCTGCGGCATGGTACAAGTGAAGGGCAAGGAGCGCCATGGCCCACCTGACCGTTCGATCCGCCTACAAGCAGTTGACCGACCGCCTCAACCTCTACCCGCAGGGGGCGCCGCCCTCCGCAACGCTGTACCGCATCCTGCAGCTGCTCTTTTCCGAGGCCGAAGCCGCGCTGGTCGCCAGCCTGCCCATCAAGCCTTTCACGGCGAAAAAAGCGGCGCGGCTCTGGAAAAAAACCGAGGCTGAGGCCGGCAGGATTCTGGACCAGCTGGCCGGGCGCGGGATTCTCGTGGACTCCGTCCCCGCCAGCGGCCCGACGGTCTATTGCCTGCCGCCGCCCATGGCCGGTTTTTTCGAGTTCTCCCTGATGCGCCTGCGCGGCGATATCGACCAGAAGCTGCTGGCCGAGCTTTTCTACCAGTACCTCAACGTCGAGGAGGACTTCATCAAGGGGCTATTCTGCCATGGCGAGACGCAGCTGGGCCGCGTCTTTGTTCACGAGACCGCCCTCAACGCGGAAAACTCGCTGCACGTCCTCGATTACGAGCGGGCTTCGCAGGTTGTCCGCGGCGCCAGCCATATCGGGGTGGGCATCTGCTACTGCCGGCACAAGATGGAGCACGTGGGCCGGGACTGCGCGGCCGCCAAGGACATCTGCCTGACCTTCAACGGCACCGCCGCCTCCCTCATTCGCCACGGCATCGCCCGCCGCATCGACGCCAGCGAGGGGCTGGACTTGCTGCAACAGGCCCGCAACCAGAATCTGGTGCAATTCGGCGAAAACATCCGCCGCGACGTGCACTTCATCTGCAACTGCTGCGGCTGCTGCTGCGAAGCGATGATCGCCGCCCGCCGTTTCGGCTTCATGCACCCGGTGCATACCAGCAACTTCATCCCGGTCATCGACGAGGCCGGCTGCACGGGCTGCGGCCAATGCGTGGAGAAATGCCCTGTCGAGGCGCTGGGGCTGGTCACGGCCAACGATCCCCGGCAGACGAAACGCAAGGTCGCCCGCCTCAACCGCGACCTGTGCCTGGGCTGCGCCGTCTGCGCCGCCGTCTGTTCCCGGAAATGCATCACCCTCGCTTCCCGGCCGCAGCGGGTGATCACCCCCCTGAATTCCACCCACCGGGCGGTGCTGATGGCCATCGAAAGGGGCAAGCTGCAGAACCTGATTTTCGACGTTCAGGCTCACTGGAACCACCGGGCCATGGCCGCCATCCTCGGGGTCATCCTCAAGCTGCCCCCGCTGAAGCAGGCCCTGGCCAGCCGGCAGATGAAATCGAGGTACCTCGAGTTCCTGATCCAGAAGTTGAAGTATTGACCGATGAGTTCCCGTGACAATGAGTTGTTTTTCGCCCGGGCTTCTGGTATATTGTTTCTTAAAAAATAGGAGCCGCCAATGAAAAAATATCTCGTTTTCACGATCGTCTTGCTGCTGTTCGGGCTGGGGTCCTGCCAAAAGGCTGGCGCAGCCGCCAAGGCCCTGAAAAAGGAAGATCTGGACAGCCAGAAGAAAAAGGTCAGCTATGCCATCGGCCTGGACATCGGCAAGAATTTCAAAGAGCGTTCCATGGACATCGACATCGATATCCTTTCCCAGGGCCTGCGCGACGCCCAGAAGGACGGCGCCCCCCTGCTCAGCGCTGAGGAGATCCAGAAGGTCATGAACCAGTTCCAGCAGGAAATGATGAGAGCCGACATGGAAAAGCGGCAGATCGCCGGCAAGGACAACCTGGCAAAGGAAGAGGCCTACCTCAAGGAGAATGCCCTGAAGCCCGGCGTCAAGGTCACCGCCAGCGGCCTGCAGTACAAGGTGATCACCGAAGGCAAGGGATTGCAGCCCAAGGAGAGCGACACGGTCAAGGTGCACTACCGCGGCACCTTGCTCAACGGCACTGAATTCGACAGTTCCTACAAGCGCAACGAGCCGGCCGTCTTTCCGCTCAATGGCGTGATCAAAGGCTGGACCGAGGCCCTGCAGCTAATGAACGTGGGCGCCAAGTACCAGATCGTCCTGCCCAGCCGCCTGGCCTACGGCGAAAACGGCGCCGGCCAGCTCATCGGCCCCAACGCCACCCTGATATTCGAGGTCGAGCTGCTGGGCATCGAAAAGCCGGCGTCAGAACCGAAGACCGAGCCCAAGAAGTGAACCGCACCCAGCTTTTGTTTTGCATTGCCGCCGGCGGCGCTGCGGCTTCTCCCCTATCTCGCCTGGGTGACCTATGCCTCGGCGTTGAATATCAGCATTTACTTTTTGAACCGATGAACGCCCGAGCGAAACGAATCAACCGAGCGAGGAACCCATGACTCAAGCTCTGAGAACTTCTTTGCGCGAATCTCCCAAGGCCCGCTGGGCGGCCATGTTTGTCGCCGGCCTGGCCATGCTGTGCGGGTATTTCATGGCCGATGTCATGGCCCCCCTGAAGCCCATGCTGGAGCAGCAGCTGGGCTGGAGCAGCACCCAATACGGCTTCTTCACCAGCGCCTACGGCTGGTTCAACGTCTTCCTGTTCATGCTCCTGCTGGGCGGCATCATTTTAGACAAGATGGGCGTGCGCTTCACCGGGGTGATGTCCACCCTGCTGATGGTCGCCGGCGCCGTGCTGAAGTACTTCGCCGTCACCCATACCTTCGACCCCAAACCGCTGCTGCAAGGCGTGCCACTGATTGGCGGCATGCCGCTGCAGGTCTACCTGGCGGGCATCGGCTTCGCCATATTCGGGGTCGGGGTTGAAGTGGCGGGGATCACCACCACCAAGCTCATCGTGAAATGGTTCAAGGGCAAGGAAATGGCCCTGGCCATGGGATTGCAACTGGCCTTGGCGCGCATGGGCACGGCGCTGGCGCTGATGATCAGCGCCCCCGTCGCCGCTCACTTCAAGTCGGTGGGGGCTCCGGTATTGCTGGCCGTGGTCATGCTCATCATCGGCTTCATCAGCTACCTGGTCTACGGCATCATGGACCGCAAGCTCGATGCCTCCGAAGCCAGTGCCGCAGCCGACAGCGAGGAGCCGTTCCGTCTATCCGACATCAAACTGATACTGAAAAACAAGGGCTTCTGGTATATCTCGATGCTCTGCCTGCTTTTCTACTCCGCGGTCTTCCCTTTCCTGAAATATGCCACCGACCTGATGGTCCAGAAATACCACGTCAAGCTGGCCCTGGCCGGGATCATTCCCGGGCTGCTCCCCTTCGGCAACATCTTCATGACTCCGTTCTTCGGGCGCATGATCGATCGCAAGGGCAAGGCGGCGTCCATCATGTACCTGGGCTCGGCCATGCTGATCGGCGTCCATCTCCTTTTCGCCGTCCCCCTGCTCAGCCATTGGCTGGTCGCTTTCCTGCTGATGCTCGTTCTCGGCGTGGCCTTTTCCCTGGTCCCTTCCGCCATGTGGCCCTCCGTGCCCAAATTGATCCCCGAAAAACAGCTCGGCACAGCCTATGCGCTGATCTTCTACATCCAGAACTGGGGCCTGATGGGAGTGCCGCTGCTGATCGGCTGGATTCTCGACCGTTACTGCATCGTTTCGCGAAGCGTGGCCGCCGATGGTTCGCCCCTGATCGCCTACAACTACACGCTGCCCATGCTGACGTTCATGGGCTTCGGCATCCTCGGCCTCATCTTCGCCTATCTGTTGAAAACCGAGGACAAGCGCAAAAACTACGGCCTGGAATTACCCTCCAGCGCCAAGTAACATTTCGCGATAGCGCTCCATCCCGTTTTGCCGGATTGCCGAAAGAGCAATGGCTACTGGTTGACGCCGGGGGATTTTCTATTCGCGGCGGGAGCGAATTCCCGCTCCTCGTCCTCCCTGCCCTTGCGGCAGGCGCGGATTTTGGTCAGCACATCGGTCTGCGTGTTCTTCACCTGGAGCTTCTCGCCGCTGAACAGGGTGAGCACCGTGGGCTGGCCGTACTGGATATCCTTGATCATGTCGATATTGAGCATGATCTCCAAGCCGTCATGGCGAAACAAGCGGATCATCCTTGACCTCTCCTCACGGTCCATCGTAGCATGAATCGCCGCCGCGCACAATCGTTGCAGCGAATGGCGGCAAGCGATTTGACTTCCATCCTGCCGGCGCATATATTTTGCGGATGAACCCGGCGCGCTTCCACGAGCACTACCTGCTGCAGGCCCAATGGCTGGCGCCGGCTCGCCATTACCTCTACCGGAAGTCGGGCCTGGCCCGCCGCGGGAAGATCCTCGATCTCGGCTGCGGCAGCGGCGTCATCGCCGACGAGATGCGGCGGATCAGCGGCCGGCCGGTGCTCGCCGTCGACCGCGATTCCGATATGGTGGCTTTCGCCCGCGACACCTATCCGCAAAACGAATACCTCGTGGGCGACGAACGCTCCCTGGCAGAGCTGGGTTCGCGCTTCGACCTGGCGGTCATCTCCTTTGTCCTGATGTGGCAGCCGCGGCCGCTTCCTTTCCTGAAAAGAATCCGCAAGCTTCTGGCGGAAGGAGCGGCCCTACTGGTCCTGGCCGAGCCCGATTACGGCGGCAGGATCGACTTCCCCGAGCCGCTGGGATTCCTCAAGGATATTTTTACCCGCCACATCGCCGCGGCAGGAGGCGACCCGTTCATCGGCCGCCGTCTCGCCTCGTTGCTGGCAGCGGCCGGCTTCACGGCCGACGTCGAACTGGCCAGCTCCCTTGCTTTCCCTTCCCAGGACAGCTTGGGGGCTTGGGAGCGGGACTGGCGGTTCTGGCAGGAGCTGGCCGGATTCGGCGCGGGGACGCTGAGAAAGATCCTGCGCCTGGAAAAAAAGGCGGCCTCCCGCCGGGAGCGGCTTGTGCTCTTCCCCGTATTCTGCGCCCTGGCGATTCCGCGCTGAACGCTGAGCGCCGTTCAGGCGCGAACGCCGTTCGGCCGCTTCCGTTTCCTAGAAACTGAACTTGAAAGGGATGCTCAGCCAGACCTTGACCTTGACGCCGTCTTTCATGGCCGGCGAGTATTTCCACATGGCGACAGTATCCTCGATCAGGACCTTGACGTCGCTGGGCACGTTGCCGGTGAGTATCTTGATCTTGGCAACGCTGCCGTTCTCGTCGACCAAAATGGTCGTCGGCACGGTGAACTCCTTGCCCTTGTACTTGGTTCTCAGCGAGGCGGAGATGGCCGGGGCGCTGCCCGAGACCCGCTCGGGCTTGACCGAGACGTCGGGCAAGGCGACCTGGTCGCCGGTTTTGGTTTTGCTGGCCTCGGCTTTCACTCTTTCGATCTCGGCCAGGCGGGCTTTTTCCTCCTCCGCTTTCTTCCTTTCCAGCTCCTCCTGGGCCTTCCTGGCCTCCTCCTCCTTCCGTTGCAGCGCGGTCATCTCCTCGAGCCGGCGCTGTTCGTCCTCGGCCTTCATGCGCGCCTGCTCCTCCTCCTTTTTCCGCTTCTGTTCCTCCAGGCGCTGCTTCTCAAGTTCCAATGCCCTTTTCTGGGCTTCGTCGGCGGTGGCCTTCAGCGTCTCCAGCTCCTTGATCTTGTCGGCCATGGCCTGGATCTGGGCGGATTGCTCCTGCTGGGCCTTGAGGCGCAGAGCCGCCTCGGCCTGCTGCTGGGCGGTGAGTTCGGTGGCTTTCTTGCCCGAGCTGACGGCGAAATAGATGCCGATGGCGGCGACGAGAGCGACGACCCCCAGCACCGGCCAGAGCCAGCCCGGCACCTTCTTGCGCTCGTCCAGCCCCTCCAGGATGCCGCTGACCAGCTCGTCCTTGCTGACCGCCGACGGCGCCTCCTTCTTGGGCTCGGGGACGACATAGGCCAGCTCCTGCTTGAGGCTCCTGTCCTCCTCCTCCACCGCTTCGCCGTAAAGCGAGTTCATGAAGTAGGCCAGGTTGAAGGTGATCGAGGAGAGCTCTTCGATGTGGAAATAATTGGCGATGAAATCCTTGAACTCCTTGATGTTCAGGAAGCGTTTCAGCGGGTCGGGGTTCAGGGTCTTCTTGAAGAACGTGATGACGTTGGTCAGGAAGTTCTTGTCGGTCGATGGCATGTACTGCTTGAAGGTCAGGTTGGCGAACTTGGCTTCGAAGTCCTCGCCGGCCGCGTAGGAGAAATACTTCCCGGTCAGGATGCGGTAGATCAGGTAGCCCAGGTGGTAGATGTCGGACTGGGAGACGATCTTGTCCTTGCGGATGAACTCCGGCGTCAGCCAGGAGCCGTAGCGCTTCTCGGTCTCCGCGTAGAACAGATCGTTCTTGTCCAGGTACTGGAAAATGCCGTAGTTTTTCAGGGAGATCTTGCCATCGTAGTGGACCAGGATGTTGTCGGGGGTCAGGAAGCCGTGGAACGACCTCTCGCCGCTGACGATGATCGACGAACCCACCTCGATGATGTCGGCGATGGCGATGCTGATCGACATGGCCAGGTCGAAATTGATGGGCATGCCCTTCTTCTCGGCGTCGACCAGGATCTGCTCGAAGTTCCGGCCCTTGAAGTACTCGAAGACCAGCTGGTTGCCCTTGTCGGTGACATTGATCCTTTCGGGCGAATAGAGGAAGGGGATGTTCGACTTGCGGATGCCCTCCAGGAGGATCTTGACCCGCTTCCACATGTCGGCGTTGCCGGCGATGGAGGGGCCGACCTCGCAGAGCACCTTGTGTCCGAGCGGCTTGCGGTTCTGGACCGGTGCCACGCGGTAGTTGATGCCCATGGTATCTGAGAAAAGGTCGCGGAAATACACGTAATCGTTGAGCACCTTGTATTCCTTCATTCGTCACCTCTCTTTAATTAGAATCAAACCGACAACCAATATAAAAAACAAATCAAGTTTTTTCAATAGGGCGGATGATTTTTCGCAATTTTGCGTTTGGCGTCGCGTTTGGAAATCGGGCCTCTCTGTGTTACACTCACGGCGTCCCGCAATCGCGGAGACACAGGGAGGATCCCATGGGTGCCAGGATCTGGCTGGCAGTCGCCTTGCCGGCAGTCCTTTGCTGCTGCTCCGGCAAGCCGGCCGCCGAGCAGGCCAGGGCGATGGCCGGCGCCTACGCCGCGCTGGTCGAACGCTACGACCTCCTGAACGACCAGCTAGACCAGAAGCTGAAGAGCGCGGGCGCCGGCGAGGCATTCAGCAGGGAAACCAACGGGCTCATGGCCGAGAAGAAGCAGGAAATGGCGAAGCTTCTGGGCCGTTATGCCCAGGCCGGTCGCAGTGAAGCCCTGGACCTGGTGCGCAGCAAGGTCATGATCGAGGCGGGCCAGCTTGACGATGCCGGCAGGATCATTCAGCGTCTGGCGACCGGCAGGGGCAAGTTCGCCTCCGAGGCCACGCTGCAGCTGGCGGCCCTGCAGCTGATGCGCGGCCGCCATGCCGAGGCCGCGGGCCTACTGCGCGGGCTGGAGCCGCTTGTTGTCGGGGATGCTCAATTTTACGGCCTGTGCCTGGCCCTGGCCTTCTCCCATCCTGACCCAGCCGAACGCGAGGCGTTTTCCCGAATGCTGCTCGCCTGCCCAGTGCTTCCCGCCCGCATCGAACCCCAGAAGGCGCGCCTCCATGCCAACCTGGCCATGCTGGCCAAGGAAAGGCAACGGCCCGCTGCAGCCCAGTCCCATCTGGAACAAGCGCTGACACTGGAGAGCGACCCGGCCCTGCGCTCGGCCTGGACAGCAGAGAAAAAGCAACTGTCACTGCTCGGTCAGCCCGCGCCGGCATTGGCCGCCGACAGCTGGCTCAATGCGCAGCCCCCGGCCATGGAACGGCTCAAGGGCAGGGTCGTGGTCATCGGGTTCTGGGCGCCCTGGTGCGGTTCCTGCCGCCAGCTCATGCCCATTCTGCAGGCGCAGTACCTGAAGCACCGCGACGCCGGACTGCTGGTCATCGGCTATACCCGGCTTCACGGCCGTTACAGCGATGACCGCGAAAACAGTCCCAAGATCGGCCCCGCCGAGGAATTGGCGCTGATCCGGAAATACGTCGACCGCCGCCGCATGACCTTTCCCGTCGCCGTTGCCGGCGAGGGACAATCCTTCGACGCTTATTCCGTGACTTCGATCCCCACCATGGCCTTCATCGACCGCCGCGGAAAGATCATCTGCTTCCAGACAGGGTCCGGCTCCCCGCAGCAGATCGGGGAGAAGATCGCGGCCCTGCTGGCGGAGGAATAATGGAAAAAACCACTCTGGCCCGATTGGACGAAACACTGCAGTCCTCGCGGTTCGTCATCCTCGATTTTTCATCCCCAGGCTGCGCCCCGTGCAAACGGATCGCCGAGGGACTCCCCGGCCTGCTGGCCGGTCTGCCGACTCCGGTGGCGGCGTACGAGGTCGACATCGCCGCTGAGGCCGCCATTGCCGGCCGCTATTTTGTGCTGGGAGTCCCGACCCTCATCCTGTTCAAGGAGGGCAAGGAGATCGGCCGTTTCACGCAATTGCCAAAAGCCGACGCAATTCAGCGTCTTTTGTCCTGAAAATGGGACATTCCCTTCCCGATTCTACCATTCCGACTTGGCACGGCTCATGCATTCAGAAAAGCGGAGGTTCAAAATGAAACGCATCGCAGTTATCCTGGCATTGATCGGCTTGGCGTCTACGCCGTTGCTTTCCCAGAGCATCAACCTGAAATTCGGCTTGTTCGTCCCGCAAATGAAATCCGATTTGTGGGAGATCAACATGGAGAATTTGACGTTCAGCCGCTCCGACATGGTCAACACCTATTACGAGGCAGAGTATGAGTCCTTTTTGGGGCGTTACTCTTCCTTTTCCCTGGAATTCGGGAGCTATGCCAAAACCGTATATGCCCAATACCGCGACTACACGGATATGGACGGCAACCCGATCTTCCAGAACCTTTCGCTGCGCATCGTCCCCATCGTGGCCTCTGTCAAGATCTACCCGCTGGGTCACCGCCATGTCGTAAACCCCTTTGTCGGGTTGGGCGCCGGCATCTACGCCTGGACCTATCAGCAATGGGGGGATTTCATCAACTTCGTCGATGACTCCATCAACGAAGGCCTCGCCGAGACCCGGCGTTTCACTGTCGGCTTCAATGGCCGCTTCGGCCTGGTGTACCGTTTCCAGTCCCGGGTTGCCCTCTCCCTGGAGGGAAAGTATCAGTACCTCAAGGGGCGCCTGTCAGACAATTTCGAGGATTTCAATCTCCTCGATATGGGCGGGTTCTCAGCCAATGTTGGCATCAACATCTTTTTCAGGTAGGGGGCGGCTGGCAGGGTCGGCCATTCCCGTTATCGCGCTGCTCGCCATATTGGCCGACTGCAGCGCGGCCGGGCGCAGGATCGAGCGGGACCCTTATCGAGAAGCTTTCTTTGAAAAGGCGCGGCTTATCATGACCTCCGAGGAGATCCAGATCTACCGTCACCTTCCCGACGAACAGGCCAAGAGGGAATTCATTGGCGATTTCTGGGGAAAAAGGGACCCGGTCCCGGAAACGGAGGTGAACGAGAACAGGATCGAGTTCGAGAGACGCATCGCCTTCGCCAACCGCTGGTTCAGGGAGAACCGGCCCTCGGGCCGGGGCTGGGACACGCCGCGGGGGCGCATCCTGCTCCTGCTCGGCGAGCCGGACAACCGCTTGCAGAACAACATGCTCAACAGCTCGAACGTCAAGGGCTACGAACGCTGGATATACGATTATTACCAGCTGGATTTGATCTTTGTTGACAAAACTGGTTTGGGCGACTACGAGCTGCAGATCTGGCCGCCCGAGCTCATTTCCGCCATGGATCAAGCCAAGCTCTCCCTGTTGCCCTCCAGCGGCGGCTCGTCCGGCAAGGCCCTTGTCTTCACTGCCCGCTTCAAGGACGACCGGGTCGTCATCGCCATCCCGCTGAAGCGGGTCCGCTTCAGCGAGGAGGGGGATTCCATCCGCGCCAGCTACAAGGTCGCACTCACCGCCTATCGCGACTTCGTCAAGGTCGCCACCCAGACCTTCAGCAAGCAGTTGAGTTACCCAAAGGACGGCGTGCCGACAGACAAGGAAATCGGCTTCTCCCTGCCCTTTCCCCAGCAGGCCAAGGGCAAGTATCATATCGAAGTGCTACTGCACGATGTCCTGACCGGCTCCCGCGCCCGCGATTTCATCCACTTCAAACTCTAAAGCCGGGCCCGGCGCCTTTCCCCTGCCGCGGCCGCGATTGACAGCCCAGGCTAATTATGTTAGATTTATACCTGACTGGCTTGGGCCGTTCGAATCCAACACGGCTCACTCTTGGGGCCCGTTCGTCTATCGGTTAGGACACAAGATTTTCATTCTTGGAAGAGGGGTTCGACTCCCCTACGGGCTGTTTCCTTTGTCAAAGGCTCCCCATTAATCCAAAATCCTCTTCATTGCCGAAGATTCCGTCACATTCGTAAGGGCACGGCACGCAATTGGGGCACGGCACGCCGTGCCCCTACGCTGAGGAATACTCCTCGTCGGATTGCCAGTTTTCCGGATTATGGCGAATATATTCCCTGGTTCTTTGTAATTCGTCCTCATCACGGATTATATGCTCGTAATAATTGCGCTGCCATACCGGAGTCCCTGGAGAACCGCGGCTTTCGTTGACATATTTCCCGGCGGCCGACTTGAATGAGCGGATGACGGTAGGCAATGACCCGGAAACCGGCCGGCCAAATTGTTCACATTTAGGATCTGTAGGGGCACAGCGTGCTGTGCCCATTGTTCGTGCAGGAATTTCGGTTCCTGAGGTACGGCTCCCGTAAGGGGCACGGCACGCCGTGCCCCTACCCACGATCCAAATAATGGCGTGGAAATGGTTGGGCATAATAATGAATTCGTCTAATTCAATTGCTGGTCGTTTGACCGCGGTCTCCAGCCAGGCTGTTTCGATGCACTTACCTTGCTTGTTCATGACCATCATCCCATCGGAGACATTCCCGAAAATGCACTCCTTCTGAAAGGAGCAAATTGTCACAAAGAATGCATTGCCCCGGGTGTAATCGAATCCCTTCAGGCGGATCGAGCGTCGATGATGCTTTTCCCCATCAAATGGCATTGAAACATAATAACAGATAGCTGGAAATTTCCGTAGGGGCACGGCGTGTCGTGCTCCTATGTTTTCTTATGCGGCGGACTATCCAGTTCGGGCATAATTCCGTGTTGGTCGGCAGCCTGCTGCCGCTGTTCATCCGCGACAAGATCTTGGTTCGCTGGGATCTCAAGCTTCGCGAGCTGATACTGACTATCGCACATGAGGCACGGCATTTATGGCATGCGGCTCAGGGCTGTCCCATAGACATCGAGGTCAAAGACGTCGAATGTGAGGACTTTGCGCTCAAAGCAATAAAGGAAATATCGGGAGGTGCTCAATGCAATTAATGACGCTTGAGGAAGCGGCCAGGCTGACTGGCTGCATTCGCCATGAGATCAATATCCTGGCCAAGGCTTGCCCGATCAGGTATCACATCCGCCCTGGAGTGGTTATGGCCGACGTGAGCAAGCTCTATCGGATGAGG
>JALOLC010000020.1 GCA_025456175.1 Acidobacteriota bacterium | reverse complement strand
GGTGACGCCGGCTTCCTTGCCGTCCATCCTGTCCTTGGCCACGCCGCAGGAGCCGGCGGGGGGCACGATGACGTCGTCGCCGGGGCGCCAGTCGGCCGGAGTGGCGCAGGCGAAGGCGTCGGCCGTCTGCAGGGCCTGCAGCACGCGCAGCAGCTCGTCGAAGTTGCGGCCCATGCTCAGCGGGTAATAGATGATGGTGCGGATGATGCCCTTGGGATCGATGACGAAGACGGCGCGCACGGCCTTGGTCGAGCTCTCGCCCGGCTGCATCATGCCGTACATCTTGGCCACGTTCATGGTGATGTCCTCGATGAGCGGGAACTTCACCTCGACGTTCTTCATCCCCTTGTACTCGATCTTGTCCTTGATGGTGCGCAGCCAGGCGATGTGGCTGTAGAGGCCGTCCACCGAGAGGCCGACCAGCTGGCAGTTCAGCTCGCTGAACTTGTCCTCCAGGGAGGCGAAGGTCATGAACTCCGAGGTGCAGACCGGGGTGAAGTCGGCCGGATGGCTGAAGAGGATGATCCACTTGCCGGCGTACTGCTCGGGGAAATTGATCTCGCCCTGGGTGGTGACGGCCTTGAATGAGGGGGCCTTGTCGCCGATCCGGGGCATGCTGACTTGTGTGTTTTCCATTTTTTATCTCCTTTTTTTTGAATTGGCTGGCGTGCCGGCAACACAAGCGGCGCAGACGCCGTAGAAGCGGATGGTGTGGCCGGCGATGTGATGAGATGTAAAGCCACGTGCGGCCGCCGTGATATCATCCTGGGGCGTCGTAGCGCACGATGCCGCTGCCGAACTCGCCGCCCTGGATGCGCCCTTCCTCCAGCAGGATGGCGATGTTGCGATAGACATTGCCCAGGCTGAGAGAGGGCATTTCGTACTTGAGCCTGGCATAAACGTCCTGGGCGGAGGGGTGGGCCTTGCTGGACAGGATCGTTTCATATATCCGCTCGCGTTGCGCGCTTTTTCGTCTTTGTGCTTTCATTTTAATAATAAGAATTATTATTAATATAATATCATTCAAGGCATTTGTCAACTGGATAGTGCCAGTGCCAGTGCCAGTGACAGTGACAGCAAGAAGTTCAAGCGGACTATAGTTCAGCTGGTTGCCTTTGCTGACATTTGCACTGACACTTTCTTCTCTGACTTTTGCCTTTTTACTTTTGCCTTTTTACTTTATACTTGGATCTGTCTTTGTCTCGAAATAGGAGGGCCCATGGCGGACGCTTTCCCCGGATTTCCCAAGAGAACCGTGACCTTCCTGCGTGACCTGGCCGCCCACAACGACCGCGACTGGTTCGCCGCTCACAAGATGGAATACGAAGCAACGGTCATGGAGCCGGCCAAGGCTTTCGTGCTGGCCATGGGCGAACGGCTGCGGCGCCTGACGCCGGGGGTCAAGGCGGAGCCCCGCACCAACGGCTCGCTGTTCCGCATCCACCGCGATACGCGCTTCAGCCCCGACAAATCCCCCTACAAAACCAACCTGGGGATATTCTTCTGGGAGGGCGGCGGGCCGCGCCTGGACTGCCCGGGCTACTATTTTCATCTCGAGCCGCCCAACCTGATGCTCGGGGGCGGGTTGTACATTTTTTCCCGGCCCCTGCTCGAGCGCTATCGCCGCGCCGTGGCCGACCCGGAATACGGGGCCGAGCTGGCCGCGATTGCAAAAAAGATCGGGAGCCGCCCCAGTTACACCCTGGGCGGCGAGCATTACAAGCGCGTGCCGGCAGGGTACGACGCCGACCCGGCCGCGGAGTTCCTGCTGCGCCACGCCGGCCTTTACGCCGGCTGGGAAGGCCGCATCCCTGTCGAGCTCCACTCCCCCGCCCTGCTCGATTTCTGCTTCGCCAAATTCAAGCCCATGGAGCCGCTGCACCGATGGCTGGTCAAGCTGGTCAAGGGTGAGTTCGAATCATAAGGCGGCAAGCCGAAAGAAAGGTTCGAAGTTCGATGTTCGACGTTGAAGAAAAAAGAAGTGCTTGCATAGGGTTCGAACTGAAGGTTATTTCCTGAATAGTGCTCGTTCTCTTTAGCTTCGAACCTCGAACGTCGAACTTCGAACCATTATTTATTTTTGTAGAAATAGACCACAAAGCTCTCTTCGTTCTCCTTCACCAGCCAATGATCTAGCCCCAAGCTCGACCCCTTGTCGATCAGCGGCGCGGGCAGAAAGGGGGCGCTGAGCTTGTAGATCGTCCCCGCGGCCATGGCGCCGAGGTCGGCCATGACCTGGTTCACCGGCTGCTCTCCGGCGGCCAGCATGGTCCGGGCATCCAGCTCCTTGGCGACGCGCCCGGCGTCGAACCAGCCGGGCCGAACGGTATGGTAGGCGGTGCCGGCGCTTTCGGCATAGAGGTCCTGCCCAACCTCGCGGCGCAGGCGGTTGATCAGCTCCTCGGTCTTGATGTTGCCGACGGCGGCCGCCTGCTGCAGCGAGGCCACCTTGGCCACAGTCATCCGCAGCACCGGGTTCCGCAGCTTCTTGAAGGCCGGGACAAGGGCGATGAGAACGGCCTCAAGCTGCGGATAGGCCTCCAGCAGCTGCAGCACCTTGGTTTTCGGCGTGATGAGCAGGGTTTCGTTCACGGCTCACTTCCCGTAAGCGAGGATGCGCCGCTCGCCCTTGAGCTGCCGGTAGCGCTCCACATCGTGCGACACCTCCAGGGTCCCCAGGTACACACCTTTTTCGCCGCGCAGGGCGAAATATTCGATATGGACAAACTTGCCGCCCATCTGGATCCAGAAGGCGGCCCGGCTTTCGCGGCCGCTCTTGAAGTCCTCGATGATCTTCTCAACGATGTGGGCGCTGGCGGGCGGATGGCAGTGGCGCACGTCGCGATGCAGGATGGCGCGGTTGCGCTGGAAGATGCGCTCGCTGCCCTGCGAGAAATACTTGACCTTGTCGTTGCGGTCGACGAAGGTCATGTCCACGGGCAGGGTGTTGAGGATGGCCAGGAGTTCCTCGCTGGAAAAAGATCCAGATGGAAGGTTGATCGGATCGCCCCTCGCTCCGGCACTCGCCGCCGCGGGAGCGTCGGCTTCCGAGATCCCGGTCTCATCGACACGGGCCCCTTGCGCTCGGGGCGGCCAATTCGGCGGATCAAAGAGGCAATAGCCGAATTGGCCGGATTGGCGCGATATCTCCTCCCAATCGCCGTCGTTGAGCTTGTCGAGCGCCATGGGCAGCAGGATCTCCTCCTCCTTGGCCGTCATGTCGTCGATCCCCTGCAGGGCGGGATGGAGCAGGATGTCGGCCACGGCCAGCAGCTCGTCGCGACCGATGGCGCGGTCGCCGATCTCGGTCAGCGCCGCGATGCCGCCCTTGAGCAGGTCGCGGATCTCGTCGTGCTTGCCCCACATCACCTTGGGCGGGCCGGTGACGCCCAGCTTCTCCAGGAACGGGAACAGCAGGTACTCCTTGCGCTGGTAATGCTTGTCGACGTCGAACAGCTGGTTGAACAGGCCGCGCAGCCGCAGCAAGGCCTTGGCCGGGCCGTCCTTGCTTTCTTTAATGGCCGCCAGCTCTTGCCTGGCCTGCGCCGTCAGCTTGCGCAGCTCGGCGTTCTCGCGGCGGAAAACGTCGACCGGATGTCCCTCCGGCACCTCCTTCTGGCCGCTCAGGTCGACGCGGCCGTGCAGCACCGCCGAGTGGGCGTCGCAGAGCTTCAGCACCTCGGCCTCGGGCAGCCCCTCGCCGATCAATTCCTGCTCGACCTCGACCACCTCGCCGTAGGGTATGGCGGCCAGGCTCTGCAGCAGCTCCTGGCGCACCGCCTCCTGCCCCTGCCCGGCGTGCAGCTTCAATATGAGCTCCTTCAGCTTCTTTTTTCTTTCCCGGGAATTGTCGATGATTTCGCTCATGTTGCCCTCCTTGTCCCAATGCCCTACAATGGTAGCCGAAGGCCTCCTGGATTACAACCGGGCCTGGGCTGGACGTTGAGGAAGACGGCGGGGTGAAAACCATTTCGCCGGTTTAGCGGTATTAGCGATATCCCGCCCTGGCCGAACAGGCGGCCAACCGCTTTCTAAGGAGGTGGACCGTGACCGTATGCAAAAAGACATTCTCGGGATTGACGCTGCTGTTCCTGGCGTTTTCATGCGCCGCGCTCATGGCCGTGGACAACGCGCGCCTCTTGCGCAGCCCCGACATCAACAACGGGCGCATCGTCTTCCAGTACGGCGGCGACCTGTGGACCTGCCCCGCCTCCGGCGGTTCGGCCGCGCAGCTGACCAGCCACCCCGGTTCGGAATCGTCGCCCTGTTTCTCGCCCGACGGGAACTGGGTCGCCTTCAGCGGCCAATACGACGAGAACATGGACGTGTACATCGTCCCCGCTGCCGGCGGCGAGCCGAAGCGCCTCACCTTTCATCCCGGCGCCGACCAGGTCAGCGGCTGGTCTGCCGACGGCCGCTCCGTCCTGTTCTCCAGCCTGCGCGCCAGCAGCAACCGCTACGCGAAGATATTCAAGGTCGCGGTGGACGGGGGGACGCCGGAGGAGATGCCCATGCCCATGGCCTGGCTGGGCTCGATGTCCTCCGACGGCAGGCTGTTCGCCTACACCTCGCTGGCCAACCGCCAGTCCTTCGACACCTGGCGCCGCTACCGCGGGGGCAATGCGCCCTTCATCTGGGTGTTCGACCTGCAGAGCCACGCCGCGGAGAAGATCCCCCACGCCGGGAGCAACAACAGCTTCCCGCGCTTCGTGAACGAGTGGGTGTACTTCCTTTCCGACCGCGACCGGGTCATGAACCTCTATCGCTTCCATACGGGCAGCCGAACGATCGAGCAGCTCACCCGCTATGCCGGCGCCGACATCAAGTCGTTCGGCGCCAGCGCCGAGGCCGTTGTCTTCGAGCGCGAGGGCTACCTGCACGTGCTCCAGGACGGCACGGTCAGGCAGCTGGCCGTCCACGTCCCATGCGAGCGCATCCTGGGCCGGCCGGGGAACGTACCGGCTGGAGAGCTCATTTTCAACTCCCACATCTCGCCCAGCGGCCGGCGCGCCGTTTTCGAGGTCCGCGGCGAGATCGTCACCGTGCCGGTGGAGAAGGGCGACATCCGCAATCTCACCCGCACGCCGGGAAGCACGGAGCGGGAGCCGGCGTGGTCGCCCGACGGCAAGTCCATCGCCTACTTCAGCGATGAGCCGGGCGAATACGCCCTGGCTATCCGCGACCAGCAGGGGGCACGGGCGGCCCGCATCATCCCCCTGCCGGAAAAAGCGTACTACCATGCCCCGCTTTGGTCTCCCGACAGCAAGAAGATCGTTTTTTGCAGCAACCGCCAGACGGTCTTCCTGGCCGATGTGGCCAGCGGGCAGGTCGCCCGGATCGCGACCGACCCCAAGTTCATCAGCGATCCCAGCTACGATTGGTCCCCCGATTCGCTCTGGCTGTGCTACACCCTGCACGGCGCGAACAACCTCCGCGACCTCTATCTCTACCATGTCGGCAAGGGCACAACGCACCGCCTGACCGACGGCATGAGCGACGCGTATTCCCCCACGTTCGATAAAAACGGGAAATACCTGTATTTCGCGGCCTCGACCAATCTGGCCCACGACATGGGCTGGGTCGACCTGTCCGAGTACCCGCACGAGCCGGTGGCCAACATCTACCTCGCCGTCCTCTCCAACACCGAGCCCTCGCCCCTGAAGGCCGAGAGCGACGAGGAAGGGGACAAGAACGACGCGGAAAAGGACGCGGAGGATAAAGACGACGCGAAGCAAGCGAAACCGGCGCCCGCGGCGGTAAAACCCCTGCGCGTCGACCTCGAGGGAATCGGCAGCCGCATCATCGCCCTGCCCATCCCCACCCGCAGCTACGGACGCCTGCAAGCCGGCGAGAACAAGCTGTTTTACGCCGAGCGCGTGAAGCAGCAGCGCACCGAGACCGAGATCGACCAGAGCGCCACCTTGCACTCCTATGGGCACGAAAAGCGGGAATCCGAGGCCCTGGCCAGCGACATCGCCTCCTTCACCCTGTCCGCCGACGGCAAGAAGGTGCTCTACCGCCAGAAGGAGGACTGGTTCGTGGTTGACGCCGCCAAGGTGGAGCCCGGCAAGGGGAAGCTGAAAACCAAGGAGATCACGGTCTACCGCGAGCCGCAAAGCGAATGGCGCCAGATCCTGCGCGACGCCTGGCGCATCGAGCGCGACTATTTCTACGATCCCGGCATGCACGGCCAGGACTGGCAGGCCGTCTGGGAGCGCTACGAGTCCTATTTGCCCCATGTCTCCCACCGCGACGACCTCAACTACCTGATCGGCCAGATGATCGGCGAGCTCTGCGTGGGCCACGCCTACCGCGGCGGCGGCGAGGTTCCAAAGATCAAGCAGGCTGCGGTGGGCCTCCTGGGGGCCGACGTGGGCGTCAAGGAAGGAAAGTTCTTCTTGAAGAAGATCTACCGGGGCGAGAGCTGGAACCCCGAGCTGCGCTCGCCGCTGTCGGAGCCAGGCAACTGGGTGGCGGAAGGGAGCTTCGTGCTGGCCGTGGATGGCAGGGAACTCGATGGCAAGCAGAATTTCTTTTCCTACTTTTTAGCCAGCGCCGACAAGCAGATCCGCCTGCGGATCAACGACAAGCCCGTAAAGGCGGGCGCCAGGGAGGTCACCGTCGTTCCCCTGGCCAGCGAGGGAGAGCTGCGGTTCCGCGAGCAGGTCGAGGAGAACCGGAAACGGGTGGACAAGCTCAGCCAGGGAAAGCTGGGGTATGTCTACCTGCCCGACACGGCGGTCGACGGCTATACTTTCTTCAACCGCTACTACTTCTCCCAGCTGCAGAAGGAAGGGATGATCCTCGACGAGCGCTTCAACGGCGGCGGCTACGCCGCCGACTACATCATCGACCTGATGCGCCGGCCGCTGATGAACTACTGGCAGGGCCGCTGGGGCGAGCCGGGCCGGACGCCGCAGGCGGCGCATTTCGGCCCCAAGGCCATGCTGATCAACGAGTATGCCGGCTCGGGCGGTGACGCCATGCCGTACTACTTCAAGCAGCAGAAGATCGGCCCGCTGATCGGCAAGCGGACCTGGGGCGGCCTGGTGGGCATCACCGACTACCCGCCGCTGATGGACGGCGGCTACGTGACCGCCCCGTCGGTGGCCTTCGTCGATCCCGCCGGCGAGTTCTCGGTCGAGAACGAGGGAGTGGCCCCCGATATCGAGGTCGAGTGGACCCCCGGGGAAGTGATCCAGGGGCGCGACCCGCAGCTCGAGAAGGCGGTCGCCTACCTTCTCGAGGAATTGCGGAAGAACCCGGCCAAAGAATTCAAGCCCAAGCCGTTTCCGCGCGGACGGTAAGGTTTGCCGGTGAGCAAGGGCAAGGGGAAGAAGGGGGGCGCGTCGCTCCTGCCCCCCGCCCTGGCGCTGTTTCTCTTTTTCGCGCCGGGCGCATCCGCTCAGAATACCGACCCGCATGGGATGACCGTCGAAACCCGCTTCCGCCCCCCGGCGGGGCATGAGCGCCAGAGAGCGGCGGACGATTCGTTCGCCGCCTTCCTGCGGCGGCTTCCACTCAAGCCGGACGGCGCCGTGGTCACACGGCACGACGGCCGCCTCAAACCCGACCGCGGCGTCTATGCCGCCGTGGTCGACCTGCCCATAGGGCGCCGCGACCTGCACCAATGCGCCGACGCCGTCATACGCCTGCGCGCCGACTACTTCTACGCCCTGCGGCGCTTCGACGAGATTTGCTTCCACTTCACCAGCGGTTTTTTGGCCGAGTATTCGCGCTGGCGCCGCGGCGAGCGCATCGCCGTGAGGGGCAATTCGGCGCGCTGGGTCGGAGGCGGCCGGTCCGGCGACGATCCGCGCAGCTACTGGCGCTACCTGGAGACGGTCTTCGCCTATGCGGGGACGGTATCGCTGGCCCGGGAACTTCAGGGAGTCCCGGGAGACGACCCGCAAATCGGCGACGTCTTCATCCAGCCTGGCCGTCCGGGCCACGCCGTCATCGTCGTCGATCGGTCCATCGACCCGGCAAGCGGACGCAAGGCCTTTCTCCTGGCCCAGAGCTACATGCCCGCCCAGGAGCTCCAAATCCTGCGCAATCCCAGCGACTCCCGTTTGAGCCCCTGGTACGCGGCCGGCTTCGGCGACACCCTGGTCACTCCCGAATGGACCTTCTCCGCCGCCGACCGCAAGAGTTTTCCCCCGCAATAGCCTCAGGAAATCCCCAACTTGACAGCGCCGGTACTCATGGGTCTATAATGGGGCGCTGAAAGCGGAGTGGGCAGATCGCTGGACCGCAGGCGCGAGGAATCGATCCGCGCCGCAAGGGAGAAACGTCATGGCCGCAGCGGTGTCAAGAAAAGAAAACCGTTCGCGCGGGAAAAACCTGAAAAAAGTTCCCGGCCAGCCTGCCACAACAGCGGGCAAGCGCGTACCCGGGCCGCCCCAGCGCAGCAGCAGGAGCGCGGCGACTGCGGCCCCCCCATGCGACCTGACCCTCAAGATTCTGGAGGGAACCGTAGAAGGCGTCGTGATCGCCGAAATAAAATCGAATAAAATAAGATATGTGAACGGCAGCAGTTGCCGCATGTTCGGATTCGAGCGCAAAGAGTTTCTTTCCCTGACCATTGACCACATCCATCCGGCTGAGGACTGGGAAAATGTCCAAGCCGCCTTCGCGTCCATGAAGCGCGGTGAAATCAAGATGGCCACCTCCGTTCCCTGCCGGAGAAAGAACGGCAGCATCTTCTGGGCCGACATCAGCAGCGCCAGGGTCACCATCGACGGAACGCCGTGCATGGTCGGCTTCTTCTCCGATACCAGTGACAAGAAAGCCGCTCGCGACAGCAACGCGGAGGCGCAGGCGCTGCTGGCCAGCGTGTTCAACGCCGTCCCCGATATCCTTGGCATCCAGGACATGCAGCACGGCATGGTGCGCTACAACGAGGCGGGATACCGCTTCCTGCAAACCGACACCGACGGCATACGCGGGAAGCGCTGCTATGAATTGATCGGCCGCAAGCAGCCCTGCGTTCAGTGCGCGACCTCGGAGACCTACCGCACCCAAAAGCCGGCCCAGCTGGAAAAATTCGTCGATGCACTGGGGATCTGGCTGGATGTCCGCTCCTATCCCATCTTTGACCCCGAGGGCAACCTGCGGGGCATCGTCGAGCACTTGCGCGACATCACCCTGCAGAAGCGTGCCGAGGCCGAGCTGGTCAGAACGGAAAAGCTGGCTTCGCTGGCCATCCTGGCCGGAGGCATCGCCCACGATTTCAACAACCTGCTCGGCGGCATCTACGGCAATCTCGAGATGGCGCGGACGGCCTCGCTGAACCCGGAGGCCAGCGCTTTTCTCGACGCGTCGCTCAAGACCATGAACCGCGCCAAGGGCCTGACGCAGCAGCTCCTCACCTTCGCCAAGGGTGGGGCGCCAATACGCAAGGCCGCCGGCCTCGACGGTTTCCTGAACGAGACCGTGAACTTCGCATTGAGCGGTTCGCGCCTGTCGTGCGCCATCGACATCGAGGCCGGACTATGGGCTTGCGAGTACGACGCCAACCAGCTGGGGCAGGTCATCGACAATATCCTCATCAACGCCCAGCAGGCGATGCCCATGGGGGGAGCGATCGAGGTGACGGCACGCAACGTCATGGTCGGGGCCAACGAGTCAACCGCCCTGGCGGCCGGTCGCTACGTGCGCATCTCCTTCCGCGACCATGGCGTCGGCATCCCTGGCGACCTCCTGGAGAAGATATTCGACCCGTTCTTCACCACCAAGCAGCAGGGGAGCGGGCTGGGGCTGGCCACGAGCTTCTCCATCATCACGCAGCACGGCGGCACCATCGCGGTGGAATCGGAGTTGGGAAAGGGAAGCGTTTTCATTGTTTACCTGCCGGCCTGCGCAACGCCGGCGGTGTCCGAGCACCCTGCCGCGGCCGAACCGGCTTGCCAAGCCGGCCGCATCCTGGTCATGGACGATGAGGAGATCCTGCGCGAAACGATCGGCGCCATGCTCCAGCATCACGGCTACGAGACGATGCTGGCCGCCAACGGCGCCGAGGCGCTGCGGTTGTTCGCTGCCAGCGCCGAGAGCGGCGCCCCCTTCGCGGCCGTGATTGTCGACCTGACCGTACCCGGCGGCATGGGCGGCCGGGAGGTGGTCGCCGAGATCCGCAAGCAGGACACGGACATCCCCGTCTTCGTCGCCAGCGGCTACACGGACGACCCCATCCTCGCGCAGCCGCAGGAATACGGATTCACCGACAGCATCACCAAGCCCTTCACCCGCAAGGACCTGATCGCCATTATCTGCAAATATCTATAAACACAAGGCCAGCCGGCTCATCCCATCGGGGCATCGAGGACGCTGCGGATTTTTCTGGCCAGCTCCGGGGCGGTAAAGGGCTTGGCGATGAAGTGGACGCCGCCATCCACGATGCCATCGTGAACGATCACGTTCTCCGCGTGGGCCGACATATAGAGGAGCCTGGCGCCGGGCAGTCGCGGCAGCGTCTTGGCGGCCAGGGCCGTTCCCGTCATGTCGGGCAGGATGACGTCGGTCAGCAGCAGGTCGTAGCGGGCGCCGGGCGCGGCGGCGAGTTTGAGGGCGCCGGCGCCGTCGGCCGCCCCCTGCACGCGGTATCCCAGGCCGGAGAGGACAAGCTGGATGAACTCGAGCACCATGGCGTCGTCCTCCACCAGCAGGACCGCTTCATTGCCGCCGGGCAGATCCTCGCTGCGGGAGGCCGGCTCGCCGGCGCGGGGAGCCAGCTTCGTTGCCGGGAAATAGACGGTCATGACCGTCCCCTTGCCGGGCGCGGAGCTCACGGCGATGGCGCCGCCATTCTGCTGCACCGCCCCATAGACCGAGGCCAGCCCCAGGCCGGTCCCCTGGCCGACGGGCTTGGTGGTGAAGAACGGATCGAAGATGCGCGGCAGGTCGTTCTCCGGGATGCCGATGCCGGTATCGGTTACGGAAAGCGCCACATAGTCGCCGGGCTTCAAGACCGGGCTGGCCAGCGCCGGCGGGCTGTCGATGCGCTGGTTGCGCGTTTCAATGGTCAGGATGCCGCCGCCGGGCATCGCGTCGCGGGCATTGATTGCCAGGTTGACCACGATCTGCTCCACCTGGCTCGGGTCGGCCATGATCGGGCCGATGCCGGCACCCAGCTTCAGGACGGGCTTGACGTCCGAGCCAAGGAGACGCTCCAGCAGGCTGGTGATCTTGATGATCAGGCGGTTGAGGTCGAGAGGGCGCGGCTCGATCGCTTCGCGGCGCGAGAAGGCCAGGAGCTGGCGGATGAGCGACGCGGCGCTCTCGGCGGCGCGCATGACGTCCTTGAGCCGGGCGGCGGCGGGGCTCCCGGCATCCTGCTTCGCCAGCGCCAGGGAGGTGTTGCCCATGACCATGGTCAGGAGATTGTTGAAATCGTGGGCGACGCCGCCCGCCAGCCGACCCACCGATTCCATCTTGAGCGCGTGGACCAGCTGCGCCTGCAGCCGTTTCGTTTCGTCCTCCTGCCGGCGGCGCTCGGCAAGCTCATTCTTCATCTGCTCGAGCGCCCGCTGATTGATGAGAAAGACGGCGAAGGCGGTGAGGGTGATGAAGACGATGGCGACGGCGTTGTCGAAGACGTACTCCATGTAACGGTGGAAGGGCATCTGCAGCTGCGGCCGGATGTGCAACATGAACAGGAGAAACGCCGCCAGGTTGATGCCGCCGTACAGCAGGATGATCTTCTTGTGGCGGACGATTGCCAGCGGAGTGAGGGTCAGGATACCCAGGACAAAGACGATGGTGTCCAGGCGCGACAGCTCCCCGGAGCGGTCGAGGAGCATGATGACCCAGATCATCAGGAACAGGAAAACCAGGAGCAGGTGCGCGGACAGCGAAAACCGCCCCCGGAGCAGGAGAATGAGGACGAGGACCAGCGGCAGCAGCGCCATAATCTCGGGGATGAGGATCAGTAGATTGAGGCGATAGCCCAAGGTCGGGTTGCGCAGGTGCGACCAGGCGCTGTAGGTGATGGCCACGGGCAGGATGACCAGGATCAGGAGGTAGATCAGGAAGAAGAGCTTGGCCCGCATACGGATGGCAGGGTCGGAACCCTCGTAGCGGCGCAGCGCCCTGTTCATGATTTCCTGAAACATTCCCCGCTCCTTGACGCTTGGTACGGCGATTATACAGGAAACGCGGGGGCAATGGCAACACAGCCAGCCATGGCAATTCGCAAGGTCAAGGAGGAACGGCGGCAAGCGTTTCCGCTCCTTGACTTTCCAGGCGCAAGGGCATAAAAAGAACCTTGCGCCGAATGATTCCCAAGGAGGAAACCATGAGAAAAAGAACCCTGTTCCTGATTGCCGTCCTGCTGCTGCCGCTGGCCTCCGGCCTCGCCGTCGTGCAGAAGGACGACCCCAAGTGCAAGGACCATCCCCTGTTCCCGACGCGCATACCCGACTCCTGGATCCGCAGTTGCGACCAAAAGCAGTTCGACGCCTACCACTTCACCGTGGCCAGGGGCAAGAAAGAGACGGTCGAGGGGCAGTTATGGAAAATCTCCTACTACCCGCAGGCCGACGCCACTTCAAAGCCCAGCGAGCTGCAGATCCAGCGCAACTACGAGAACGCCGTCCAGAAGCTCGGGGGCATGGTCGTATACAGCGAGAAGGGGCTGAGCACCCTGAAGTTGGTCAAGGACGGCAAGGAGATCTGGACCGAGGTGCGGGCCGAGTTCACCGGCAAATACGGGCTGTGCATCGTGCAGAAGGAGGCCATGCAGCAGGACATCGTCGCTGATGCGGCGGCCATGGCCAACGACATCAACGCCACCGGCCACGTCGCCGTCTACGGCATCTACTTCGACTCGGGCAAGTCGCTGCTCAAGCCCGAGTCCAGCCAGGCCATAGCCGAGATCGCCAAGCTCCTGAAGACTCAGCCTGGCCTCAAGCTCTTCGTGGTGGGCCACACCGACAACGAGGGCACGATCGACGGCAACATCGTTCTGTCGCAGGCCCGCGCCGAGGCCGTCCTGAAGGCGCTGGTCAGCGAGCATGGCATAGCGGCCGCGCGGCTGCGCGCCCACGGCTGCGGCCAGTTCGCCCCGGTGGCGGCCAACGACAGCGAGGAGGGGCGCGCCAAGAACCGCCGCGTCGAGCTGGTCAAGCAATAGGCGCCGGCATGGGCGCAAGCGTCGCGGGCCGGGCGGCCGGCGCGGCTTGGACCGCGCGCTCGATCGCGGTCCTGCTGGCGCTTGCCGGGTTGTTCCTCGCCTGCTCCAGGGCGAAGCCGCCCTCCCAGGTGGCCTTCTACCATTGGAAGCAGGTTTTGGAACTCGACCGCGCCAGTTGCCAGCTCCTGGCCCAAGCCCGGGTGCAGCGGCTGTTCGTCCGCTTCTTCGACGTCGATCTCGATGCCGCCAGCGGCACGCCGGTCCCCGTTTCCGAGCTGGAATACCGGGGCGGCCTGCCCGCCGGGATCCGCGTCATCCCCGTCGTCTTCCTGGCCGAGCGGGTGTTCCGCTCCGCGTATGATCCGTCCCGGCTGGCGGGACAGGTGGCCGGAAAGATCGAGCGCATCGTCTCGCGCAACGGCTTTGCGCCGGCCCGGGAGATCCAGCTCGACTGCGACTGGACCGAGTCGAGCCAAGACCGGTTCTTCTCCTTCCTGAAGGCAATGAAGAAGAACGTCTCCCTAGGGACGACGCTTTCGGCCACCCTGCGCCTGCACCAGGTGAAGTTCCGCGAACGCGAGGGGGTGCCGCCGGTCGATTGCGCCACGCTGATGCTCTACAATATGGGTGACGTCGAGTCGCCCGTTGCCCACAACTCGATCATCGACGCCGGCGTTTTCCGCTCCTATGCCGACGCACTCGGCGACTACCCCTTGCCTTTCGACCTGGCCTTGCCCATCTACCGCTGGGGCCTGGTCTACCGTCACGACCGCCTGGCGCGCATCGTCAATGACTTGGGCGAGGAAGAGGTCGCCGCCGCCGGCGATGCCTTCAGGGCGCTGGGCAAGGGCCGCTTCCTCTGCCGGCGCGGGACCCACCTGGGCGGCACCGCTCTTTTTGCCGGCGACCTGCTGCGCCTGGAAGCAGCCGAATTTTCAACCGTGCGCGAGTGCCAGCGGCTGGCCAGGAAAGCCCTGAAAGGCAGGCAGGCCGGCCTGGTCTTTTATCACCTTGACGCCAAAGCGCTGGCCCGCTTCGGTCCCGGCCGCGTCCTGGAGCTGGCGCGTGAAATTTGAAACGCATCATGGAGGCCGCATGAAATTTCGCATCGCCTTTTTGACGGCGCTGTTGCTTGCATTGAGCGTTCCCCAGGGGGACAAGGTGGAGAGCTGCGCCTTCCCGATGTACATGGACAGCCGCGACGTCTTTTTCTATTTCTTTGACCCCGGCCTGGCCCTGGACGCTCGGCTGCGGCCCCTATCCTTCGCCGGCTTGCCGGCGGCGACGCCGCCCTGGGACTCGTCCGGCGACGCGAAGAAAGACAACCTCGACGCCTGGGCGGAGCACCTGAAAGGACGCTTCACCACGGCCGAGATCGAAGCGATCGTCTACCAGGCGCCGCTGGCCGGTCTGCAAGCCCTTTCCTCTCCAGCCCTGGCCAGCGCAACGCCCGAGGTCATACGGCGCTTCGCCGCCGGCCGGGAGAATCTCGAGTACGTGGTCTTCGCCAGGCGCTGCGAACCGCTGGTCACACCGCCCGTTGATCACGACCCTTGGGACGAAGACGATTGGCGTGACCGCGCGGCCATGGCGGCGCGGCTGGAGGAGGGGCGGAAACTGCGCCAACACTCCACAAGTTCCTCAATCAAAGACCGTTGCGCATTCCAGGTCATCCGTTTGGCCCATTACTCGGGCCAGTTCGAACTCGCCATTCAATTGTTTGACGAATATTTCCCCGGCCCGCCCCAGAAGGGAACGATCTATTATTGGTCTCTGGCCCTGAAGGCCGGGGCGCTGAAGCGGCTGGGACGCACGGCCGAGTCGGCCTATCGCTTCTCCCTTGTTTTCGAGCGTTGCCGCTCCAAGCGCATTGAAGCCTACCGCGGCTTCCGCATCGACAGCGACGAGGCCTACCGCGACTGCCTCAGGCTCTGCCGCGACGGCCGCGAGCGCTCGGTGGTCCATTTCCTGCACGGCCTTGATTTCAACAACAGCGCCCTGGAGGAGATGGCGGCGATCCAGCGCGAGCTGCCCGACTCCCCCCATCTCGAGGTGCTGCTGGCGCGCGAGATCGCCCGCATCGAGCGCAAGCTGCACGGAGCCTCGATCAACGAGCGGGCCGACATGTGGGACTGGCCGTTGCGCGATCCCGACGATGTTTTTCACTCCAACCTTGAGCGCCTGGAGGCCTTCCTGCGCCAGGCGGTCGACGAAAAACGCGTCCAGCGCGCCGATTTCTGGAGGCTGGCCCTGGGCTACGCTCAATACCTTGGCAACAAGCATGCCGCGGCCAGGGAGGCCTTCCTGGCGCTGCAGGCCGCCAAGGCCACGACCCCGGCCGTGCGCCGGCAGGCCGAGACCTTCCTCTGGCTGGCCGACATCGCGGCCCTGAAAGCGGCCGACAGCGACAGCGAGTCCCGCCTGTTCAAGGAGTGCCTGCGCATCCGCGGCCATTTCCCGCGCTACGACCCTGGCCTGTTCCCCGCCGGATACTACACCCACCAGCCCTGGCGCGAGGAAATGGAGCAGGAAAATGGTGAAGTGGACGAGCTGCGCAAAGACCCCAAGTTCCGCTTCCTGCGTTCAACATTACTCGACCTTTACAGGAAGCAGAAAGATGACGTCAAGTCCTTCCTGGCCTCAGAGATGGATCCCTGGGGTCTGGAGCCGCCTCGCCGGCAGCAGGAAAACCTTAAGAGCCGGCTGAAGCGGATCGATGGCCTGATCGCTTTCGTCCAGCGCAGCGACCGCATCCCATGGGAGGACTTTCTCCTTAAGACGAAATACGAACTGCAAGCGGACATCCCGGCGATCTCCCGCCTGCTGGCCGAGCAGAAAGGGGTGCTGCTGATGCGGCGCTGCCTGTGGGGCGAGGCGGTGGAAGCGCTTGAGAGCGCCGTCGCGCCGGAAGCCGAGCCCTCGCTGCTTCCCGATCCCTTTGCCGAGCATCCCCTCCACCCCTGGGGCGGCTGGGCGGAGAGAACGCCCTCTGCCAAGGAAAGGCTGGAGTTCGCCCGCGCCATGGCGGCCCTGACCCGCAAGGCCAATGCCAAAACCGATCCGGAAGCCTACTACCGCCTGGCCTGCGCCCTTTACAACATTTCCTATTTCGGTCCCTGCTGGAATCTGCTGGCATTTGACCGCTCCGCCTCGGGCGACCACGATCCGGACACGACGGCGTTCCTCTTCAGGGAGGCCGACCGGCGCTTCGCCCAGGCCGAGAGGGCGGCCAAGGACAAGGAGCTCGCGGCCAAAGCCTGCTTCCGCCGGGCCGACATCGCCATAAAGCTCTATGCTGTTTCAGCAGAATGCAGCAAGGCGCACCAGGCAATCCCATATAAGAGGAGCGACGGCACCTTCATCGAATACGACCAGCGCCAGTTCGCCGTCTTGCGCGCCTTCGCCAATCCCCACTTCCCGCGCCTGAAGCAGCAGTACGCCGCCACCGCCTACTACCGGCAAGTCATCAAGGAGTGCAAGCTGTTCGAATACTACTCAGACAGGCAATAAGAAACGCGGCAACCTCTCCAACTCACCCCCTGACCCCCCTCTCTTGGGAAGAGAGGGGGCGGAACGGGAAGATCACGGGGGTGAGTTGCCTGATGCCATGAGCTGCATTGACAAGGCCGCCGTCGATGCCTTACAATCGGGTCTCGACATTCCGAATCACGAGCCGTCCGCGGAGGAATCCATGTCGTCTTTGACCGGTTCCGGCAGGAGGAGAATCGTACCCGAGAAGATCGCCCATTACTGCGTGGGGCTCCCCTTGATCTTGAAGGGGATCGACAAGGCCGAGCATTTCAACGAGCATCCCTGGCTGGTCATCTTCCTGTTCGTTGCCGGCGCCTTCATCATCCTCGGCGCCGCCTTCGAGCACAGGATCGAGCGCTGGATCCCCAATTTCTCCAAGTTGTTTCACGTCGCGGAAGGACTGGCCCTCGTGGCCATCGGCGTCGCGCTGCTGGAGAAGAGCTCGCGCATCCCTTACTTCTTCATGTTCGCCGGCGTCGCCTACCTCGCCATCGGCATCTTCGAGTTCGTCGCCAAGGACAAAGCCAAGGAGCGCCTGGCGCCCCGTTTCGCCGCCCTCATGGGCGCCGTCTTCCTGCTCTTCGCCGCCGTGGCGTTCGTGCTGAACACATTGGGCACGCGCAACGGCTGGGCCTACTTCACCACCGGCATCATCGCCGTTGTCGGCGTGCTCCTGCTCATCCTGCGCCGGAAGTTCTTCCGAAGGTAGCGGGATTCTCAAACTCACCCCCTGCCCCCCACGTTACTGTAAACGCAACATTCCCCTCTCTTTGGAAGAGAGGGGGCCGGGGGTGAGCTGCTTTTCTTCTCTCCGGACGCCGGGCGTTGAGATTATCCTTCCCTGAACCCCGGCAGCAGCCCCGATCTCACGATGGCCAGCAGCACGACGACGATGGCCGGCCCCAGGATCAGGCCCAGCACGCCGAAAACCTTCAGGCCAACGAACATGGCGGCCAGGGCGATCAGAGGATGGAGGCCCAGCTGGGTGCCGATGATCTTGGGCTCCACAATGTAGCGGACGACCATGATCACCAGGTAGAGGACCAGCAGGCCGATCCCGGTCGTTGTCTTGCCCATGATGAGGCAGACGACGCCCCAGGGGACGAGGACGGTGCCGGTACCCAGCACGGGCAGGATGTCGACGACGGCCGTGACCAGCGAAATGATGAACGCATAGCGGATGCCGATGAGGCTCAGGCCGATAAAGCACTGGGTGAAGGTGAGGGTCATCAGCATGAGCTGGGCCTTGAGAAAGCCGGCCAGGGAGTGGACGAGGCTGCTCTTCAGCAAGGCGAGCCGGTCGTAGGTGGGCGGCGCCAGTCGCCGCGAGAGGAATTCCTTGAACCGCGGCCGATCCTTGGAGGCGAAGAAGGTCGCGACCACGGTGAACATGGCGAACATGAGCATCTCCGGCAGGGCGGTGAAGATGGCGATGACCGAGCCGGCCAGCGAAGCCAGGAAGCGGCTGAGCTGGCCGGCCAGCGACTGGAGCGAATCCTGGATCGGGCCGACGGCCTCCTTGGGCAGCTGCAGGTACATCTTCTTGCCCCACTCGACCAGGTCGTTGAACAGCGATGTGAAGACCCGGCCGTAGTCGGGGATGTTCTTGGAGAAATCGCTGACCTCAATGACCAGCCGCGTGATGGCGAAAAAGCACAGGGCGAAGGCCAGGCCGAAATAGACGACCATGGCCACGGCCACCGCGGCGCTGCGCGGCAGCCGGCGCTTCACCAGGAAGCGGACGAACGGCTCCATCGCCGACGCCATCAGGAAGGCGAAGACAAAGGGCAGCAGGTAGGTGAAGGCCACTTTAAAGACCAGCAGCACCAGCGCCAGGGCGGCCAGGATGTAAAATCCCTTCGTCAGCAGCGGCAGTTTTTTCTCCAGTTCGTTCAAGCCCATGCAGTACCTCTACCGTTCTTTGTTTGCATTGTACAGGATGCTGACGATGGCGTCGCGCAGCGCGGCCGCGGCCTTGCCGGGGTCGGGCGTGCGCGAGATGGCGCGCGATACGGGCAGCAGCAGGCCCTGGCCGTCGGCGCGCAGGCCGGCCTTCAGCGCGGCTTCCAGATCACCGCCCTGGGCGCCGACACCGGGGGCCAGGATCCACAGCTCGGGCGCCGCCGCGCGCACGCGCGCCAGGGCTTCGGGCTGCGTCGCGCCCACCACCAGCCCGACGTTGTTTCTGGTGTTCCATTGCCGCGCCAGACGGGCGACAGCAATGTAAAGCGGCTCGCCCGTCTCACCCGTTGGCAGGTCCTGCAGGTCGCTGGCGCCGGGATTGGAAGTCTTGCACAGCAGGAATGCCCCCTTTTCCGCGTCGGCCAGGAAGGGCTCGATCGAATCCCGGCCCAGGTAGGGCGAGAGGGTGACGGCATGAGCGCCCAAAGCCTTGAATGCCGAACGGGCGTAGGCATCGGCGGTGGATGCGATGTCGCCGCGCTTGCCGTCGAGAATCACCGGGATCAGCGAGCCCAAACGCTGGGACTGCTCGCCTACAGCCTCGATGACCTGGCGCAGAGCCTCCCAGCCCGGGGCACCGAACTGCTCGAAGAAGGCGGCATTCGGCTTGAAAGCGGCGGCAAAGGGAGCCGTGCGCAGGACCAGGTCAAGGCAGAAGCGCAGAGCCCCCTCGGCGTTGGGAGCGGGAAGGTCGCTGGTGTGCGGGTCGAGGCCGATGCAAAGCAGGGAACTGGAATCGACCGCACGCTTTTCAAGGAAAGTGAAGAAGCTTTCCATGTTTTTCCGCATTGTATGAGAAATTCCGTGGGGAGTCAACGGTGGGCTGCGTCGCGGCCTTTTTCCCGCTTTCTCAGCCTGATTTTGATCTGGTGACGAAAACCCTTTAGAATTGATAATTATCGGGAAATTGCACTATTATAGGCAATCTTTACGTATATTAAAAGTGCAAATCAAGAAGAATAAGAGCGCACAAAGGTCTTCCCGGATATTTTCGACGATTTCCACAATGCGCTGTTTAAACCTCAGGCAAGCGGAATTTGCCGAAAAAAACCGCGCTGTTCCCATGCAGTGGGCGCCTGATCCAGATGGCAGGAATTTCCACAATTGCCCAAGGATATTCACATAAAAAGAGCTTCCCAAAGCAGAATAAACGAAATTCCTTGCCTTTTTCGTTTACGCAAGGGTCATGCCGGCAATTCCATCCCGCGCAAAAATGCACTATAATCAGGATCGCGAATTGAACTGGAGGTCCCATGGGCAAACTGGTCCGCTTCGGGGTTTCACTGGATGAAGCGCTTCTGCGCAAGTTCGACCCCTACATCGGGCGACTGGGCTACAAGAGCCGCTCGGAGGCGATCCGCGATTTGATCCGCGAGCGGCTTGTCGCCGAGGAGTGGAAGGCGGAGAAAGGACCGGCCATGGGCGTGCTCAGCCTGGTCTACAGCCACGAGGTGCGCGAGCTGTCCAAGAAGCTGACCGACATTCAGCACCATCACCTGGGGATCATCCTCTCCAGCACCCACATCCACATGGACGAACACAACTGCCTGGAGGTCGTCATACTCAAGGGGCCGGCCCGCGAGATCCAGGAGATCGCCGGCCAACTGCTCAGCGCCAAGGGCGTGAAGCACGGCAAGCTGATCACCACCACCACCGG
>JALOLC010000107.1 GCA_025456175.1 Acidobacteriota bacterium | reverse complement strand
AGAGCGGCGTGGCCACGAAGCCGTCGCGCGACTGTCCGAACATCTCGCCCTTCTTGGTGAAGACGCCGATGACGGTCAGGCGCAGGCCGTCGACCTTGATCTCCTGGCCCAGCGGGTCGACGCGCGGAAAGAGCTTTTTGGCCACATCGGTGCCAAGGACGCAGACGCGGCGGTTGCGGTCCATGTCGTCCGCATTGATGGCCCGGCCGTCGGCGACCACCCAGGGCGTGCCGCCCACCAGCTGGATGTTGGCGTTGGTCTCGTCGTACGCCGACTTGAAGAGCTTGCCGAACTGCCACTGCTCGGCGCCGACCAGCTTCGCTTCGTCCAGCATCTCCCGCAGGCGGTAGTACTCCTCGATGGTCAGGTTCTTGCGGTTGCGGATCTTGTCGCTCAGCCGCCCCTGCTGCATTCTCGGGAATTTCTGGATCTGGAAGGTGTTCTTGCCCAGCTGCGACAGCCCCTCGCTGATGGAGTTCTGCAGCATGGTGATCACGGTGCTGATGGAGATGATGGAGAAGATGCCGATGACGATGCCCAGGATGGTCAGCGACGAGCGCAGCTTGTTGCCGCGCAGCGAGCCGAAGGCGACCTTCAGGACTTCCCAGAATTTCATTATTCGTACCTCAGGGCTTCGACCGGGTCCATCTTGGCCGCCGTCCAGGCCGGCGCCAGGCCGGAGACGATGCCGGTCAGCAGCGAGATGGAGATGGCCAGCACCACCGTGTTCATCTGCACGCTGGTGGGCAGGAACTTGTTGACCAGCATGCTCAACAGGACGGCCAGCACCAGGCCGACCAGCCCGCCCATCAGGCAGATCACCGCCGCCTCGGTGAGGAACTGGCCCATGATCGTCCGCTTCTTGGCGCCGATGGCCTTGCGGATGCCGATCTCGCGCGTGCGCTCCTTGACCGAGACGAACATGATGTTCATGATGCCGATGGCGCCCACCAGCAGCGACAGGCCGGTGATGAACAGCCCGACCAGCTTGATCACGCCCACGACCTTGTCGTATTCCGTGGTCAGCCCCTCCTGGGTGTTCACCGAAAAATCGTCCTTCTCGTCGTACAGCAGGCCGCGCACGCGGCGCATCATGCCGATGGCCTCTTCTTTTGTGGCTTCGGTCATCGCGGTATTGCGCGCGCGCACGACGATGGTCACGGTGTCGCGGTCGCGGCGGAAGTACTTGAAGACCGTGCCGATGGGGATGTAGACCTGGTTGTCGGGGTTGAAGTTGCCCAGCATGTTGCTGCCCTGCTTCTCCAGCACGCCGACGACGCGGAAGGGGATGCCATCGATCTTGACCTCCTGGGCCAGGGGGTCACGCTTGGCAAAGAGATGGGCGGCGACCTCGCTGCCCAGCACGGCCACGTTGCGGGCGCCGCTGCTCTCCAGGGCCGAGAAGAACCGGCCGCGGGCGAAGTTGAAGTTGGTGGTGCGCACGTAGCCGTCGGTGGTCCCGGTCATCAGCGTCCCCTCGACGTAGTTGTCCCCGGCAAGCACCTTGTGCATGGTCAGGATGGACGGCGCCACGGCCAGCGGCAGCTGGGCCAGCTTCTCAAAGCGCTCGAACTGCTCCATGGTCACGTTCTTGCGGTTGCGCATCAGAAAGAAGTCCTCGTCGCTGAACCAGGCGTACTTGTCGATGTAGAGGTTGTCGGCGCCGAGGGCGCTGATGCCGTTGGCGAAAGCCTTGTCGATGCCGTTGATGGCCGTGGCCATCAGCGCCACCGAGCAGATGCCGATGACGATGCCCAGCATGGTCAGGATCGACCGGCCCTTGTTGGCGCGAATGGCCGTCAGCGAGATCAGCAGCCCCTCCTTCCACTCGAACAGGTGATGCCGCACGGCTAATTCCCCCGCTTGGGGACGGCGCGTTCCGCCACCTGCCTGTCGCTCTCGATCCGGCCGTCCAGCAGGCGGATCACGCGCTTGGCGTGGTTGGCGATGTATTCCTCGTGCGTGACCAGGATGATGGTGTTGCCCAGCTTGTAGATCTCCTGGAACAGGGCCATGATGTCCTCGCCGGTCTTGGAATCGAGGTTGCCGGTGGGTTCGTCGGCGAGGATGATCGAGGGCCCGACCACCAGGGCCCGGGCGACGGCGACGCGCTGGCGCTGGCCGCCCGAAAGCTCGTTCGGCTTGTGCAGCATGCGGTCCTTCAGTCCGACGCTGGCCAGGGCCTGCTCGGCCTTGGCGCGGCGCTCGGCGGCGGGGATGCCGGCATAGATCAGGGGCAGCTCGACGTTGTGAAAGGAGGTGGCGCGCGGCAGGAGGTTGAAGGTCTGGAAGACGAAGCCGATCTCGCGGTTGCGCACCTCGGCCAGCTCGTTGTCGCTCATGTCGCTGACGTCGGTCCCCTTCAGGTCGTACTTGCCGGAGGTGGGCGTGTCCAGGCAGCCCAGGATGTTCATCAGCGTCGATTTCCCCGATCCCGAGGGCCCCATGATGGCCACGTACTCGTTGCGGTCGATCTTCAGGGAAACGTTGTCCAGGGCGTGGACCTCCTCGGAGCCGACCTGGTATACCCGGGATATATTTTCAAAATTGATGATGTTCATGTTGTCTCGGCTTGCGGCCTCACTTCTTTTTCTTGCCCTTCCCGTTCTTGGCCTTGTTTTCCGGGTTCACCTTGCTCTCGTCCTGGAGTTCGCTGGAGACGGCCCGGTAGGGGCCGCTGACCACTTCCTCGCCCGCTTTCAGCCCCGAGATGACCTCGATGAATTCGTTGTCGCTGATGCCGATCTTCACCTCCTTCATGGCCACGGTGCCCTTGTCCACCACGAAGACGACCTCCTTGGGCTTGGATTGCTTCTTCTTGCTAGTCTTGCCAACGATCAGCTCCCGGCTGGAGTCGGGGGTTGCCATGGCCCCTGGCTCCTCCTCTGAGCGGGCGGTCACGCTCTGGATCGGCACCGCCAGCACGTCGTTCTTGGTCTCGACCTCGATGTCGGCGTTGCAGGACATGCCTGGCCGGACCTGGGGATTGAAGTCGTTGAGGGCGATCTTGATGGCGAAATTGACCACTTCCTCCTGGGTGCCCGCCGCGGTCGTCTTGGCCGAGTTGGCGATCTCGGTGACCTTGCCGTTGTAGGTGATGTTTTTGAAGGCGTCGAGCTCGATCTTGGCCGCGTCGCCGATCGAGACCAGCACCACGTCGTTCTCGTCCACGTCGACGATGGCCTCCATCTTGCCCAGGTCGGCCACGGTCATCAGGTTGGTGCCCTGGCTGAAGCCGCTGCCCAGCACGCGCTCGCCCAGCTCGACGTTGAGCTTGCTGACCGTGCCGTCCATCGGCGAGTAGATGGCCGTCTTGTTCAGGCTTTCACCCGACTCCTTCAGGGCCGCCTGCGCCTGCTGCACCAGGCCCTGCTGCGCGTCCAGCTGGGCGCTGCTGGAGGCCAGGTCCGCTTTCACCCTGTCCAGCTCCTGCTGGTTGGTGTAGCCGTTGCGGAAGAGCTCCTGGGTACGCTTGAAGTTGCCCTCGATGAAGTTCTTCTCGACCTTCTTCATCTCCAGGGTGGCCAGGGCCGATTCCAGATTGGCCTGGGCCCGGTCGCGCTGGGCGGCATAGGAGTCGGGCTTGATGCGGATCAGCAGCTGGTTCTTCTTAACCCGGTTGCCTTCCTTGACGGGCAGCTCGACGATCTCGCCGGTCACCTCCGGGGTGATGAGCACCTGATAGGCGGGGTTGATGATGCCGGTGGCCGACACCAGCTGGGTGATGTCGCGGCGGGCGGCCTTTTCGGTCTGGACCGTGATCCCGGGGTCTTTCTTGCCGCAGACCACCGATTTCAATATGAGCAATAGGATGATGCTGCCGATGGCGATCCAGACGATCTTTTTGCGCGACTTCACTTTTTTTCCGTTTTTGCCGTTGGCCATGTGCCTGTTCTCCTCGCGTGTGCCTCCGGTTCCTTCGTTCCATCCCCCCGCGGGGAATGCTCCGGGAGGATTTTCGTTTCCGCTTCCCACACGTCTTTCGGTTATACGGACCGGATCGGCAAAATGTTCCCGATAATCTCCGGGAGAGGAATCGGGCATGGCTGGAAAAGGGAGTACAGCGAAACTGGATTCTGTCGGCGGCGCTTCGTTTCTCTCTCTTCTATTTCTTTGCCGGCGGCTCCCAGTCGGCGATCATCTCCAGCCTGAGCTGCACGCGGCCGTCGGCCTGCCAGCTCTCCGAGGAGTTGTAGTCCCACTTCAGATACTCCGAGCCGCCGCCGCCCTCGGTGGTGATGAGGTAACGGTTCTCCAGGTGGCCGAAGTGCACGGCCTGGTCACGCGGGGATTCCTGGTCTCCGGCATCGGGGCTCACCGGCACCCAGCCGTAGTTGGGCAGGTAGACCTCGACCCAGCGGTGGTAGACGAAGTCGAAGCTGGCGTCCTCGCCACGCACGACCACCGATCCGACATAGCGGGCCGGCAGCCCGGCGGCGCGGAGCATGGCGATGTAGACGAAAGTGTACTCCGAGCACGATCCCGAGCCGCGCTCCAGCACCGTGGGCGCGACGTCCCAGCCGCCGATGCGCTTGTAGAACAGCTTGCGATGCAGGTAGTCGTAGATGTCGCGGGCGATCCAGTAGGGGTGGTCGGGCCGGGCGACCGCCTCCCTGACCGCGGCCTGGATGACGGGGTCCTTGAGGCGGTACTTGTCGTCATCGGCCAGGTAGCGGCTGCGAATGTCGGCCGGGATGTCCTGCAGCGAGCCCACCTTCTCGGGGAACAGGTGGTACATCACGTCGTAGGTCTTCGCTCGGATGCGCATGCGGGTGGTGAGGCGTGCGCCGGGCTTGAGGACGGCCCGGCGGAAGCGCGCGACCTCCTGTCCCCAGCGATCGCTGAGTTTCTCGTCGGGGGTTCGCGGGAACTCGATGGCCATGATCTCCTGGGTCGGGCGCCCCTTGGGCAGGGCCAGGTACACATCGAGCCCGGTCACGGTTCCCGGTCCGAAATTGACCATGTCGTGGGTGAAGGTGACCACGGTGCTGCGCTCCTTGGTGCGGGTGTAGGCGCCCTCGGTTAAGACGGCAACCTGCGCGATCTCGTCGTCCTGGTAGTCAACGACCCACAGGTCCTTCTGTACCCAGGCCAGGCCCCAGGGATAGGGGCCGGGGGCGGGGAGGATCATGATCACCCGGCCCTGGGCCGGTTCGATGCGGTAGAGCTCGTCGCGGGAGCGGTCGGCCAGCCATAGGAAGCCGCCGTCCCAGGCCAGGCCGCGCGGGTCGTTGGCGGGAGCTTTCAGCGTCTTGATCGTTGTCCCATCGTCGGGGCTGATCTGATAGATCTCTTTCGTGCCGTTGTCGGAGACCCACAGCGCGTTTCCGTCCCAGGCCAGCCCTTGCGGGTCCGAACCCGGCGCCATGATCACCTTCAGGGTGCGGCCGCTGGCCGGGTCGATTTGGTAGATCTTGCCGCAATAGTCCTCGGCGGACGTGTTGGTGAAGTCCATGTCGGCCACCCATAGGGACTGGCCGTCCCAGGCCAGCGCTGTGCAGAAATAGCCGGGGGCGTCGAAGGTCGCCAGCACCCTGCCGTCGGCCGGGTCAATGCGGTAGAGCTTGTCGCTGTCGCGGTCCACGGTCCAGAAGGCCTTGCCGTCGAAGGCCAGGCCGGTGGTGCGGTCCGACGGCGCCGGGATGCGCTTGGCCACGCTGCCGGGCCCGGCCAGCAGGGATATCGTGAACAGAAGGGCGGTCATCGTGATCAAGATCGTTTTTTTCATCCAGGGCCTCCTGAAGTTCGATTTTATGGTCAAGATTTCAAGATGTCAATTGCAGGAGTGCCTGAACGATGGTGAAACTGTTTTTCCTGTTCTTGTCGCGCCACGCGTCACGCGTTACACGTCACGTAGTCTCAGCGCTTCCAGCGCCTTGATCAATGCCACCAGGTACTCGTTGGCCGGGGTGGGGATGCCGCGCTTTTTCCCCGCGGCGACGATGCCGCCATTGATGAAGTCGATCTGGGTCGAAACGGACCTCGGCGACCAGGCGGTTGTGCCCCTGCAGCAGCACCGAGAGGGGGTTGATCACGGCGTTGACCAGCAGCTTGGTCCAGAGATCCCTGGCGATATCACGGCTTTTTTCCACCTTGACCGGCAGGTCCGAGAGCAGGTCGAAGAACGGCGTGGCGGCAAAGTCGGGCTCGACGCGGATGTTGCCGCCGAAGCAGCGGACCTCGCCCGGGCCGATGAAGGTCACGCCCATGGCCACGATGCCGATAAAGATGTGGCTTGCGGGAACGGCTGTCCCCTGCAACGCTTCCAGGGCGAGATCTCTGATGCCCAGGCCGTTCTGCAGCAACAGCACCGCGGTCGTCGACCGCAGGAAGGGACCCACATCGGTCAGTGCCGCCTCCAGGCCTCCGGCTTTGACCGTGACGATCAACAGGGCGTCGTCGAGGGGAAAGTCGACCTGTTCGCGCGCCTCCAGGGATACCGGCGCGGCGAACATGCCGTCGACCGTGAGCCCGTTTCCGTTGATCGCCCGCACGTGGTCACGCCGCCCGATCAGGATCGCTTGTTGGCCCTCTTTCCGGGCCACTGCCGCGGCGAGCACCGAGCCGATGGCGCCGCCGCCGAGAATCACGATGCGGGGCTGGCGCGCCGGCGCCCGGTCGATTCGTTCCGCTCCGTCCATGTCGTCTATATATCAGAAAAGATGGATCGGGACAATGTGCGATTTTGTCGGAACGGGCGCGACCCATTCTCCGTACAATGAACCTAGGGGGTCTCATGAATCCAATGCGGAAGCTTTTTCTGCTCCTGCTGCTCGTACCCGTTCTTTTTTCCTGCAGTCGGCAGGAACAAGAGAAAACCCTGCTGGAGCGACTCCAGGAGATCCCTGGGCTGCAGGTGAGCGAGATCGCGCCGCTGGCGGGGTTCCGGCAGTCGTTCCAGATCGACATCACCCAGGCGGTCGACCACGGCCAGGCCTCTCAGGGGACCTTCCGGCAGCGCTTCTACCTCTCCCATCGGGCCGACGATGCGCCCACCGTCTTCTACACCACCGGCTATGGTGTTTCCAGGAATTCCGAGAGCGAACCGGCGGCGCTGCTGCAAGCCAACCAGGTCCTGATGGTCCACCGCTATTTCCCCGGCGCCGTTCCCTCCGCGGACAACTGGAGCTTCCTGACCACAAGCCAGGCGGCCGCCGACCAGCATGCCGTTCGCGAAGCGCTGCGGGGCATCCTGACCGGCAAATGGGTCAGCAGCGGCGGCAGCAAGGGCGGGATGACCTCCCTCTATTACAAGTATTATTATCCGGCCATGGAGGGACCCGATGACCCGCGCATCGTCCCCTTCCTGCGCTCGGTAGGAACGGCCGCCTGCCGGGACAAGCTTTCGGCGCTGCAGCGCGAGCTGTTGACGCGGCGGCAGGCCATGCTGTCCCTGACGCACGAGCACGCCCTGCAGAGGGGATATGCCTTCACCGTCTTCAGCGAGGCGCAGGCCTTCGAGTATTCCGTGCTGGAGTACCCCTTCGCCTTCTGGCAGTATGGCAGCGGCGACTGCACCCCGGTCCCCGGGCCGGACGCCGCCGACCGGGTGCTGTTCGAGCATCTGGTGGCGGTTTCGCCCCTCTCCTACTATGCGGATGCCGACTACGGGTATTTTCGCCCCCTCTTCTACCAGGCCTACACCGAGATCGGCTACTGCCCATACATGTTCGACCATCTCGCCGGCCTGCTGCAGGCGGTGCCGCTCCCCGACTACCGCTCCTTCGCCCCGCGCGGCGTGGAGATGACCTTCCGGCCCGAGGTGATGCAGGCCGTGGTCCCCTGGCTGCGCAGCCGCGGTGAGCACATCGCCTATATCTACGGCGGCAACGATCCCTGGACGGCGGCCGCCCTCCAGCCCGACGCGGGCCTCGACGCCGTTTTCGTGGTCCAGCCCGGCGCCAACCACGGCGTGAAGATCAGGAATCTCGACCGCAAGGACCTGGTGGTCGCGGCGCTGGAAAGATGGCTGCAGATCGATATTGACGAAAGCCGGCTCGCCGGCGCAGCAGAAATCGAG
>JALOLC010000106.1 GCA_025456175.1 Acidobacteriota bacterium | reverse complement strand
GGAATGGAAGTTGAAGCCGCCGGTGAAGAGGTTGGGCGTGGGCAGGCCCATGAAGCAGAGGCGGGCGCCGTCGGTGCCGCCGCGGATGCTGGCGCGCTGCGGGGTCAGGCCGGCCATGGCCACCGCCTTTTCCGCCTTGGCCAGCACCTCGGGGTGCTTGTCCAGGACCACCTTCATGTTGCGGTAGGACTCGCTGATCTTGATCTCGCTGCGGGCGCCGGGGAACTGTGCCGTCACCCGCTTGGCGATGGCGGCGATCTTCTTCTCGGACCTCTTCAGCCCGCGCACCGTGAAATCGCGGATCAGGAACTTGATTGTCGCCGTCTCCACGTTGCCGCTGATCTGGTGGGGATGGACGTAGCCCTCGCGTTTCTCGGTGGTTTCGGGGGAGAGGGCCGCCTTGGGAAGCTTTTCGATGATGCGCGCCGCCACCTTGACGGCGTTGACCAGCTTGTTCTTGGCCATGCCCGGGTGGACGTTGATGCCGCTGACCTTGATCTCCAGGGAGTCGGCGCAGAAGGTCTCGTCCTCGATCTCGCCCGGCTTCTCGCCGTCGACGGTATAGCCGCATTCGGCGCCGATCTCGGCGGCCGTGATGTGCTCCACGCCGCGGCCGGTCTCCTCGTCCGGAGTGAAGACGACGCGGATGTTCGGCCGCGGCGCCTCGGGGTGCTCGGCCAGGAAGGTCAGGGCATCCATGATCTCGGCGATCCCCGCCTTGTTGTCGGCGCCCAGCAGGGTCTTGCCCGAGGCGGTGATGATCGTCTTGCCCCTTTGTTCCTTCAGGTAGGGATTCTCGCTGACTTTCAGCTGCACATTGTCGCTTTCCGAGATCACCAGGTCCTGTCCCTGGTAGTCCTTGTGCAGCTTGGGCTCGACGTTCGCCCCCGACACGTCGGGGGAGGTGTCCAGGTGGGCGATCAGGGCGATGGTCGGGACCTTGCGCTGCTGATTGGTCGGCAGGCTGGCCAGCACGTAGCCCCACTCCGTGACCTGGGCGTCATTCAGCCCCAGCGCCGCGAGTTCGGGCTTGAGCTTGGCGGCCAGGTCCTTTTGCTTGGCGGTCGAGGGAAATGTTTCGGACGTATCGCTCGATTGGGTATCGATAGCCACGTAACTCAAAAAACGCTCCAGAATGTCGGGGAATGCCATGGGAACCTCCATGCCCGGGGTGCGCTGCCCGGTCCTGTTAGGGCATTATAGAATATCGCGCCTGAAAATGGAACCGGCCGCTCAGGGAGATTTTTTGATGAGGCAATATGCCGGCCGCCGTTCTTGACAAACCCCTGTTTTTTTACTATAGTATTCTCTTAACTTCAACCCAGTAAAGAGGTGGATCGGTGAAAAGAACGTTTCAACCAAACAATTTGAAAAGAAAGAAGACGCACGGCTTCCGGGCACGCATGGAAAGCAAGGGCGGGCGCGAGGTCATCAACAGCCGCCGGCGCAAGGGAAGGAAGAAGCTGTCCGCTTGATCCATGGCCCGCACTCTCAGGGATTCCCAGCGCATCCGCAAGGAAGACGATTTCCTGCACATGCTGAAGAATGCCCCGCGCCTGAAAAATGACTTTTTTTTTTGTACGTCTTGAAGAACGGCCGGGCTGCCAGCCGCTTCGCCATTTCCGTTAACCGCAAGGTCGGCGGCTCGGTGCAGCGCAATTACATCAAGAGGAAAATGAAAGAATGGTTCCGCTTGCACGCCGGCCTGATCTCTCCACCGCACGACGTCTGGGTCTCGATGAAGAAGGGCTTCGACCGCGGCAGCGCGGCGCGCGTGCAGGGGCTGTTCCTCGACGCGCTGGCCAAGGCCCGGTGCCGCTGACATGAAACGGATCGTGCTGCTGCTGATCCGCGGCTACCAGCTGGCACTCGCGCCGCTGCTCGGCCGCCATTGCCGCTTCCTGCCCACGTGCTCGCAGTATGCCGCCGAGGCGGTGCAGCGCTTCGGAGCGCTCAAGGGCTCATGGCTCGGGTTGCGCCGCGTTCTCCGCTGCCACCCCTTCCATGCCAGCGGGCTCGACCCCGTTCCCGAACTACCCGAGGTGAAACCAACATGGAAACGAAACGCTTGATCCTGGCCGTCGTCCTGGCGGTCGCCGTTCTGCTGGTCTATCAGTATTTTTTCATGCCCAAGCCCGCCGCGGCGCCCGGCGCCGCGCCGCAGGCCGCCTCGCCCCGCAACGACGGGGCTGTTTCGCCCCGCAACGACGGGGCCGGGGTGGCCCAGCCGGCGTCGGCTGCCACCAAAGCAGACCAGCCCGTCGGCGCCCAGGCCGCACCCGACATCGGCTCGATTTTGGTCCAGGAAGAGACTCCCTCCGAACCGGGCGCCGAGGCGCTCCCGGCCATTGAGGAGAGCCTGTCGGCCCAGGGCGAACAGACGGTCACTGTCGACGGCCCTTTGTATACCGCCGTCTTCACCAACCGCGGCGCCGGACTCTCCTCATTCGTTTTGAAGCGCTACAAGGACGATGCCGGCAAGCCCATGGACCTGGTCTCGCGCCGCGCCAGGGAGACGGGATTCTATCCCTTTTATTTCCTGGGCAGCGGTGAAGCCCTGGCCGCGTTGAACAAGGCCTTCTTCGTCAGCCCGGCCGCCCCGATCGTCACCATGGCCGGTCCCGGCCGCACCGAGGTCGTCTTCGAGTACGCCGACGCCGCCCTGAACCTCAAGGCGGTCAAGAAGTTCAGCTTCACTCCCGGCAGCTACGTGATCGGCCTGGCCTTCGAGGTCTTCAAGGACGGACGGCCGCTGGCCGACCTGCCGGTGGCCTTCGGCCCCGACCTGGAGAACAACGACAGCCGCGACCGGGCCATGATGATGAACCTGAAGATCGCCGCCTGGCGCAACGAGAAACTGGAGTCGCTCGAGTTCGCCCGCCAGAAGACGCAGCCCCAGGCCGGGCAGGCCGTCGAGAAGGCCGCCGGCGAGATCGGCTCGGGCTTCCATTGGGCGGCCTACGAAACGACCTATTTCGCCGCCGTGTTCCGCTCGGCCCCGCGCAACCGCTCGACCGTCTCCTGGCAGGTGCTGCACCAGCCCCAGCCCCAGGCCAAGGATAAGGCCCTGCTCTATTCCTACCTGGTCGTCAGCGATCCGACGGCCGTTTTCATCGGACCCAAGGACGAGAAGGTGCTGGCCGGCGCCGAGACCGAGTTCAGCGAGCTGAACCGGATCATCGAGTACGGCTGGTTCGGCTCCATCGCCAAGATCATGCTCAAGGGGATCAATGCCGTCCATGGCCTCATCCCCAACTACGGCTGGGCGCTGATCATCTTCACGCTGCTGCTGAAGCTGCTCCTTTTCCCGCTGACCTATTCCTCCAGCGTCTCCATGGCCAAGATGCAGAACCTGCAGCCCAAGATCAAGGCCATCCAGAAGAAGTACAAGAACACCAAGGACATGGAGCAGCGCAAGCTGATGAACCAGGAGATGATGGCCCTCTACAAGCAGGAGAAGGTCAATCCCGCCGGCGGCTGCCTGCCCCTGCTGCTGCAGCTGCCGCTGTTGTGGGGGATCTTCCGCCTGCTCGCGGTCTCGATCAACGTGCGCCACGAGCCCTGGTTGCTGTGGATCAGCGACCTGTCGAAGAAGGACCCGTACTACGTCCTGCCCATCCTGATGGGCGTCACCCAGCTGATCCAGCAGCGCATGACCCCCTCGGGCGGGGATTCGATGCAGAGAAAGCTGATGTACATCCTGCCCTTCGTCATGGTCATCATGTTCGCCTCGTTCCCCAGCGGCCTGAACCTGTACTGGTGCGTCTCCAACGTGCTGCAGATCGGCCAGCAGTACCTCATCAACGAGAAGATCCACAAGCAGAAGAAGGAAGAGGATCACGAGTTCAAGGCCCTGAAGAGGAAGAAAGGAGCCAAAGAGAAATGACGGACAAGAAGGAATTCGTCGCGAATTCTCTGAAGGAAGCCATCCAGCGGGCCGCCGAGGATTTCGGCGTCCTGGAGGAGAAGCTGAAGTACCGCATCATCACCGAGAAGACCAAGTACTTCGGCCACAAGCAGCGGGAGATCTTCATCGAGGCCTGGCGCTCCGACGGCAGCGAGCAGCAGGGGCTGGAGGGCTTCGTCCGCCTGATGCTCGACGAGATGAAGCTCGACCTGCGCTTCGAGCTGGAGAACAAGAGCGATTTCCTGCGGGTGAACTTCCACGGCGAGGACTACAAGCTGATGCTCTACCAGAACGGCAACCTGCTCAACGCCGTCCAGTACCTGATCAATCGCCTGTTCACCGACGCCGTCGGCAAGAAGATCTACTGCGAGTGCGAGAACTACCGCAAGAAAAAGGAAGTGGAGCTGAGCGCCCAGGCCCATCGCTTCGCCCGCCAGGTGCGGCGCAGCGGCCGGCCCGTCGAGCTGCCCGAGATGAATCCCTTCGAGCGCCGCATCATCCACATGACCATCAACAAGTACTCCGACCTGGAGTCCAAGAGCGACGGCGACAATTTTTTGAAGATCATCACCATCCGCAAAAAGGCGAATGGATGAGGAGACGATCGTAGCCCTGGCCACGCCGCCGGGGCGGGCCGGCATCGCCGTCATCCGTTTTTCCGGCCGCCGCAGCGCAGAGATTGTCCGCCGCATCGTCCGTCCGCTCCCCGACAGGCCCAAGGCCCGCCACAGCTACCACGGGTTCATCCATGACGAGGGGAAGCGCATCGACGAGTGCCTGGCGGTCATTTTTCGCGCCCCCAGCTCCTACAGCGGCGAAGACATGGCCGAGGTCTCGCTGCACGCCAGCCTGTTCGTCGTGGCGGAGACGCTGTCCCTGGCCTGCCGCTGCGGCGCTCGACCCGCCCTGCCCGGCGAGTTCACCTACCGCGCCTTCCGCAACGGCAAGATGGACCTGCTGCAGGCCGAGGCGGTCAATGAACTCATCCAGGCCAACTCCCGTGCCGGCGCGCTCATGGAATTCGGCAACCTGGAGGGGCGGCTTTCGCGTGCTGTCGCCGCCGTGCGTTCCGCCCTGCTGAACGAGGCGGCCGACGTCGAAAGCGCCATCGAATTCGCCGAAGACCAGCACCTGGCCTCCGCGGGCAACTCGGCCCTGGACGAGGCGGCCGCCTCCCTGGACGCCATCCTCGCCGCCAGCCGTTTCAGCGACGTGCTGTCCCGGGGCCTGGCGGTGGTCATCGCCGGCCGCGTCAACGTCGGCAAGTCCTCCCTGTTCAACGCCCTGCTGCTGCAGGAGCGCGCGATCGTCTCGGCGCTTCCGGGCACCACCCGCGATTTCATCGAGGAGACCCTGCACCTGGACGGCTTTACCGTCCGCGTCACCGACGCGGCCGGCATCCGCCCCGTTGCCGGCGACGACATCGAGAACCAAGGCATGCAGCGCAGCCTGGACAAGATCGCCGGCGCCGACGCCGTGCTGTTCATGATGGATGCCTCGCAACCGCTGCAGGAAAACGACCTGGAGATCGCGCGCCGGCTCGGCGCCAAAAAACGCCTGCTGCTGGCCAACAAGAGCGACCTGGCCGACGAGCGGGCCGTGCGCGCCATTCGCGACGCCTTCCCGGGAGAGGACGTGCACCTGGTTTCGGCCAGGAACGGCGACAACCTCGGGGTGGTGAGCGCCTTTCTCAAGGGCCTGCTGCGCGACCTGCCCGACGTCTCGGGCATGGTCGCCGTCAACCTGCGGCAAAAAGGGCTGCTGCAGGCGCTGCGCGAGGCCATCGGCCGTGTCCGCGACCTGCAGGCGCAGCAGCCGGCAGCCGTCGAGCTGGTCGCCGAGGAGATCCGCCGGGCGCTGCGCATCATCGGCGAGCTCACCGGCGAGGTCGGAGCCGACGACATCCTGCGCGGCGTGTTCGCCAGGTTCTGCATCGGCAAATGAAGGTCGTCGTCATCGGCGGCGGCCACGCCGGCATCGAGGCCGCCTGCGCCGCGGCCAGGA
>JALOLC010000105.1 GCA_025456175.1 Acidobacteriota bacterium | reverse complement strand
TGGGCAGGATCATCTGCCCGCGCTCGTCCACGCTCACCAGCGATGCCACCTGGCAGCAGCCGCCTCCCGATCCGCCATCCTTCTTCTTGGCCATCGGCGTTTCTCCTTTATCTGATTTATCAGTTTTTACTGATTTTGCTGATTATTATAATATCGGAATCCGGTTTTGTCAACAAGAAAATGCTTTTGTAGGGCGCGGTCATCGCGCCCCTATATCGCGCCCTTTACCGCATCTCCCATGGGCGGGATAACCCCGCCCCTACAAATGTGTAATTTTCATCCTCTTTCCATGTCTCCAGATTTGTCGCGATATAATTCCTGATCCGGCTCAACTCTTCATCATTGCGAACAATTCTTTCATAGAAATTACGCTGCCATATCTTCATTTCCGGATTGCCCGTGATGACCCTATTGATCTCCTTGGTCGATTCATATTTGAACCAGGCGATCATTTGGCCCAATGTTTTTCCACCGTCTTTGGGCGCAATAACCGCGCTACGCATCGGGACAATCTTGATGGGCGGGAAAACCCCGAGGGGCGGGATAACCCCGCCCCTACAGTGATCCGATATTTTAATTATACCGTGCAAATGATTGGGCATAATAACCATTTTATCCAATTCAATACCGGGAAAATGAACCGGAAGATCATACCAATTCTTTTTTACCAACGTGCCCAATTCATTTAAAACAATTTCATTTTTCTCAATATCACCGAAAATACATTCCCTGTGATACGCACACAGGGTGACAAAATAATACCCTGGCCGGGAATAATCGTAATTGCGTAGACGAATAGAATGACGATGATGAATTTCAGGATTAAACGTCATTCTTTATCCCCCCCGTAGGGGCGCGGTCATCGCGCCCCGGTTGTCGCATCCCATATTTTTCGCACATGCAATGGGCAGGATGACCCCACCCCTAGCGGAAATACATCACCCCGGATTCGAAGATCTTCTGGTCCTTGTCACCGGGGACGTTCTTGAAGAGGTCGTCGCCCAGCAGGCGCTCCGAGTGGCCCATCTTGCCGGAGCCGTTGGGATTGAAGAAGGAGTCCATCGTGGGCCGGCCGTCGAAATCGACGTACTGCGTCGCCACCTGGCCAAGCGCGAAGAGGAGTTCGAGCGTGGCCGGCGGCGCCATGAAGCGCCCCTCGGCGTGGGCCACCGGCACGGTGTGGATTTCACCAACCTGGCAGAGATTGAACCAGGGCGAGAGGGCCGAGACCACCTTGGTGCGGATCGGGCGCGAGACCAGGCGGCCAATGAGGTTGGCGGCCAGCGTCGGCGAGTCGGTGCCGATGTCGCGGATCTCGCCGTGCGGCAGCAGGCCCAGCTTGACCAGGGCCTGGAAGCCGTTGCAGACGCCCAGGATCAGCCCGTCGCGCCGGTCGAGCAGCTGCTGCACGGCATCGCGCAGCCGCGGGTGGCGGAAGGCGGCGGCGATGAACTTGCCCGAACCGTCGGGCTCGTCGCCGGCGCTGAAGCCGCCGGGGATCATCACGATCTGGGAGGCGCGGATCTGCCTGGTCAGCTCGGCGGTCGAAGCCTCGATGTCGGCGGCCGAACGGTTGCGGAAGACAAAGATGTTGGGCTTGCCCCCGGCCCTGGTGAAGGCCCGGGCCGCATCGTACTCGTTGTTCGTCCCCGGGAACACCGTGATGACGATTCTGGGCCTGGCCAGGGAGCGGCCGCAACGCGGCCGGGGCCGCGCGCCGTGCAAGGGCCGCTCCAGGCCGGGATCCGCGACCACGGGGGCTTTCTCGACCCGGGCGGGAAAAACCTCCTGCAGCGGCTCCTCCCAGCGCGCCTGCAGCGCGGCGACGTCCAGCTCCAGGCCGTTGGCCAGGATCACCGCCTCGGGAATGGTCTCGCCCAGGATGCGGTGCTCCAGGCCGGCGAACAGCGCGCCAACGTCCTCGCTTCCCGGGATCTCCAGCACCAGCGAGCCGATGGCCGGGGCCAGCAGCTCTGCGGCGGACATGTCGTCGCGGAAGGCCATGCCCAGCCGGTTGCCGAAGCACATCTTGCTGACCGCCTCGGCCAGGCCGCCGGCATGGAGCGACTGGGCGGCGGCGATTTTCCCCTGCCGGGCCAGCTCGTGGACTTGGGCGCAGTTTTTCCTGAAAACGGCGAAGTCGGGCATCTCGCGCCCGTCGCGCCCCAGGGGCAGCAGCACCACGCGGCTCCCCGCCTTCTTGAACTCGGGGGAGAGAACGTGCCGCGCAGCGGCCAGGACGATGGCGAAGGCGACCAGCGTGGGCGGCACGTCCAGGTCGTGGAACGAGCCCGACATGCTGTCCTTGCCGCCGATGGCCGGGACCTCCAGCTCCCGCTGGGCGGTGAAGGCGCCGAGCAGGGCGGCGTACGGCAGGCCCCAGCGCCTGGGATCGCGGTTGGGCTTGGGGAAATACTCCTGCAGGCTCAGGCGGGCGCGGCCGATGTCGCCGCCGCAGGCCGCCACGCGGGCCAGGGCCTCGACCACGGCGTACAATCCGCCATGGAACGGGCTCCAGCTGGAAAGGACCGGCTGAAAGCCATAGCCCATGATCGTGGCGCTGCCTGTCTCTCCCGAGAGAACGGGAAGCTTGGCCACCATGGCCTCGACGGGAGTGGACAGGAACTTGCCCCCGAAAGGAACCAGCACCGTGGCCGCGCCGATGGAGGAATCGAAGCGCTCCCCCAGCCCCTTCTGCGAGCAGGCGTCCAGGCCGCACAGGGCGGCCTCCCAGGCGGCGCCCAGGTCGGGCAGCCTGTCGCCGCCGGGAAGAACCTTGAAAAAATCGCGCTGCGGCTCGGGGGCCGCGACCTCGACCGCGGCCCGGCGCCGGGCGCCGCTGCTGTCGAGAAAGGCGCGCTCCAGGTCGACGATCGCCCGGCCGCGCCACTTCAGGCGCAGCCGCGGGCGGGAGCTCACGCGGGCAATGACGGTCGCCTCGAGGTTCTCGGCCGCCGCCAGCTCGCGGAAGCGCTTCACTTGCGCGGCGGCCACGACCACGGCCATGCGCTCCTGCGACTCGGAGAGAGCGAGCTCGGTGCCGTCGAGGCCGGCATATTTCTTGGGCACGCGGTCGAGGTCGATCTCCAGCCCCGGGGCCAGCTCGCCGACGGCGACGGCCACGCCGCCGGCGCCGAAGTCGTTGCAGCGCTTGATCAGCCGGCTGGCGCGCGGGTCGCGGAACAGCCGCTGCAGCTTGCGCTCCTCGGGCGGATTGCCCTTCTGCACCTCGGCGCCGCAGCTGCGCAGCGAGCGCTCGCTGTGCGCCTTGGAGGAGCCGGTGGCGCCGCCGATGCCGTCGCGGCCCGTGCGCCCGCCCACCAGCAGCACGGCGTCGCCGGCAGCCGGGGCGCGGCGCCTGACGTTCCGCCGCGGCACGGCGCCGATCACGGCGCCGACCTCCAGGCGCTTGGCCACGTAGCCGGGATGGTATATCTCGCTGACCTGGCCGGTGGCCAGCCCCACCTGGTTGCCGTAGGAGCTGTAGCCGGCAGCCGCCTCGGTGGTGATCTTGCGCTGGGGAAGCTTTCCCGGGAGGGTGGCGGACACCGCCTGGCGCGGATCGCCGCTGCCGGTGACGCGCATGGCCTGGTAGACGAAGGCCCGGCCCGAGAGGGGGTCGCGGATGGCTCCGCCCAGGCAGGTGGCGGCGCCGCCGAAGGGCTCGATCTCGGTGGGATGGTTGTGGGTCTCGTTCTTGAACAGGATGAGCCATTCCTCATTGCGGCCGTCGACGTCGACCGCCGCCTTGACGGTGCAGGCGTTGATCTCCTCGGAGAAGTCCACGTCGGCCAGGAGCCCCCGCCGGCGCAGGCCCCTCATCGCCGCCAGGGCCAGGTCCATGAGGCAGATTTCGGGAGGCTGCGGACCGTGGAGCCGGAGCCGGGCTTCCAGGTATTCCTCGTGGGCCCGGCGCACGGGCCCGCTGAAATGGCCCTCGACGATCTCAACGCGCTCGATCGCGGTCAGGAACGTGGTGTGCCGGCAGTGGTCGGACCAGTAGGTGTCGAGCAGGCGGATCTCGGCCAGGGTCGGGTCGCGCCGCTCCCGGTCACGGAAATGGGCCTGGCAGAAGCGCAGGTCGGCGGCGTCCATGGCCAGCCCCAGTTCCTTCCCGAGACGGAGAAGCCGCCCCGCCGCCATGGAGACGAAGCCCCTCAGCACCGGCACGGCGGCGGGAGGACGCGATCGCAGCGAGAGGGTGCGCGGCTTGGGCATGGCGGCGGCGCGGGAGTCGACGGGGTTGACGCAATAGCGCTCGATGCGCCGGCGCTCGGCGGCGGACAGCCTGCCGCGCAGGACAATGACGCGGGCCGCCGCCACTTCGGGCCGGGTTCCGGGAAAGAGCAGCTGCAGGCACTGGACGGCCGAATCGGCGCGCTGGTCGTACTGGCCGGGCAGGTACTCGACGGCGAAGGCGCTCTCGCCGGCGGCACGGGGGAACCTCTCCTCGTGGCATTCGTCGACCGGCGGGTCGGCGAAGACCGCGAAGCGCGCCCTCGGCCACTCCCGGGCGCCGATGCCGCAGACATCGTAGCGCTGGAGCAGGCGCAGCCCCTCCAGCCCCTGGATGCCCAGGGTCGCGCGGAAGTCGGCCAGCATGGCCCGGGCTTCCACGTCGAAGCCGGCTTTTTTCTCAACGAAGATCCGGCGGATAACCGCCATGCTCACGCTCCCTTATCGGGCCCGGCCAGCGCCATCATCGGCTGCTGCCCCCATTTTGCGGCGTGGTTCCCTCAACGGGGACCTTCAGGGCGAGCAGGGCGCTCAGGGCTTCTCCCAGCGGACCGGCGCCGGCAAGAGGGAGCATGACTTCCAGGTCGGTCCGCAGCTGCGGCAGGAAACGGGGGTAGCGCTTCAGGTAATCGTGCAGGGCGGCGACCAGACTCGCCAGCCGTTCGCCGCCCACCGGGCGTCCCGCGGTCGGCAGCAGCATGCGGCTCTGTTCACGGAAAAATTCCTCGATGAAGAAGACCACGGTTTCGTCGCCGCGGGCGCAGAGGATCTCGAACGATCCGGCCGCCACCAGCGGGTCGGAGTGGTTCAGGTAGGAGATGAAGCCCTTGGCTTCGGCCGGGCCCAGGATGCGCATGAAGATCTTCTGGGTGATCTCGTGCAGCTCGCGGTTGCGGCTCCCCTGCAGGAAGCGCGGCAGCATGGCCAACACCGGGCTGTTGTGGCGGATGCGGGAAATGGCCTGGGTGACGGCGTCCTGCAGCGGTCGCGACATTCTCATGTCCAGGACCTTGGCCAGGATGTCCAGGGCGCGGCGATCGTTGTACTTGGAGATGCTGATGATGGCCTCCTCGCGCAGGAGGTCGTCCTCGCCCGTCTCGATGACCTGGCGCAGGGGCAGCAGGAAGGCGGCGCTGCGGATGTAGCCGGCCAGGCGCACCAGGTTCAGGCGCGTGGGAAGGCCAAGGGACTTGCCGGTGATGTACAGGGCGATGGCGTTCTCGGTGCTGCGCCCCCCTTTTTTCACCAGCTCCTCCAGCCGTATGCGGAACTGCAGGTCATCGGTGTCGGCGGCGCCGCGCACCAGCTCGTCGATCTGCTCCAGGTACTGGTCGATCGTCGCCAGGTCCAGGGCGGGCATCATGCCCTCGCGGCGAAGCGCCTGTAGATGTCCCCCGTCCCGGCCAAGAGGGCCTTCAAGGAAAAGGCGTTCTCAAGCTCGGCACGGGAGCACAGCGCGCCGATGACCGGATCGGCCAGTACCAGATCGGGGAAGCTGCGCTTCTCCAGCCAGGATCTCATGGCCTGGGCCTGGACCAGCTCGTAGGCCCGCTGGCGGGCCATGCCCTTCTCGAGCAGCAGGGTCAGCACCTTCTGGGAAAAATATACCCCCTGGGTCAGCTCCAGGTTGCGGCGGATGTTGTCCGGATAGACGACCAGGTGACGCACGACATCGGTCATGTCGTCGAGCATGAACACGGCCAGGTGGAAGGCGTCGGGGAAGATGACGCGCTCGGCCGACGAGTGGGAGATGTCGCGCTCGTGCCAAAGGATGTTGTTCTCCAGGGCCACCGCGGCATGGCCGCGCAGGATGCGCGCCAGGCCCGACACCCGCTCGCAGCGCACCGGGTTGCGCTTGTGCGGCATGGAGGAAGACCCTTTCTGGCCGCTGGTGAACGGCTCCTCGGCCTCGAGCGCCTCGGTTTTCTGCAGGTGGCGGATCTCCACGGCGATCTTCTCCAGCGTGGTGCCCAGCAGGGCCAGCGCCAGGAGGACCTCGGCGTGCCGGTCGCGCTGGATGACCTGCGATGAGACCTTGCAGGCCTTCAAACCCAGCCGGCGCAGCGCCCTGACTTCGCCGGCGGCCGGAAAATGGATGTAGGTCCCCACCGACCCCGAGACCTTGCCTACGGCCGCGGTCTCGCGCGCCTGGCGCAGCCGCCGCAGGTTCCGCTCCATCTCCTCGTGCCAGATCAGGAACTTGCAGCCGAAGGCGATGGGCTCGGCGTGGACGCCGTGGGTGCGGCCGATGGCCGGCAGGTCGCGGTAGGCCAGGGCCTTCCGCATGAGGACCTTCTTCAGGGCCGCGCCGCGGGCCAGGACCACCGTCAGCGATTCGCGGATGAGGAGCGCCAGGGCCGTGTCCACCACGTCATAGGAGGTGATGCCCTTGTGCACGTAGGCCGAGTCGGGACCGAGCGATTCCTCCACCGAGGTCAGGAAGGCGATGACGTCGTGCTTGACCTTCCTCTCGATCGCGCGGATGCGGCCGATGTCGAAGCCGGCGTTCTTGCGGATGTTTCTCAGGCTGGCGGCCGGGACCCGGCCCATCTCCGCCCACGTCTCGGTGATGGCCAGCTCGACGTCCAGCCACTTGCGGTACTTGTTCTCCTCGCTCCAGATGCGGGCGATGTCGGCTGCTTCGTACCTGTCGATCACGTGCGTCTCCTTACCCGCCGATTATAGCAGTGTTGCCGGCGCTTGTATACCGCGGCGATCGCTCAGAAGCGCAGGGAGAGGCAGCTCAGGCCGCCGTCCAGCTTGCGGAACTCCGAAAC
>JALOLC010000104.1 GCA_025456175.1 Acidobacteriota bacterium | reverse complement strand
CGGGCAAGACCCTGGGCATCATCGGCGAGAACGGCTCGGGCAAGAGCACGCTGCTCAAGATCCTGGCCGGCATCAGCCGGCCCACCGCCGGCGAGGTCATCACCCGCGGCCGCATCTCGGCGCTGATCGAGCTGGGGGCGGGCTTCCACCCCGAGATCTCGGGGCGCGAGAACATCTTCATCAACGGCGTCATCCTGGGGCTGACGCGCAGGCAGATCCAGGAGAAGTACGAGGAGATCGTGCGCTTCGCCGAGCTCGAGGAGTTCATCGCCAACCCGGTCAAGAGCTATTCGTCGGGAATGTTCATGCGCCTGGGCTTCTCCATCGCCATCAACGTCAACCCCGAGATCCTGCTCATCGACGAGGTGCTCGCCGTCGGCGACGCCTCGTTCGTCCCCAAGTGCCTGGACAAGATCAACGAGTTCCGCCGCCATGGCAAGACGATCATCTTCGTCTCCCACGACCTGGCCACCGTCGAGCGCATCTGCGACGAGGTCATCTGGATCCGCAAGGGGCAGATCGAGATGCGCGGCTACCCCAAGCGCGTGACCGATGCCTATTTGGAATATGTCGGCAAGAAGGACGAGGTCAAGTCGCTGGCCCAGCACGGCGAGGAGGAGCAGGGAGCGGCGCGCGAGCGCGAGAAGCGCTGGGGCAGCCAGGAGATCGAGATCCGCAACGTCAGGATGTTCGATGCCAGGAAAAAGGAAAAATACATCTTCCAGGCCGACGAGCCGCTGAGCATCGAGTTCGACGTTGCCGCCGCCACGGCGCAGGACGACTTCGTCTTCGGGGTCGGGATCTACAACGGCGAAGGGATCCATTGCTACGGCACCAACACCCTGCTGGAGAACTTCTCTTCGCAGGCCATCGCCGGCAGCGGCCAGGTGCGCCTGGCCATCCCGGCGCTGGGCCTGGTCAACGGCACGTATTTTCTGGATGTCGCCGTGCACAAGCGCGACGGCTACCCCTTCGACTACCACCATTTCCAGTATTCGTTCCGCGTCGTCTCCAGCCACCGCGACGTGGGCATCGCCCGCATTCCCCATCGCTGGGAATTTTCCCCGAACATCCGGTTGAAGAAAGATGAAAATCCATGAGGGCGCCGCTTCCCTGAGGCGCGAGCTCGGCGAGCGCCCGGGCGAGACGGTCGTCTTCACCAACGGCGTCTTCGACCTGCTCCACCCCGGCCATGTCGAACTGCTGGAGTTCGCGCGTGCCCAGGGCGGCCTGCTGGTGGTCGGCGTCAACGACGACGGCTCGGTGCGGCGGCTGAAGGGTGAGAAGCGGCCCATCTTTCCCCTGGCCGAGCGCCTGGAGGTCCTGGCCGCCCTGGAGTGCGTCGACTACGTCGTTGCCTTCGCCGAGGACACGCCGCTGGAACTGATCAAGGCGCTGGACTGCGTCGATGTCCTGGTCAAGGGCGGCGATTACGCGCCCGCTGACGTTGTCGGCCGCGCTGAAGTCGAGGCGCGGGGCGGCCGCCTCGTCATCTTCAAGCTGTCGGGGAGCTATTCCAGCTCGGGCCTGATCGAAAAGATCGTCAAGAATTTCTAGGCCCTGGGCTTTCTCTTTTTCGCGATCTTGACTCCGGCGTAAACCAGAACAAGCATCAGTGCCGCCCCGGAGAAAAGCAACGGATGGCGCACTTTTCCGAAAAAGTGCTTTTCCTTCCAGAATACGATCAGCAGCAAGGCCAGCAGCAGGTTGAAGCAGGAGTCGTTTTCCTTGAAGATCACTTTTATCCAGGAGAACGAAGCGGTCGGGGGCCGCCAGCGGGCGAGGCGCGGCAGCCAGCGGTTGACGCGCGCGGCGTACTCGCTATAGGCGGCGCCATGGGTCTGGCGCAGGAACGACTCCTCGGCCAGGACGATGAAGTGGTATTGCAGGAACAGGAAAAGCACGAAGAGCGCCAGGGACCAATGATTGGCGAAGACGATGAGCAGGCCGGCGAAGATCAACAGGTTGCCCCAGTAGAGGGGATTGCGCACCAGGGAGTAGAGCCCCGTCGCGTTCAGGCTGTCGGCCTTGAGGAAGCTTTCGCGGCCCGAGGTGCCGCTGCCGGCGAAGCCGACGCTGGCGATGCGGATGCCTTCCCCCAGGAAGGCCACGGCCAGGCCGGCGAGGGTCCAGATGGACGCCGGCGACAGGGGCCGGAAGAGCAGGAAGGTCAGCAGGATGAGGGGCAGGGGAGTGAAGCTGCGGTATCTGAAGAGAAATTCACCCAAGCGCAGGGGCCAATTTTTCATTTGGTCAATGTACAAGAAACAAGGGATGGTGTCAAACGAACGGGTGCTTTGGTTGACGGCAGGAGGGTTGCGATTGACGGGGGGAATGGATCATGGATTACTCGTTCAAGAACATCATCCATTCATTCAGATCACCAGGGCCCACTTCAAAAAGAGAGCCGGCTTGCTGTCGCCGGTTTCGCCGAAGCGGAGCGATCCCTGCTGGTAAGCCAGCTGCAGCATGCCGAAGGGCGGCTGGAAGCGCCAGACAAACACCAGTTGGATGTTTTTTTTGTCGAGCGCCGAATTGAGCTGGTAGAAGAGCTTGAGGAACAGGTCCTTGTTGAAAAAATAGTCCAGGCGCAGGACGTGGATCCAGGTGGTTTCCTGTTCAGGGTCGGGGTCGAGGACCAGGCGGCTCAGGTCATATTCCAGCGACAATTTGTCGCCCAGCTTGCGGTTGATCCCCGCCTCCCAGAGGCGGAAGCGCGATCCGAAAGATCGCCCGAAGGAATATTCCATCCTGGCCATCTGCCACTCGCGCGTGTTGTACCCCAGTTCCACGGTGCTCATGCGGTTGCGGAATTCCTGTTCGTACAACTTGAACTCCTCCGTGTGCGACAGCTCCAGGGAGAAGCGGTTGCGCAGGTCGCATTCCAGCCACTGGTCCACCTGCCAGGAGCGCAGGGTGCCGGCGGTGCTCCAATAGATGTTGTAGTTCGAGCCGTAGTTGACGCGCTCCAGGAAGCCCTTTTTCAGCGACCAGGTCTTCTCGAGGGCCGAGTCGAGCTCGCGGCGGTCGTCGTCGCTGACGAAGCCGGCGGCGTTGGCGTTGTCGGCGAAATATTTCCCCAATTGCGAATAACGCAGGTGGAAATGGGCCGTGGCGCTGTCGAAGCTCGGCCGGACGTAAAAGGCCAGGTTGGAGCGGTTGAATTCGCCGTACGAGACCGCCAGCTGGCCGGTGACGTTCAGCTTGTCGCTGAAGAAATGGACCAGGTCGAGGCCGCTGCTGCCGCGATTCCTGCCGTCCGCGATCCGGTTCGCCGAAAGGAAGCCGATGGTCGATGATTGGAAGATGTCGCGCCGCAGCCGCAAGACGGCGAAGCCGGTCTCCGGCAGGCCCTGCTCATCGTCGGCCTTGGCCAGGATGGCCATGGCGGCGAACTCGGTCCCCGCCTTTTTGCCGTAGATCTTCGCCCCGCCCCAGATGTCGGCCACGCGTCGCGAATAAAAGAGCCGGATGCGCTGGCTGTAGATCTCCGAGCCCTCGAGGAAGAAATTGCGTTTTTCCGGAAGGCTGAGCTCGAAGCGCGTGAGGTTGATCTGCTCCTGGTCGGCCTCGATGGTGGCGAAGTCGGGATTGACGGTCAGGTTGGCCGAAATGTCCTGGCTGAATGCCCAGCGCAGGTCGGCGCCGGCAGCGATGGAAGCCTTTTCATCCTGCTGCAGGCGGCCGACCAGGTGCGGGATCGCCTCCAGCCTTTTTTTCGACGCTTCGAGGTCAAGGCCGCCGAGCACGCCGAACTGCGAGACCTTGCCGAAGGCATCGGTGGGCCCGGGCCAGGTGTCCATCTCCAGGGAGCGGGGGATCGACCTTGCCAGGCCGATGCCCCAGGATCCCCCCTGCTGCGGATCGTATTTAAGGGTGGCCAGGGGAATTTCGATCTCGGCCGACCAGCCTTCCGGAATGCGGACAGCCGCCGAACGCCATTCGCCGTCCCAGGTGTCGTCACCGACGCGGCCGTTTTCCGAGAGGCGGCCATCCTCCTGCGTGCCCAGGGGGTTGGTGAAGAAGTAGTAGGCCGTGCGCCGGTCGAAAAAGGTGTCCAGGGCGACGCACACGCAGTCGTCCTCGGTCAGGGCGCTGTCGCGCCGGGTCAGGCGCGCCGTGATGCGCTCCGGCTCCGGATCGCGGCAGAGGAATCCGATGATGAGCCGGTCGACGGCGATCAGCACGCGCGCTTCCGTGGCATAAGCGGCAGCCCGGCCTCGCTCCGGCTTCAGCTGGATGAAATCGGTTACGGCCGCGGCCTGGCTCCAGGCGGGTTCGTCGAGGCGGCCGTCGATGGCGATCGGGTCCTTTATTGCCAGGGGTTTGATCTCGGCGGCGGCGTCCAGGCCCCACGATGTCAGGATGGAAAACAATATTCCCAGCAGGGCCAGGCGGAGGGGCGCTCGCGTTTTTTTCATGACATGCATCTTAGCATACCCGGGTCAATTTTACCCGAACTGGGATTTCAGTGAGAACCTAAATGGGAAGGGCAAACGCCGCCAAACTGGTCTGGATCGTAACTTGCTTTGGATCGAATGATTCGTACAAGGATGACCTGCAGCTGCAAATGGGAGGATGAATCATACTCATCTCCCAGATAGCTCCTGGGAAATGGATGAGAACGAGTTCGCGGCTATGGCATCTCTCGCGGTTCAATAAAATGCGGGTGCGCCCCGCCTGCTTGACTTGGCAAGCGAATCATGATAAATAACTCCCCTCCCCCGGGAGGGGATGAAGCCATGGTAAAAAAACACGCCAGTTCTGATGATGTCATCAGTCGCTTGAACAAGATCAACGGTCATGTGCAGGGCGTGGCCAGAATGGTCGACACGGACAAGCCCTGCGACGAGATCCTGCTGCAGATCTCGGCCATTCAAGCGGCCCTTTCCAAGGTAGGCCAGATCGTTCTGGCCAATCATATCGAAGAATGCATCGTTGGGCGGATCAAGGACAAAGCCCTGAAGGGCGAGATCAGGCATTTCACCGCGGCCTTGTCGCGGTTGATCCGTTGAGTTTTAATCTGGCAAATGAGGTGACCATGAAAAAAAGTTGGATCGTTTTATTCTTGTCGCTGGTGATATTCAGCCAGTGCGCCAAGCCGGCAGCCAAGGGAGCTGAAACCGATGGCGAAGAGGCCAAGTTGCAATTGACGGCTTACTCGCAAAAATTCGAGCTGTTCGCCGAAGCCGATCCTTTGGTCAAGGGCAGGGAGTGCTCGCTGCTCGCCCATTTCACCCATCTGGCCGATTTCAAGCCTCTCCTGGACGGCAAGATCGTCCTCTCCCTGACGGTCGCGGGGAGGACGGTGAGAGCCGAGCAGGCCCAGCCGCTTCGCCCCGGGGTCTACCGCTTTACGCTGGTTCCCGACACGGCCGGCAAGGGCCGCCTGACCATCACCATCGCCGCTGCCGCGGCTGACGTGATCGTAATCGATGACCTGGCCGTGCACGAGACGCCGGAGGCGGCCCACCAGACTCAGCCGCAAGCCCCTGAGAATGCCCAGGCCGTGACCTTCACCAAGGAGAATTCCTGGAAGGTCGAGTTCGCCACCGATCGTCCCCAGCTTGGCGCTTTCGGCGAGGTGATCAAGAGCGTTGCCCGGATCCAATCGGCCCAGGGTGACGAGGTGATCGTCAGCGCCAAGGCCGATGGCGTGGTCCGCTTCAGCGGCGAGCACGTGCTCGAAGGCAAGAGCGTGACGGCCGGGCAGGGCCTCTTCGCGATCGCGGGCGGCGGCCTGGCCGACAACAACATGGCGGTGCGCTATGCCGAGGCGCGGAACAATTATCAGCGCGCCAAAACCGATCATGACCGCATCAAGGACCTGGCCAAGGACCGCATCGTTTCTGAAAAAGAGCTGCTCAGGGCCAGGAACGAATACGATAACGCCAAGGCGGCTTTCGACAACCTGGACAGGAATTTCAGCGCCGGCAGCCAGGTGGTGACGGCGCCTTTCGCCGGGTTCATCAAGCAGGTCTTCGTGCAGAACGGCCAGTTCGTCAACGCCGGCCAGCCGATCGTGACCGTTGCCC
>JALOLC010000019.1 GCA_025456175.1 Acidobacteriota bacterium | reverse complement strand
TGGCCGTTCTGGCTCAAGTACCTCCTGAAGCCCTCCTACCGCGCGCTCCTGAAGGACCGGCTGCGCCCGCGGCCCGGCCTGGCCGGCGAGCCGCCGCTCTGGATCCATGCCGTCTCCGTGGGCGAAGTGCGCAGCTTGAAATCCCTGGTCGAGGCCCTGAAGGGGCAGCGGGTTGTCCTCTCGGTCACCACCCCCGCCGGCTACGCCTTCGCCCGCGGCATGTTTCCCGACCTGCAGGTGTTCCTGGCGCCGCTCGACCTCTCCTTCGTCGTCCGGCGCTTTGTCGAAACCATCCGGCCGCGCCTGATCGTATTCAACGAGCTCGAGATCTGGCCCAACTGGATCGCCCTCCTGCGCCGCCGCCGCGTCCCCATGCTGCTGATCAACGGCCGCATCTCGCAGCCGGCCTTCCGGCGCTACCGCTTCTTCGGCCCACTCCTGCGGCCGTTCTTCCGCAGCGTCGACCGCCTCCTGGTGCAGAACGACCTCTACAAGCAGCGTTTCATCCGCATGGGAATCGCGGCCGAACGGATCACGGTCTGCGGCAACATCAAGGCCGACGAAGCCGAAGGCAGCCTGGCCGGCATCCCGCCGCCCGCCGAGGTGTTCGCCCTCCTGCAGGTGCCGCTGCTGGCGCGGCGGATCGTGATCCTGGCCAGCAGCCATGAAGAGGACGAGGCGGTCTTCATCCCGGCCATCGCCGCCCAGGCCGCGGCCTATTTCTTCATCATCGTCCCGCGCCACATCGAGCGCGCCGAAGCCATCGCCGCCCGGCTGCAGCAGGCGGGGGTCCGCTGCGCCCGGCACAGCCGGCAGAAGGCGGCCGGCGGCGCGATCGATTGCCTGATCTATGACCGCATGGGTTTCCTCTTCCCGATCATGAGCATCGCCGACATCGTGTTCATGGGCGGCACATTCCAGGCCGCTACCGGCGGCCACAACCTCTATGAGCCCGCCGCCCTGGGCAAGGTGATCGTCGGCGGCCCCCATTACGACAATTTTCCCGAAATCGGCCGGGACCTGGAGGAGCGCGGCGCCTATTTCCGGGTGAGCGACAGCCGGGAGTGGCAGAAATTCCTCGCGACATTTCCGAACATTGACCGGCAACGGATCGGCGACAATGCCCGCGCGGCCGTCGCCGCACGGAAGGGGTCCCTGGCATGCAGCATCGAGCACATCCGGCGCTACCTGGGCTGAGCCGCGTCCTCCTGGACCCGCTCTCGCTCCTGTTCAAGGCCGCCGCCTATGTCCAATGGAAGATCAAGGGGCTGCGGCAGCAGGCGTTCCCCGGGCTGTTCATCGTTTCGGCCGACGGCCTGTCCTTCGGCGGCAGCGGCAAGACGCCGCTGGTCATGGCCATTGGCCAGGCCCTGGAAACCCGGGGGGCCCGCTTCGCCATCATCAGCCGCGGCTACCGCGCCCGCTACGAGAAGGCGGGCATCCGGGTCGAGAGCAGCCACAGCTGCGCCGAGGTGGGCGACGAACCGCAGATGCTGAAAGCCCGCTTCCCGAACCAGGATGTGTTCATCGGCCGCGACCGGCTGCGCTCCATCGCGGCGGCCGCCGCGCGGGGAGACCGCATCATCATCCTGGACGACGGGCTGCAGTCCAGCCACATCCGCAAGGACATGAGCATCCTGCTGATCAACCCGGCGCATCCCTATTACTACCTGCGCCATTTTCGCTTCCTGTCCCGCCGGGCCGACCGCGCGCTGGTTTACCGGCCGCAAGGCCAGGGGGCGCGCCAGGAGGACGACACCTACGATTTCGCCATAACCGGTCTGCTCGACGCGCGCGGCCATGAAATAGAAATCGCCGACGCCCCGCTCATCGCCTTCTCGGCCCTGGGCGACAACGAGCGCTTCGCCGCCGATATGAGGCGCTGGCGCCTGGCCGCCTATCGCCCCTTCCCCGACCACCACGCCTATACCGCCGATGACCTCCGCTCCCTGGACGCCCTGAGAAAGGAGAAGGGGGCCGCCTGGATGGTCTGCACCGAGAAGGACTTCTGCAAGCTCAGGGGGCTTCTTGCTCCCGGTTCCCGCGGCGGGGACCGCGGCGAAACTCGGCGGGACGGCCTGCAGGGTCTCCCTTTATTGTACGCGCGAAATGAGATACAATTGCCCGGGGACCTTATCGAGCAGGTCGTCACCCATGCCGCTGCCAAAGGATTCATTTAAATGCCGCGCCGAATACGCGCTGTTCTCCGGCCTGATCGGCCTGATCAAGCGCCTGCCGCGCCGCGCCCTTGGCCCGGCGCGCAAGGTCCTGGTTTTTTTTTTGAAAAAGGGCAGCCCGCGGCACTCGCGGCTGATCTCGCGCAACCTGGCCCTGGCTTTCCCCGACGCGGCCCCGGCCTGGCGCGATGACCTGAAACAGAGAATTTACGGCCACTTCGGCGGCATGTTCATGGAGATCGCCCGCGTCTTTGCCCGCCGGGACACCACGGCCGTCCTGGAGCGCAGCCGCGTCGAACACATCGAGTTTTTGCAGCGCGCCCTGGAGAAGAAGCGGGGGGTGATCGTTTTCTCGGCTCACTTCGGCAACTGGGAGTGGATCCCGCTGCTCCTGCGCGACCGCCTGGGCCGGGACATCCACAGCATCGCCCGCCCCATGGACAACCCCCGCATCGAGAGCCGGGTCCGCGAGTTTCGCGAGGCCATGGGCTCGCGCATCATCTACAAGCAGGGTTCGCTGCGCACCATCCTCAAGCGCCTGGCCGCCAACGAGATCGTCTACCTGCTGATCGACCAGAACACCGTGCCGCGCGAGGGGGTGTTCGTCGACTTCTTTGCCAGCAAGGCCACCGCCGTCACCACCGTGTCGCAGCTGTACTTGAAGAAGCAGATCCCGGTGGTCCCCGTCTTCCTGCACTACGAAGGCGGGGAGATCGTCCTCGACGTCCAGCCCGAGATCGACCATCCGTTTGCGAGCGCGGATCCCGCCGCCCTGAGCGAGCTGACCCAGCGCCTGACCGCGCGCATCGAGGAGCAGGTCCGCAAATTCCCGGAGCAGTGGTTCTGGTTCCACGATCGCTGGAAGACCAGACCGCAAGGAGACGCGCCATGAGAGCCGATAACCGCCCCGCCGACAGTCTGCGTCCCATCCTCTTCGTTCCCGGCTACGTGCGCCACGTCCCGGGCTCGGCGCTGTGCGAGCAGGGCCATACGCGGGTGGTGGCCACGGCCACCGTGGAGGACAGGGTGCCGCCCTTCCTGAAGCGCAGCGGCCGCGGCTGGATCACGGCCGAGTACGCCATGCTGCCCGGCGCGGCGGGCAACCAGCGCATCGCCCGCGAGCGCGGCAAGATCAACAACCGCAGCGGCGAGATCCAGCGCTTCGTCGGCCGCGCCCTGCGCACGGTGCTGGACATGAGGGGGCTGGGGGAGCGCACCGTCACCCTGGATGCCGATGTCATCCAGGCCGACGGCAGCACCCGCTGCGCCTCGCTCAATGCCTCCTTCCTGGCCCTGGTCCTCTCGCTGAAGCACATGGTCTACGAGCAATGGATCGCCGATTTCCCCCCCTTCCGCCTGATCGCCGCCGTCTCGGTCGGCGTGAAGGACGGCGAGCTCCTGGCCGATCTGGATTATGAGGAGGACTCGCGCTGCGACAGCGACATCAGCATCGTCTCCAGCGCCGCCGGCGAGCTGGTCGAGGTGCAGTCCTTCTGCGAGGGAGCCCCCCTGCCGCAGGAGCGCTTCGCCAAAGCCATCGCCCTCGGGGTGGAAAAGAATTGCGAAATCATCGCCCTGCTGAAAAAAACGATCGCCGCCGCCGGCGTCCCCTGCGATTTCCCCGCCGGGGGCAGTCCGGGGATCAGCGGTATTCCTTCAAGATCTTGATGTAGCTTTCCTTCTTCAGCTGCTCGATGTAGTCCTTTACCCTGGCCTGCTGTTCGGCCATGCGCAGCGTCATGCTGATGTCCTCGCGCACGTCCCGCACCTCGCGGACACGCTGGGGGCTGAACTCGACCAGCTGGATGATGTACCAGCCGTTCTCGGTATCGATCCATCCCGAATACTCATCCTTCTTCAGCTTCAGCGCCGCTTCCTCCAGGGCCTTGTCCAGCTCACCCGCCTTGAACGTGCCCAGGGCGACGCTCTCCTCGGCTCCGGGGAGCTCGGAGTACTTCTTGGCCACCTCCACGAATCCGCCGGGCTTCAGCTCAGTCAGGACCTGCTCCATCTTCTCCTGCGGCACGGCCCCCTGCTCGCCCTTCTTCACGTAGATGCAGTTCAGGGTGAACTCGGCCGGCAGCGTGAATTCCGCCTGGTTCTTGCGGTAATACTCCATGATCTGCGGGTTGTCGATCTTGATCTTGGCGCCCACCTCTTCGTTGATCAGCCGCTCCTGCCGGCGCCGCTCGCGCCACATGTCCTTCCAGGCGGCGAACTCGATCCCCTCGCGGGCCAGGGCGCTTTTCAGCTCGTCGTCGGAGGCGATGTTGTTCTGCTTCTTGATCTCCTGGATGATCGTCTCCACGTCGGCATCGACATCGTAGTTCTTCTCCTTCACCTTGGAGAGCAGCAGCTTCTGCTCGATGAACTTGTTCAGCAGCTCTTTCTCGAGCTCGGCCAGGGCCTGCTCCAGCTTTTCGCCCTCCAGCTCGGCCTGCAGGGAGCGCAGCATGTCGGCCTTGAACTTCAGCAGCTCGCTGCCGGTGATCGCCTCGTCGTTGACCACCGCGTAGATCTCCTCAACGACGTCCGCGGCAGGGAACAGGGAGCTAAGCGCCAGGAACAGGATCGCTGTCAGGAAGGCTTTGGTTTTCATTTTCACTCACTCCGGGTTCTGATTTTACGTAGCTGAAATACAAGTTTTCATGGTGGACCCGCACCGGAACCTCGGCCTTCAGGCCCTGCAGGAATTCATCGTAGGCGGCGGTCAGCTTGGCCGAGAGCAGCTTGCTCTTGATCTCATCCTTCACGGCCTCCAGCCTCTGCATGCGCGACTTGCGCTTGCGCGTGATCTTGAAGAGGTGGAAGCCGTAGGGCGACTCGACGATGGGGCTGATCTCGTTCACGCTCAGGGAAAAGACCACGCCCTCCATCTCCTGGGGAAGCATGCCCTTCTCGAAGAGCCCCATGGCGCCGCCGTTGCCCGCCTCGGGCGCGATCGAGTCGCTGCGCGCGAACTCCGCGAAACGCGCCGGTTGCCGGAGGAGCTCCGAGCGGATGCCGAGCAGTTTTTCGCGGTCTTGGGTCATGATCTGGAAGAGCTCGATCTCCTCGCTCTTCTGGTAGTCCCCCAGGTGCGCCTCGTAGTAGCGGCTGATCTCGCGGTCGCTGACATCGATGTCCCTGTAGGCCCCGGCCAAAAGGTACTTCTGCACGCGCAGCGAATTGCGCACCATCTCGCGGTCAAGCTCCCGGTCCTGGCGCCGGGCCTGGATCTCGCTGAGGTAAGCCGCGACATCGGCATCGTCGACCTGGACGCCATCTTGGTTGGCCCTGTAGAGGATCATCTGCTGCTCGCAGAAAAGGTCGAACAGGCGCGAGAGGAGCTTGTCGTTGTTCTTCTTCGCGAAAATATCGCTGTATTGCAGCCGGATGAAGTTTTTCAGGTCCAGGTTGGTCAGGGAGGCATCGCCGATGGCCAGGATGACCAGCTGGTCCCTGGCCGCGGCGGGATCAGCGGCAGGGGCTTCCCCCGTCGCCTGCGGTTTTTTTTTGCATTGGCCGCAAAAAAGCGCCAACGCAAGGAAAACGACCCATTTTTTCTTCATCCGCCGCGATTATATACCACTTGTCCCGCGAATTCAAGGCAAACCCCGACGCGCGGCACGGACTCGCCGCCCCGGCCGCGCTCATTTGACAAAAGGGCGGGGAAAAAATATAATTTTCGGATGTTCGACCACGCCCTGGCCCTCTATCCTCCCGGAAGCGAAGAGCATGAGCTCATCGGACGCATCGACGAGAAGCGTCTTCCCGCCCACGTGGCGATCATCATGGACGGCAACGGCCGCTGGGCCAAGGCGAAAAACCTGGACCGCCACGCCGGGCACAGCGCCGGCGCCGAGGCGGCGCGCGAGATCACCGAGGCCTGCGCCCGCCTGGGCATCCGCTTCCTCACCCTGTTCACCTTCTCCAGCGAGAACTGGAAACGGCCGCCGGGAGAGGTGCAGTTTCTCATGGACATGCTGCACAAGAACCTGCTGGAGCGCCGAGCCCTGCTGGACGACAACGATATCCGGCTGAAGATCGTCGGCGACATCGACAAGCTCCCGGGGAAACTGCGGGAAAAACTGCGGGAAGCCGAGGAGCGCTCGCGGCCGCACCGGCGCATGCAGGTCAACCTGGCGCTGAACTACGGCGCGCGCCAGGAGATCCTGCGCGCCGTGCGGGCGATCGTTTCGCAGCGCGTTGCGGTGGCCGCGATCGACGAGAAACTGTTCGCGGCAAACCTGTACACGGCGGGCTGCCCCGATCCGGACCTGCTGATCCGCACCTCGGGCGAGCAGCGCATCTCCAACTTCCTCCTCTACCAGATCGCCTACAGCGAGCTGGTTTTCACCGCCACCCTGTGGCCCGATTTCCGGGCCAAGGAGCTGTTCCGGGCCCTGATCGAATTCCAGGGCCGGGAAAGGAGATTCGGAAGCATATGAAAGACCTGGGCCGGCGACTGCCGACGACCGTCGCGCTGATCCTCTTCGCCTACGCCGCCATCCGCTATCTGCCGGCGCCGTATTTCTCGGCCCTGCTCTTCCTGTTGATCAGCCTGGCGGCCTGGGAACTGCTGCGCCTGACCAAGCCCAGCCGGCACGTCTGGCCGCTGGTCTTCAGCAACGGCCTGCTGGTGGCGCTGGCCTTCTCCGTGCCCTGGTTCCACATCGCCCACGCCTTGATCGGCTGCCTGCTGGCCGACGGCCTCTATTTCCTGTTCACGACCCATTCCCGGGAGCGCCTTGCGTCCTTTGCCCGCGACTGGGGCGTGCTGGCGCTGGCGGTCATGTACCTCTATTTCCCCCTCTACTTCATGCTGCAGCTGAAGAAGCTGGGGCCCAACTACCTGTTCTTCCTCATCTTCGTCATCGCTGTCGGCGATTCGGGCGCCTACTTCGTCGGCAGCGCCATGGGCAGGCACAAGATCTACAAGCTCGCCTCGCCGAAGAAATCGCTGGAGGGACTGATCGCCGCAATCCTGACGGCGGGCCTGAGCGGCTGGCTGGCGCTGGTCTTGTTCCCGGTCCCGGCCGCGGTCCCCGCCGCCATGCTCACGGCCGCCCTGATCGGGCTGTTCTCGCAGTTGTCCGACCCGGTGGAATCGCTGTTCAAGCGCGCCGCCGACCAGAAGGACTCGGGCCGCCTGCTGCCGGGGCACGGCGGCGTCCTCGACCGGGTCGACAGCTACATCTTCTGCGCCCCACTGCTGTATTTCCTCGTTGCGTATTTCTGGAACTGAGCGCATGGCACCCGCCGCACCCTCCGAACCGCAGGCCAAACCATGGTGAAGAACATCGTCGTTCTGGGCTCGACCGGCTCGATCGGGCGCAGCACCCTCGACGTGCTGCGGGAGAACCGCGACCGCTTCCGCCTGCTGGGCCTGGCCGCCGGCGGCAATATCCAGCTGCTGGAAAGGCAAATCGCCGAATTCGCCCCCGCGGCCGTCTGCGTCAAGAACGAAAAGACCGCCCGCGAACTGCAGGGGCGGCAGCCGGCGCTGCGGGTGTTTTTCGGCGCGGAGGGGCTCGACGAGATCGTCGCCCTCGACGGCTGCGACTGCGTCGTGGCGGCCATCAACGGCACGGACGGCATTCAGGCCGCGTTTCAAGCCCTACGCCTGAAGCGCCGGCTGTGCCTGGCCAACAAGGAAACCCTGGTCGTCGCCGGCGAGCTCATCGGGCGTGAGGCCGCCGCCCGGGGCGCCGAAATCATCCCCGTCGACAGCGAACAGAGCGCCATATTCCAGTGCCTGCAGGGTTCGTCACGGAACCTGCGCCGCGTCATCCTGACCGCATCGGGCGGTCCGTTCTTCGGCGAGCCACAGCGCGACCTCAGGTCGGTCACGGTAAGCGAGGCCCTTTCCCACCCCACCTGGTCGATGGGCCGCAAGATCACCATCGATTCGGCCACGCTGATGAACAAGGCGCTGGAGATCATCGAGGCGAGCCACCTCTTTGGCCTGAGGCCGGAGCAGATCGACGTCGTCATCCATCCGCAGAGCGTGGTGCATTCCCTGGTGGAGTTCATCGACTCGTCGGCCCTGGCCCAACTCGGCGTCCCCGACATGAAGCTGCCCATCCTCTATTCGCTGACCCATCCCGAACGCGTCGCCGGCTCCTGTCCCGGCCTCGACCTGCCGGCGCTGCAGCGCCTGGAGTTCTTCGCGCTCGACCCGCGGCGTTTCCCCGCCATCCCGCTGGCCTACGAGGTGCTGCGCCGGGGGCAGAACGCCGGCGCCATCTTCAACACGGCCAACGAGGTCGCCGTCGAGTACTTCCTGTCCGGCCGCATCGGCTTCGCCGACATCTCATCCGTCGTCGCCCGCATGCTGGAGCGGGGCGAGTTCCATCCCCTGGCGGGGCTGGCCGACGTCCTGGAGACCATCACCGCGACCCGCAGAATAACGATCGCCCACATCGAAAACGAGGTAATGCCATGAGCGTCCTGTACCAGTTCCTGACTTTCCTGGTGGTCCTGGGGATCATCGTCCTGGTCCACGAGCTGGGCCACTATGTCGCCGCCCGGCTGATGAAGATCCGCGTGGAGGTGTTCTCCTTCGGGTTCGGCAAGCGGCTGTTCGGCAGGAAGATCGGCGCGACCGATTTCCGCGTCAGCCTGATCCCCGTGGGCGGCTACGTGCGCATGGCCGGCGAGGAGGACTACGATCCCGCCCATTCGGCCCCCGACCAGTTCATGGCCAAGAACCGCGCCCAGAAGATATTCACCCTGCTCATGGGGCCGCTGATGAACCTGGTGCTGGCCCTGGCGCTGATCAGCGGCGTCAACATGAGCGGGGTCGAGATCGACGCCTACAAGCTGGAGCCGCCGGTGATCGGCTACGTGACGAAAGGGTCGCCGGCGGAAAAGGCCGGATTGCTGCCCGGTGACACGCTGCTGGCCATCAACGGCCGCAACGCCCCCAATTGGAAGGAGGCGGAGATCACCATCGGCACCAATCCCAAGGAGAACCTAAAGATCGATTTCCTGCGCGCCGGCAACCCGCGCTCCACCGTGCTGCAGGTGGCGGCCAGCAGGCAGTACGAGATCGGCTACGCCGGGTTCTACTGGCCGCTGCCGCCGGTGATCGACCAGGTCGCCCGCAATTACCCGGCGGCGAAGGCCGGCCTGCGCCCCGGGGACCACATCACCGCCGTCGACGGGCGGCCGGTCGCCACCTATTTCGAGCTGGCCGACATCATCCACGCCTCGCCGGGGAAGGAGCTGCTCCTCGCCGTCCAGCGGCAGGGGCAGGCCTTCTCCACGCGGATCACGCCGGTCGCCGAGAATGGCATCGGCCTGATCGGCTTCAACGTGAAGATCGCCACCCGCACGGTCCGCTACGGGCTGGCCGCGGCCGTGGCCAACAGCTTCCAGGAGGCCGGCCGCCTGATCCGGCTGACCTTCGACGCCTTCCGCAAGATCGCCCAGCGCAAGATGTCGGTGAAAAGCTTCTCGGGCCCCATCGAGATCGCCCGCGTCTCGCAGCAGGCGCTGGAGAGCGGCTTCGCCAATTTCTTCATGCTCATCGCCTTCATCTCGCTGCAGCTGGGGATCGTCAACCTCTTCCCCATCCCCGGCCTCGACGGCGGCCACCTGCTGATCTTCACCATCGAGGCGATCATCCGCCGCGACCTGAACGCCAAGCTGAAGAGCATCCTGGTCTACGCCGGGTTCGCCTTCCTGATCAGCCTGATGGTCTTCGTCATCCTGAACGACATCGCCAAGACCCTGCCCAAGGGCTGGGGGAGCCTGCTGCCGTTCCTGGACTAGCCCGCATTTCTCACAGATATTGTCGCGAAATTGCGCAGATGGGTATGGATACAAGGAAGGCGACCGAGGAGACCGGAGACGTACTGTTGGTACGATGGAGGTATCCGACCGAGCCTGACGCAGTAGACATGCCCATATCCGCAATTGCAGCAAATATTTGTGAGAAGTGCGGGCTAACGGCGGCGGAACTTTTCCTTGAGCTTCGCGTCCACGATCCCCGGCACCATGGAGCCCACCTCGCCGCCCAGCATGTAGATCTCCTTGACCAGCTTCGAGCTGAGGAAGGAGTAGGACTCGGAGGGGACGAAAAAGATCGTCTCGATGCGCGGCTCGATCTTGCGGTTCATCAGCGCCATCTGGAACTCGATCTCGAAATCGGAGATCGCCCGCAGGCCGCGCACCACGGTGGCGATTTTCCTGCGCTTCAGGTAATCGACCAGCAGCCCCTCGAAATGGTCGACTTCAATGCGCTTCTCGCCGCCGAAGACCGAGCGCAGCATCTCCTGCCTCTCGTCGAGGTCGAACAGGTAGGTCTTGGCGGGATTCTTCAGGACGGCCACGACGATCTTGCCGAAGATCTTCAGGCCGCGCTCGATGATGTCGATATGGCCGTTGGTCAGGGGGTCGTAGGACCCCGGGTACACGGCGGCATTGTGCTCATGCATTTTCGACTCCTATTTCCTTCAGCACCGCGCCCAGCCGCGAGCGGAATTCGGCCAGCGTGCCGTCATTGGCCACGGTGAAATCGGCCAGGGCCAGGGTCGGCCCCACCTGCTGGCCGTCCGCGGGCTCGCCGCGGCCCCATTCCCGCTCCAGGGCCGCCCGCAGCTCCTCCTCGGCGACGCGGTCGCTGGCGCGGCCCCGCTTCCGCATGCGTTCCAGGATGGTCGGAACGCTGCAGGCGATGCCGATCAAAAGAAAACCGCGGATCCTCCTCAACTCCCGCACCTCGGCCGGGTTGCGGATGCCGTCGATCACCCAGCGCGCCTCGGTGCCGGCCTCGACCGCCTCGCGGACCCTGCGGCCCAGCACTCCGGCCCCGCCCTCGGCCCGCAGGCGGTTGCCGATGTCCTGCATGGCGGCGCGGCTGACCGTCTCGCCCGGCGCAGACGGCGGGAAGGACACTGCGTGTCCCGACGTCCCGGTCTCTTGGGACCGGGGGGCCGCCTCGCGGCGGACGATGTCGGAAAGGGAAATATAGCGGAAGCCGAGCTCTTCCAGGATGCGCACCGCTTCACCCTTGCCCGCGGCCATGCGCCCGGTCAGGCCGATGCAGAGCTTCGCCGCGGGCTCGTTCATTCCGTTCGGCCGTAGCGGACGCTGTCTTCCAATATGTCCTGCTCGCGCCACTCGCGCACCCAATCGTCGACCTGGAAGAGCCGCCAGCGCCCGGCGCCGGGCTCGGTTGTTTGCGAGACCAGCACGCGCTTCAGCCCGGCATTGATGATCATCTTCTTGCAGATGAAGCAGGGAAAGGCGAAAATGGCCTTGCCCGCTTCGCGGTCCTCGCCGAAGATGTACATGTCGCCGCCGAGCAGGCTGACGCCGGCGCGGGCGGCGTTGATGATGGCGTTCTGCTCGGCATGGACCGAGCGGCACAGCTCGTACTGGGTCCCGGAGGGGATCTGCAGCTTGCGGCGCAGGCAGAAGCCGTGGTCCAGCGAGCTGCGCGTATGGCGCGGCGCCCCGACGTAGCCGGCGGCGATGATCTGGTCCTCCTTGACGATGATGGCGCCGATGAGCACCTTCAGGCAGGTGGAGCGCTGGGAGACCACCTGGGCGATGTTCAGGTAATACTCTTCCTTGGCCGGGCGATCCATCATGCTGCCATCATACCTTCCGGGAACCCGTTTTGCAAATCGCGCCGGCGGCGGCGGGCGGCTAGCCCCGGGATTCCTCGATGGCCACCCGCAGCATGCGGTCTCCCTGGCGGATGGCCTCGACGACCTCGAAGCCGGCGACGACTTTCCCGAAGACGGTGTGCTTGCCGTCAAGGTGCGGCTGGGGGGAGTGGGTGATGAAAAACTGGCTGCCGTTGGTGTCGGGACCGGCGTTGGCCATGGAAAGGGAGCCCGTCCCATGCTTCAGGGGGTTGCCCTGCGTCTCGTCGGCGAAGCGGTAGCCCGGGCCGCCGCGGCCACTGCCTGTCGGGTCGCCGCCCTGGATCATGAAATTCGCGATTACGCGGTGGAAGGCGACGCCATCATAGAAGCCGGCGCGGGCCAGGAACACGAAGTTGTTGACCGTGTTGGGAGCATGCTGGGGGTAGAGATCGATGGCGATCGTTCCCCGCTCCGTCTCGATGCGCGCCCGGTAGGCGCTCCCGGCGTCAATGCTCATGGACGGCGGGCTGTCCCATTGTTTGGCAGCCATGGCTGAACTCCTCCTTGCCAATGAAATCCCTCGGCTCCTGAACGGGTATTGTAGCAGAATCGCCCGCTGGTTTCAAAAAAGAGCCACGCCCCACGCCGCTCCCCGCCAGCGGCCTCCCAGCCGGCGCGGATTGAAAAAAAACGGCGACTGTGGTTGAATGGACCCATGTAAGGAGCGGAAAATGAAAAAAGCTTGCACCGTTTTTTTCATCATGATCCTTGCGGCGTTCCTGCTGCAGGCCGAGACCATCGCCAACGTCACCGGCCAGAAGGGCCTGGCCCTGACGATCGACAAGGGATCGCTGGACGGGGTCGAACCCGGCATGAAGGGGATCGTCAAGGCCGTGTTCAAGGACCCCAGCGGGGAATACTCGATCAATATCGGCATTTTCACGGTGCGCAAGGTGTCCGAGCGCACGGCCGAGGTTTCCAGCGAGATCGGCAAGGGGCTGAACCCCGCTGATTCGAGCTATGTGGTCTTCGAGCAGACCCTGGTGCCCGTGGAGAAAAAAGCGGAAGCCGCGGCGCCGGATCCGCAAGCCCGGGGCGCCGACTGGCACCTCGACCAGGGAGACCAGGCCGCCGACGCCTCCGACTTCAAGAAGGCGCTGGAGCACTACCAGAAGGCGCTGGAACTCGAGCCCGGCAACCTGGTGGCCCAGGAGAAGTCCAGCGAGATGAAAAAAACGATTTCCGGCGCCGACCGCGGCGTGAAGTTCAAGGAATACCTGAAAAAAACCGACGCCAATTATGAAAAAGGCAGCATCAAGTTCGCCATCCTCTACCTGTTCGAAGCGCTGCGCCTATACCCCGAGGGCCGGGAAGAGGTGCGGGGACGCCTGGCCGTGATGGACCGGGAGTATTCCCAGGAGCTCGCGGCAGTGCTTGAGGAAAAGTCGGCCGAATTGAAGGATATCCGGCCGCAGATCGACGCCCTGCTGCCGCCCAAGGCCGAAGCGGAACCCGAACCCGAGGCGGTCCCGGTCGCCGGTGCTGCGGCGGAGAGCGGGTTCAGCGAGCCGTTCCTGAAGCGGGTCGCGGCCAAGGCCGAGCGCATCGCGCGCAATCAGAAGGGCTTCTGGGAGGCTGTCTTTCCCTACGGCATCACCATGGTGTATGTCCCCGCGGGGGAATTCACCATCGGCTCCCCCCTGCGCGAAGGCGATGCCGACGAGCATCCCTCCCACCGCGTAGCCATCGACGGCTTCTGGATCGGCAAGACCGAAGTGACCTTCGCGCAGTACGACCGCTTCTGCGCCGAGACCCAGAGGGAAATGGCCGCGGATGAGGGTTGGGGCCGGGAAAACCGCCCGGTCATCTACGTCTCCTGGAAAGACGCCGCTGATTTCTGCGCCTGGCTGAAAAACAAAACAGGGCTTGAATTCCGGCTTCCCAGCGAAGCCGAGTGGGAGAAAACGGCCCGTGAACGCTATCCATGGGGCGGCTCGCCGCCGAGCCCCGACCTGGCCAACTACAACAAGGAGCACATGATGACCCGCCCGGTCGGCTCCTATCCCAAGGGGGCATCGCCCTACGGGGTTCTCGATCTGGCCGGCAATGTCTGGGAATGGATGCTCGACTGGTACGATCCCGGCTTCTACCAGAATTCTCCGCGCGCAAACCCCCGCGGACCGGAGACCGGCGCCGAGCGTGCCGTGCGCGGCGGCTCCTGGGCCAACGGCGCCAACCTGGTGCGCGTTGCCAACCGCAGCTCGGAGAAGCCCGGCAGCAGGCTGAACATCCTGGGCTTCCGCCTGGCCCTGGACGGCGAGTGAGACGCGCCATTGCAAAAAAGTCAGGTGGCGCTATAATGAAGGGCATGGCCGGAACCGATCCCGCCCCAACCGCCCTGGAGACCGTGGAGAAGCTACCGCCCAGCAGCCGCAGCGTCCAGTGCGTCCGCTGCGGCCATGTCCAGGAATTTGATCCCGATTACGCGATCTGCCTGAACTGCGGCAGCGGCGTAGCCGCGGGCGACACCCTGATCCTGGCCAAGCCCAGGACGGGCCGGGGCATGGAGGGGCTGTCCACCTTCGCCTTCCTCCTCTTCCTGTTCGTGTTCTTCTTCTGGTCCAAGTACATCGGCCGGCACGGCATGGCGGTCAGCGCCCTGTTCTACATTTGGGGCTTTTACAGGAATTACCTTTACAAGCGGGAGGCCGCCGAACGGCTGCGCCCAACCCCAGGCGCGGTGGAAAACAATGGCCATCTGGGAAAACCTTGAGCTGATCCGGGAAAACATCGCCAAGGCCTGCCGGCGCTCGCAGCGCGACCCGCGCCAGGTGCGCCTGCTGGCCGTGTGCAAGGGGCAGGGGCCGGAGCGCATCCGCCAGGTGCTCGACCTCGGCGTCCGCCTGCTGGGAGAAAACAAGGTCCAGGAGGCCGAGGCGCACATGCGCCACTTCCCCGAGAAGGGGATCGAGTGGCACTTCATCGGCAACCTGCAGAAGAACAAGATCAACCGCATCCTGGGCGCGTTCCGCCTCATCGAGTCGGTCGACGGCGTCAAGGCCCTGGAGCACATCCACAAGCGGGTCGACGAGCCGGTCGACGTCTTCATCGAGATCAACATCGGCGAGGAGAAGAACAAGTCGGGATTCACCGTCGAGGGGCTGAAGAAGGCGATCCCCTACGTCGCCGGCCTGGCCAAGGTGAACATCACCGGGCTGATGGCCGTCCCCCCCTATTATGAAGACACGGAGCGCAGCCGCCCGTATTTTTCCCGCCTGCGCGCGCTGCGCGACGACATCAACCGCATGGCCGTGGCCAACATGAAGATCGAGCACCTCTCCATGGGCATGAGCCACGACTACGAAGCGGCGGTGGAAGAGGGGGCCACGCTGGTGCGCATCGGCACGGCCCTGTTCGGCCGGCGGACCTGACCGCCAAGGAGGCAGCATGAAGCTGACGCCGCAGGAGATTCTGAGCCAGACGTTTTCCAAAAAACTCAAGGGCTTCGACGGCAACGAGGTCCGCAACTTCCTGCAGCAGGTCGCCGAAACCCTGGAGAGCGAGATCCAGGAGAAGGAAGAGCTGCGCAAGGGCATGGAGCGGCTGCGCGAAAGCCTGGCCAAGCTCGAGAGGAAGGAGGAGCTGCTGCGCGACACGCTGATCGCCGCCCAGAAATTCTCCAGCGAGATCAAGGCCAACTCGCACAAGGAGGCCGAGCTGATCACCAGGGATGCCGAGATCAAGTCCGAGGAGATCGTCAAGCACGCCGCCATCCGCCAGATGGCCATCCGCGAGGAGATCAAGAACCTGCAGTTCAAGCGCAAGGAGATCGAAAGCGACATCATCCACCTGCTGAACTCGCTGAAGGAGCTGATCGAGACCTACCACAAGCAGGACGAGGAGTTCGACAAGATCGAGTACCTGGGCAAGTAGAAGCGGACCGCCTCCGGCGGCTCGCGGCAGTCAAGGCGAACCAATTGGCGGGACAGATGACGACCTGTCCCTGAGGAAATTATTGCAGCAGCCAATCCATCAATTCACCGGCCCGGCTGCGGTCGGCCGATCGACCGAGCTTTCCCTTGAACAGGGTGCGCATCCCGCGCAGGTTGCGCCCGAAAATAAAGAAAAAGTGGCGGGGGTAGCAGAACCAGATCAGTGGGGAGTCGGCGGCCGGCGGATACATCGTGGCCAGGATCCGGCGCGGGGGAAATAGGCGGCTGCGAACCAGCTTCAGCCGATCCTTCCAGTTCCGCCGCCCGAAAAAGAGGACCAGGTTGGGATTGGGTTCGCCATGCTCGCGCCTGGCCCGGGCGTTCAGCAGCACGGTCTCCCGGGCCTCGGAAAACAGGGCCGCAGGCAGCGCGGCCCCCCCCAGATCGGCGATCGTCGCCGCGGGAACCTCGGCGTGGAGCAACTCGCGGGCCAGCGCCAGCGGCACCGCGACCGCCCGGCCCACGCTCTGCCGGCCGGCTTTCTCAGCGAGCAGCGGCCAATCGATGCGCCGGCGGGCAACGACTTCCGCCAGGTCGGCCAGCGAGCGCAGGCCGAACTCGAAGCGGTGAATGGCGGCGTGGCTGGCCAGATGGATCAGCTGATCCTCGGGAGCGAAGGCCAGCGCCTCCGCCCCGGCGATCTTCACCGGCACGGCGGTCCGCCACATCCCCTCGAGATCGAAGCGGAAGGGGTAGTCCGGCGCGTACAGCTCCCAATGGGCCTCCAGCTGGACCTGGCCGGAGCGCTGCCGATAGTGGAACTCGTTGAGACCCTGGGCAAGCGTCGCAGCGAGCTCCTGGCGCTGGAATCCCGCTTGCGCCAGGATCGGATCGGCGCGCAGCACGTCCTCCGGGCGCAGCAGGAGGTCGACGTCGGACATCGGACGCAGGGACATGTTCTCATAGACCATGACCGCCAGATAGGTTCCCTTGAGCACGATCACCGGGATCCCGGCCTGGGCCAGCCCGGCCAAAGCCGGGGCCAGCGCCCGGAAGCGCAAGAAATTCTTCATGGCGCAGGCCCGGTGCCCGCGCCGCAGGAACCCTTTGGCCGGGGGCGGAACCTGTTCGGCGGGAAAACGTCGCTGCAGACGGTGCTGAAGCAGCGGCACCAGGCCATGCCGGTCGGCCTCAGCAACGACCGCCTGCCAGTCGCCGCTGCTCCAATCCCGGGGGAAAGTCTCTGTCGGGGCCGGGGAATACGACAACAGACGCAGCAGCCGTTCCTGGATCGGGTTCACGAGCTTCTCCCGGAGATGGGCGCTCCGTCATGAGCCGCAGAAATGCCCATGGCCGCATTTTGCCGAAACAGCGCCCCAAAGTCAATGGGCCGCCCCGCCTGGGTCACGGGCGGGCAGGCAGCGAGCCGCCCTTTTATTCTTTCGCCATTCCTGATACAATGAGCCATCACACGCGAGGAGGGCTCCATGGCGGAAAGCAGCAGCAAGACGATTGCATTGAACAATGCCGTATCGCAGATCGAGAAGCAGTTCGGCAAGGGCTCGATCATGAAGCTGGGCGGCAAGGAGGTCGTGCAGATCCCGGCCATCTCCTCGGGGTCCATCGCCCTCGACATCATCTCCGGCATCGGCGGCTTCCCGCGCGGCCGCGTCATCGAGATCTACGGCCCCGAGGCTTCCGGCAAGACCACGCTGGCGCTGCACGCCATCGCCGAGGCGCAGAAGGCGGGGGGCTACGCCGCCTTCATCGACGCCGAGCACGCCCTCGACCCGCTCTACGCCCAGAAGCTGGGGGTGAACATCGACGAGCTCTACATCGCCCAGCCCGACTGGGGCGAGCAGGCGCTGGAGATCGCCGAGATCCTGGTGCGCTCGAGCGGCGTGGACATCATCGTCGTGGACAGCGTGGCCGCCCTGGTGCCCAAGGCCGAGCTGGAGGGCGACATGGGCGACAGCCACATGGGCCTGCAGGCGCGCCTGATGAGCCAGGCGCTGCGCAAGCTGACGGCCATCGTGGCCCGCTCCAAGACCACCTTCGTCTTCCTCAACCAGCTGCGCGAGAAGATCGGCATGTTCGTCGGCAACCCCGAGACGACCACCGGCGGCCGGGCGCTGAAATTCTACAGCTCGATGCGCGTCGAGGTCAAGCGCGTCATGGCCATCAAGGAAGGGACCGACATCGTCGGCGGCCGGGTCAGGATCAAGATCGTCAAGAACAAAATGGCGCCGCCGTTCAAGGAAGTGGAGGTCGACCTCTACTACGGCAAGGGCTTCTCCAAGGAGAGCGACCTCGTCGAGCTGGGCGTGCTCTACGGCATCATCAACAAGACCGGCGCCTGGTACTCCTACAACGACAACCGCCTGGGCCAGGGCAAGGAGGCGGTGCGCAAGCTGTTCGAGGAGAACCGCACCCTCTTCGCGGAGATCAAGGGCAAGGTGCTGGAAAAAGCAGCGCCCATCCCCCGCGAACGCGAAAAAGAAGCCGATTGAAGAAATACAAATACTCCCTGCTCTACATCCTGTTCCTCCTGGCCACCTCTCCGTTCCACCGGCAGGTCACGAACCTGCTGCTGAGGAGCCAGGGCTTCCACTTCGTCAATTACGTCCTGCTGGGAGTACTGGCGGCATTTTTCGTCCTGGCGATCTTCAAGGCCTTCGTTTCGGGCAAGTTCCTGAACAACGCCGCCATCCTGCTGGCGGCGGCCATCGTCTTCTACCTCCTCTTCCAGCGCCGCATCTTCCTGAACCGGGCCTTCTTCTCCAATTTCCTGCACATCGCCGAGTTTTTCCTGCTGGGCGTCATCCTGGCCAGGGAGAACAAGCGCGGCGCGGCGGTCGTCCCCTTCCTGGTTCTCCTTGCCTCGGCCTTCGCCTTCGAGCTGGTGCAGGTCTTTTTCAGTGGCCGGGTGGTGGACGCCAACGACATCTGGACCAATGCCATCGCCGGCCTGGTCGGCATGGTGGTCGGCTTCATATAGCCCCATCCCCTGCCCCTTCCCCCAAAACTATTTTACCTACAAACACTATTTCCCTTCTTTCCCCCCTCGCCTTTAGGAGAGGTACGCATCGCTATGCCGAGGCTCAGCGAGGCATCTAGCGATGCCATCCCGCAACGCGGGGGGGGTTGGGGGTGAGGCTCATTTGAAAGCGGGCCGGCCATCGGCTATAATCCCTCCATGGCGCTGAAGGACCTTTTCCGCACAAGCCTGAGCGAAAAGCTGGGCGCGCTTTTCTCCTCCGGCAAAAACCGGGAGGAGATCATCGCCGAGCTGGAGGAGCAGCTGGTGCTCGCCGACATCGCGCTGCCGGTGGCCGGGCGCCTGGTGGCCGCCAGCGCCAAAAAAGCCGGGGGCCGGGACGCCCGCGAGCACTATGCCCGCCTCCTGCGCCAGGAGCTGCTGGCCGTGTTTCCAACCGAGCGGCGCCTGGCCTTGGCCAACGGCGAACGGATCGTCCTGCTGCTGGTTGGCGTCAACGGCAGCGGCAAGACGACCACGGCGGCCAAGCTGGCCTATTTTTTCAGAGGCCAGGGCCGCAAGGTCCTGCTGGGAGCGGCCGACACCTTCCGCGCCGCCGGCTCCTCCCAGCTCGCCTTGTGGGGCGAGAGGCTCGGCATCCCGGTGGTCGGGGGCGACCGCGGCGCCGATCCCGGCTCGGTGGTGTTCAACGCCATGCGCTCCTGGCAGGAGAAGGATTTCGACCTGCTTATCGTCGACACCGCCGGCCGCATGCAGAGCAAGGAAAACCTGATGCGCGAGCTCGAGAAGATCACCCGCATCATCGCCAAGCTCGCTCCCGGGCAGCCGGCGGAGACCTGGCTGGTGCTGGACGCCTCGACCGGCCAGAACGCCCTGGTCCAGGCCGAGAAATTCCGCGAATTCTCCGCGATCAACGGCCTGGTCCTGGCCAAGCTGGACGGCACGGCCAAGGGCGGCACGGTGGTCAGCATCGCCGCGCAAATGAGGATCCCGGTCCTTTTCGTGGGTCATGGCGAGTCGGAAGGCGATTTGTGGGAATTTTCCGCGGCCGCGTTCGTCGACTCGCTGCTGGGGGCATGAAGGCCATGGCAACGAAGCGCAAGGAAGACGGGGCCGCAGACCTGAAGTTCATGAAGATCGCCCTGGCGCTGAGCCGGCGCGGGATCGGCTTCACCGAGCCCAACCCCATGGTCGGCGCCGTGGCCGTGAAGAACGGCCGCATCCTCTCCTGCGGCTTCCATCGCGCCTGCGGCGGCCCGCACGCCGAGGCCATGGCCCTGAA
>JALOLC010000103.1 GCA_025456175.1 Acidobacteriota bacterium | reverse complement strand
CTGAAATATCATAAAGTTAGCCTTCCAACAAGCAACAGGAGGTCTCATGGCCAAAGAACTGCTCTCGGGCAACGAAGCCATCGCCCGCGGCGCCTGGGAGGCGGGCATCACCTTCGCCTCGGCCTACCCCGGCACGCCCAGCACCGAGATCCTGGAGAACATCATCCGCTATAAGGACGACATCCATTCCCAGTGGGGGGCCAACGAGAAGACGGCCATGGAAGAGGCTCTGGGAGCGAGCTTCACCGGCGCCCGCGCCCTGGTGGCCATGAAGCACGTCGGGGTGAACGTGGCAGCCGATCCCCTGTTCTCGGCCAGCTACATCGGTTCGACCGGCGCCCTGGTCATCATCTCGGCCGACGACCCGGGCATGCACAGCTCGCAGAACGAGCAGGACAACCGCCACTACGCCGTGGCCGCCAAGCTGCCGGTGCTCGAGCCCGCCGACTCGCAGGAAGCCAAGGACATGGTCCTCGAGGCGGTGAAGATCAGCGAGACCTACGACACCCCGGTCATGATCCGCATGACCACCCGCACCTCGCACTCGCGCACCGTCGTCGAGCTGGGCGAGCGCCAATCCCCCCCGGTTCCCGAGTACAAAAGCGACTTCGCCAAGCGCAACCTGCTGCCGGGCAACGCCCGCCGCCGCCACGTCGCGGTCGAGGAGCGCCTGAAGAAGCTGGCGGTGTTCAGCGACGGCTTCGCTTTCAACACGATCATCAAGGGCAAGGAGCGTGTCGGCGTCCTGGCCTCCGGCGTCTCCTACCAATACGGCCGCGAGGTATTCCCCGACGCCTGGTTCCTCAAGCTGGCCCTGCCCTACCCCTTCCCGGTCAAGCTCTTCCAGCGCTTCGCCGCCATGGTCGACAAGATCTACGTCCTGGAGGAGAACGATCCCATCATCGAGACCTTCGCCCGCCTGGCCCTCAAGGTCCCCGCCGAGGGGACCGCGCCGCAGAAGGAGATCGTCGGCAAGGAAGTTTTCCCGCTGCTGGGCGAGTTGTCACAGGACGTCGTGCGCGCCAGCCTGGGGCTGAAGGACCTGACCCCGCGCAACGCCGGGGAGGGAGTGCCGGGCCGGCCGCCGTCCCTGTGCGCCGGCTGCCCGCACACCGCCTTTTTCTACAACCTGGGGATACTGAAGGTCCAGTCCAAGGGCGACATCGGCTGCTACACCCTGGGGGCGCTGCGGCCGCTGAGCGCCATGGACACCTGCGTCGACATGGGGGCCAGCATCACCGTGCAGCTGGGCATCGAGAAAGCCCTTGAAAAAGCCGGCAAATCCGTCCCGCAGGTGGCGGTGATCGGCGATTCCACCTTCTTCCACTCCGGCATCACCGGCCTGATCGACGTCATCTACAACAGGGGCCAGTCAACGGTTGCGATCCTGGACAACTCGATCACGGCCATGACCGGCCACCAGGAGAACCCCGGCTCGGGGAAGACGCTGCTGGGCCAGGAGGCCCGCAAGATCGACATCCTCAAGCTGGTGCGCGACGGCCTGGGCATCGAGCACGCGTACGAGATCGACGGCTACGAGGTCAAGGCCATCCGCGAGCTGCTGAAGCGCGAGATGGCCCGCCCGGAGCCCTCGGTGATCGTCGTGCGCCGCCCCTGCGTGCTGCTCTACCGCAAGGCCAAGTGGTCGCCGATGGCGGTACACAAGGAAACGTGCACCAGCTGCAAGACCTGCCTGCGCCTGGGCTGCCCGGCCATCAGCACCGACGTCGACGGCAAGTCGCTGATCAACGCGTCCCTGTGCACCGGCTGCGGCGTCTGCGCCCAGGTGTGCCCCTACAAGGCGATCGCCTTCGTCGACGAGAAGGGGCTGCACATCAGCTCCCTGACCCTGGAATCGTTCGCCATGGGAGGCGGCAAATGACTACCAAATCGATCCTGATCTGCGGCGTGGGTGGCCAGGGCATCCTGACCGCCAGCGACCTGCTTTCCGACGTCCTGCTGCAGGCCGGCTTCCAGGTGAAGAAGAGCGAGGTCCACGGCATGAGCCAGCGCGGCGGCGACGTGATCTCCACCGTGCGCTACGGCGACGAGGTCTTCTCGCCCCTGCCGGCGCTGCAGGAGACCGACTACATCCTGGCCTTCGAAAAGCTCGAGGCGCTGCGCAACATCCGCTACCTCTCGGCCAAGGGCATCGTCCTGGTCAACGACTTCGAGTGGCTGCCGCTCCCGGTGGCGGCGGGATTCGAGAAGTACCCCCAGGACATCGTGCCGCAGCTGCGCCGGCTGGCCGGCGAGCTGGTGCTCATCCCGGCCACGCGCATGGCCGCCGAGCTGGGCAACGACAAGGCCTCCAACGTCGTCCTGATCGGCCTGCTGGCCTCGCGCATGGAGATCGAAGAAAAGCTTTGGCTGGACGTTTTGCGCCGCAAGGTGCCGCCGCGTTTCCTCGACCTGAACCTCAAGGCCTTCGACGCCGGCTTCCGCTTCCGCGCCGGCGCCTGAGACCCCGAGAACGGGACCACGCGCCAAGGAGAACGCCATGATCCAGAACCTGAAACAACTCGTGCAAGCCGCCAAGGGGCGGAAGGGCGTCGTCGCCGGGGTCCCCTGCCCCGAGGATGACAGCACCATCCTCTCGGTCATCGAGGCCAAGCGCGAAGGCCTGGCCGACTTCATCCTCTGCGGCGACCCAGCGAAAATATCCCAGCTGCTGCGCCTTCACGGAGGGAGCGAGGCCGACTTCGAGGTCCACGACACCCCCGGAGCCGAAGCGGCCGTGGCGCGGGTAGTGGAGCTGGGGCGGCAGAACAAGCTGCACCTGGTCCTGAAGGGCTTCCTGCCCACGGCGGCGCTGATGAAGCCCATCCTGGACAAGGAGCATGGGCTGCGCGGCGCCAACCTGCTATCCGACATTTTGGTGGTGGAGAACCCCGCCGCCGATGAGCTGCTGGGCCTGAGCGACGGCGGCCTGAACATCCTCCCCGACCTGGCGCAGAAGAAGCAGATCATCGAGAACGCGGTCGCCGTGTTCCACGGCCTGGGCTACGAGGAGCCGCGGGTGGGGATCATGGCCGCCATCGAGACGGTCAAGGATGCCATGCCGGCCACGCTCGATGCCAGGGCCCTGACCGAGATGAACGAGCGCGGCGAGATCGCCGGCTGCCGGGTGTACGGCCCGCTGGCCCTGGACATCGCCGTCTCGCGCGAGGCGGCCGCGCACAAGGGGATCGCCAGCGACGTGGCCGGACGCGTGCAGATCATGATCATGCCCAGCATCGAGGCGGGCAATCTGCTGGGCAAGGCCTTCACCTACTACCTGAAGCTCACCGTAGCCCACGTGGTCATGGGCGCCCGGCTGCCGGTCCTCATCCCCTCGCGCAATGAGAGCGACACCGACAAGTTCCACTCCCTGGCCCTGGGCGTGCTCAGCGCCCGGCCCTGAGACGCCCCCCGGCGACCGCGGCCATGAAAACCCGCCCGGCTCTCAGCGCGCTGCCGCTGCTGGTCGCCCTGCTTCTCCCGATTCCGGCTCAGACCCCAACGGCCCCGCCGCCGGCTGGTGACGCCGACTTCCTGCGCCAGGTGCGCGGCCGCATCCTGCAGAGCCAGCCCTTCCGGGTGGACTTCGTCCAGCGCGTCATCGTCGACGAGGAGGTCAGCCTGGAGGAGAGCGGCGTCATCGTCTTCGCCAGCCGCGAGCGGGTGAAATGGCAGTACCTGCGCCCCGATTACAAGACGTTCATCCTGGAGGGGGGCCGCTACAGCTTCTACGATCGCGAGAACAAGCAACTGCTGCGCGGCAGCCTGGGCGAGCGCAGCCGCGAGCTGGTCTGGGAGGTGCTGTTCTCCGAGCAGCCCGGCCAGTCCTGCCGCTGGAATTCCCGCGAGCGCACCATCCGCGTCTCGCTCGCCGGGGAGGGCGGCATCGAGGAGCTGACGATCCAGGTCGGAAGCGACTTCCTGCCCCGGCGCGTGGAGCAATCGGCGGTCAACGACGTGACCACGGTCTACGAGTTCCGCAACTACCGTCCCCGCGTCGCCCTGGCAGCGGGGGAATTCGCCCTCGACCTCCCCGCCGACGTGGAGATCATCGAGGAGCAGGCGCCGTGAAAACCTTCCCGCGCCCAAATCCGTAGATGCAACTGGACGAAGACCAGGCCCTGATCAAGAAATCGCTGCGGGGCGACCGGAGGGCGTTCGAGGAACTGATGCGCAAGTACGAGAAGAGGATTTTCAGCTTCGTGGTCCGCATGGTCCGCAACGAGGAGACGGCCGTGGACCTCACCCAGGATTTCTTCATCAAGATCTTCACCGTCCTCGACAAGTACAACTACGAGTACAAGTTCTCCACCTGGGCCTACCGCATCTGCTACAACCTGGTCATCGACCATATCCGCAAGAACCAGGCCCAGGTCGACTCGCTCGACGACGAGAGCGTCTCCGCGCGCGACCTGATCGAGTCGGACAACGTCAGCCGCGAGGATGGCTTCAAGGCCCTTTCCCGCGACGAGACCCGCGACTACGTCTGGGGCGTCGTCGACCAGATCCCGCTCAAGTTCCGCGAGCTGATCCTGCTGCGCTACATCCAGGACCTGAAGTACGAGGAAATCGCCGAGATCACGGCGCTGCCGGTCGGCACGGTCAAGAACCGCATTTTCAAGGCCAAGGAGATCCTGAAAAAGGAGATGGAACAAGATGGCTTGCTTGTCTGACGAAACCCTGATCGCCTACAACGAGGGCAGCCTGGGGGCCATCGAGTCGTCCCAGGCGCGCGACCACCTGCTGCTCTGCCCCTACTGCCGCCGCTCGGCCGCCGCCTTCCGGGCCCTGGACATGATCCTTTCCACGCCGACGCTGCACACGCCCCCGGCCCGGCTCATCCCCCAGGTCATGTCCCGCCTTTATCCCGCCGCCGCCCGCATTACGTCGATCGCGGCCGTGATCGCCGCCAGCTTCGTCTTCCTCGTCTCCTGGATCTACATCTACTTCGATTTCTCCGGCAGCAGCCTGATCCAGGCGCTGCGCTTGACCGCCAGCGGCACCTCGAGCTGGCTGGCCGATGTCATCAAGGGCATCAGCGCGATCTACGACGGCGCCCAGGCCGTCAGCAAGGCCCTCGGCGCGCTGCTGCGCTTCCTCCTGCCGGCGCCGCTGGGCGCCATCGCTGCCGGCATCGCCATTTTCGCCCTCTCGGGCCTCCTGGCGCTGACCTGGTTCCGCCCCCGGTTGAAAAGGCTGAACGCGAAGCGCCCATGAAGAAGAGCCACCTGCTGGCATTGTTCCTGGCCTGCGGCGGCCTCCTGCTGGCTGTTTCGCCCCGCGCAGACGGCCGAGAGGGTCCCATGGGACCCGACGTCCCGGTCCGTCAGGACCGGGAGGCCGCATCCGACCGGAAGGAGATCCGCGTCCCCGCCGGCGAGACGCGCAGCGCCGCCATCAACGCCTTCAACGCCCGGCTGGACGTCCGCGGCAAGCTCGACGAGTCGGTCTTCCTGCTGGGAGGCAGCCTGCGCCTTGAGGGCGAGGTCAGCGGGGACGTCATCTGCATCGCCTCCGAGGTGGAGATCCTGGACGGCGCGCTGATCGGCCGCGACCTGATCGTCATCGGCGGCCGCCTGCTCCGGGCTGACGGCAGCCGGGTCAACGGCCGGGTCTACGACGTCCGTTCGCGCCAGGGCATGAGGCGGATGGCCGCCTCGCTCCTGCCCTTTCTCCCCGAGTCGGGCGGCATGACCTTCTTCAAGGTAATCAAGATCTTTTTCTGGCTCGTCCTTTCGCTGCTGGCCCTGGCCGTCTTTCCCGTCCCGGTCACCCAGGCGGCGGCATGGCTCTGCCGCGAACCGCTGCGCCACCTGGGGCGCGGCGCGGCGACGCTGCTGCTCTTTGCGCTGCTGCTGCTGCTCTTCCTGCTCCTGAGCTTCGTGTTCATCGGCATCCCCCTGCTGGTCGTGCTGCTGGCCGCCTTCTTCCTCCTGCTGATCTTCGGCCGCGCCGTTGTCTTTTATTTTTTGGGCGAGCGCATCCTCGGGGCGCTGAAGCTGCGGCTGGGCGCCGCCTTTTTCATCGTCACCGGCATCGCGGCCTACACCCTGCTCAAGTTCGTCCCCGTTGTCGGCTGGATGTTCCTTGTCTTGTTGGACTTCTTCGCCGTCGGCATCGCAACGGGAT
>JALOLC010000102.1 GCA_025456175.1 Acidobacteriota bacterium | reverse complement strand
AGCGCGACAACGTTCCGGTCAAGCTCATCTTCAACGAGCAGGAGCGCTCGCGCATCATCGACCTCGAAGGCCGGAGGCGCAAGCTGCAGCGCATCATCTTCAATTACCGTTCGCTCGGCTCTTGGGTTGAAGGCAATGCCGAGGTCAGGGCCGAGGTCACGGTCTTCGGCATCCGTTAGCTTTACGCGGTTTTGCCTTGACCCCTGCGGCTGGGCGTGGTATAATATGTTTTCATCAGGAAGAAACACTCCAGATAGAAAATAAACCGTCTCACTTCATTCAGTGGATACGTTTTATGGTTGCGTTTTCCCTTGTGCAGCGACCGTTTCTGGCCAAGCCCTTCATTAAAACGGCGCTTCCTTCCTGCTGCAAAGGAAAGCAACCATGATCAAGAAGATTTTTTCCGCCTTCGAACTGTCCCCCGAGATGGGCAAGGCCATCGCCGAGATGGGCTTCGAGGAGGCAACGCCGATCCAGTCGCTGGCCATCGGCCCGATCCTGGCCGGCGCCGACATCATCGGCCAGGCGCAGACCGGCACCGGCAAGACCGCCGCCTTCGGCATCCCGATCGTCGAGCGCATCGAGCCCGTACTCAAAAAAGTGCAGGCGCTGATCCTCTGTCCCACCCGCGAGCTGGCGGTGCAGATCGCCGAGGAGCTGAAGCTGCTCGGCAAGCACAAAAAAGAGATCCGCATCCTGCCGGTCTATGGCGGCCAGCCCATCGAGCGCCAGATCGCCGCCCTGCAGCGTGGCGTGCAGGTGGTGGTCGGCACCCCCGGCCGCGTCCGCGACCATATGGAGCGCAAGACCCTGCGCCTGGACGCGGTGCGCACGGTGGTGCTCGACGAGGCCGACGAGATGCTCGACATGGGCTTTGTCGACGAGATGAAGTTCATCCTCGGCGCCATCGAGGCGCCGCACCAGACCCTGCTTTTCTCGGCCACCATGCCGCGGGCCATCATGTCCCTGAGCAAGTCGTTTCAAAGCGAGCCGCAGCTGATCCGCGTGGTGCACGAGGACCTGACCGTCCCCGGCGTCGAGCAGACCTATTACGAGGTCAAGGAATTCCAGAAGGCCGAGATGCTGGCGCGGCTGATCGACATTCACGACCTGAAGCGCGCCCTGGTCTTCTGCAACACCAAGATCCGCGTCGACGAGCTGGTCGAGAAGCTGCAGGCGCGCGGCTACGCGGCCAGCGGCCTGCACGGCGACATGAAGCAGATGTTCCGTGACCGGGTGATGAACCAGTTCCGCAACGGCCGCCTGGAGATCCTGGTGGCCACCGACGTGGCAGCGCGCGGCCTCGACGTCGACGACATCGAGGTGGTGGTCAACTTCGACGTGCCCCGCGACGAGGAATACTACGTGCACCGCATCGGGCGCACGGCCCGGGCCGGCAAGAGCGGCCGCGCCTTCACTTTCGTCGCCGGTCGCGAGCTGGGCAAGCTGGCCGAGATCCAGCGCTTTGCCAAGACCCGCATCCGCCGCCAGCGCCTGCCCTCGATCGACGACGTCGACCAGATGCGCAACGATGCCGTGCTGGATAAACTCCGCCAGATCATGGAGGCGGAGGCCGGGGAAAAATACACCGCCATGGTCGAAAAACTGACCGGGGACGACCACTCGTCCCTCGACGTCGCCGCCGCCCTGCTGAAGATGATCATGGAAAAGGACAACAAGGCCCCAGGCGCCCCGGCGGGCGAGGCGGAGCCTTGCGCCAATAGGGACGAAGCGCCGCGGCGGCCGGGTAAACCGGCCAGGGATCATGGCAGCCGCGCCTACGAGGTACCCGCCCCCCGCCTCACCCCGGGCGAAGTGATGCGGCTGAAGATCCGCCTGGGCAAGAACCAGGGCATCCGCCCCGGCGACATCGTCGGGGCCATCACCGGCGAGACCGATCTTGTCGGCCGCCAGATCGGCGCCATCGAGATCCACGACGCCTTCAGCCTGGTCGACGTGCCGCAGGCGCTGGCCGCCAAGGTGATCGAGGTCATGGGGCGCTGCCAGATCAAAGGCCACCCGGTGTTCATCAAGCCGGACAAGGGTAAGGACGGAAAGAAGTAGCACCAGGCGCCAATGACCAAATGACCAAAATGGAGAAGGGAACCGGCCTTGGCTAAGGTAGATGGGTAGATGAGTAGAAGGGTAGAAGGGTTAACAGCCCCGGAAATGATCTCTTTCTTAATTCCTGACTCTTGAACTCTCTAACTCTTCAACGTTTCCGCGCTTCAACGTTTCAACGGTTCAACTTGTCTCCCGAACAGGCTGAACAACGGGTTGACGGCCAGCGAGACCAGCATGCCGATGGTGCCGGCTTCGGGTGAAGGGCGGCCCGAAAAATATAGAAACAAGACGATGGTGTCGGGACGGTAATAGGCGAAAATGACCGACAGCACGATGAAGAAAGCGCTCAACCAGCGCATCATCCGCGTCAGGTTGCGGTCGGAAACGTTTTTGTTCATGAAGCCGGCATAGAGGTCCTTGGCCAGGGCCGAGCTCGAGATCAGCACCAGCGCGGCCAGCGTGGACATTGATGCCGACAGGATCAAGAGCAGGATGAACACCGACAGGGAGCCGGGAATGGCCCGGATCAGCATCTCCGGCATCAGGGAGTCGAACACGGGCTTGCCGCCGGCGAAAGCCGCCGGGGCATTTTCCGGGGTGAGAAACAGGCGGGTCAGGCTGCCCGAAAAATAGGCGACCGACAGGAAGAATATGGCGAATGCCGTGGAGACCCACATGCCGGCGCGGATGGCTTTCTTGTCCTTCACGGCGTAGAACTTCTGCACCAGCTGCGGCATGGCGAACGGGGCAATGGAAGTCAGGAAAACCAGGCAGAATATGGGCCAGATCCCGGGCGGTCCGATCGGGGCGGTCAAGCGGGGATCGATCGCGGCCAGCTGCGTCGTGGCCGCGGCCAGGCCGCCGGCTTTGCCCAGGACGCCGACGATCACCACGCCGCTGCCGAAGATCATCAGGGCGCTGAAGATGACGTCGATCGTGCTCATGGAATTGTAGCCGCCCAGGATCATGTAAACGGCCGTGAACAGTCCCATGAACACCAGGGCGTGCCAGTACTCGGTGTTGAAATTGAGCTTGAAGAGATAGGAGAGGCCGATGAACACCGCGGCCGAATAGGGGATGAAAAAGACGAATATGGAGGCACTGGAAAAAATCTTCAGGAACTTGCTCTGGTAGCGTTTTTCGAAATACTCGGCCATGGTGGCCACCCTGTATTCCTGCGACATCTTCTTGATGCGCTCGCCCAGCAGCCACCAGACGGCCAGCACGCCGAGCAGGCTGTTGCCGATGGCGATCCACAGGCCCGAATAGCCGAACTGCCAGCCGACCTTGCCGGCGAAGCCGATGAAGACCACGGCCGAGAAATAGGTGGCGCCGTAGGTGAACGCCGTCATCCAGGGGCCGACGTTGCCGCCGCCCAGGAAGAACTCGTTGAACGAGGTTGTTTTTTTGCTGCGCAAAATGCCGATGATCACGATCATCAGCACGTATGCCGCTATGACCGAAATCTTGAATATCATGCACTCCTCCTGTTTTTAAAAGCGGAAGAACATCTCGAACTGGATCCAGTGGTAGGCCGCGGCGCCGCTGCGGTAAAAGTTTCCGGGGCGGAAATACTCCCAGATGAGGCGGCCGGCCAGCTGCTTGGAGACGTCGTAGAGGGCCTTGACGATGAACAGGTCGCCGCGGGCTTTTCCCGAGCCGCTGAGCAGGGCCGTGGGCGCCGTCTTTTCAGCCGCGGCCAGGCGGTGCCAGGCCAGGCTCAGCCGGATCCTGTCGGCCGGCTCGAAGAGCAGCTGGCCGTAGAGGGAGATGAAGTTGCTCCAGTCGGCCACCCGGGTTTCCTTGGCCAGCAGGTAGATCAGCGAGTCGCTCCATTTCGGCCAGCGGCTGAAGGCGGCGTCCCAGCCCTCGTGGCGCGGCGTGGCCGGATCGTCGCCGCTCAGGAAGATGCCTCCCAGGGTCAGCTGGGCGGGGCAGGGGAAGCGCCGGCCCGGCTTGCGGTCGAGGTGGAAGTAGCCGCCCAGGCCGCGGCGGCTCTCCTCGCCCCATGTCCCCAACTGGACGGCGGCTTCGGCGGTCAGCGACAGCTTCGCCGTGAACGGATGGACCAGGCGCCCGCCGGCCACCTGCAGCGCGCCCCCGGGCAGGCTGCCAAAGGCGAAGGAGTCCTTGCGGAACAGGTAGGCTTCCAGCCCGGTCCGCTGCGCCTTGGCGCTGAAGTGGATGCCGATGCCCTGCTCCTCCTGCTCGACCATGGCCTGTCCCTTGTCGTTGACCACGGGCAGCAACGTGTCGCTGCGCGGCTGGCGCACGAAAAAGAAGGTCAGGCTGTTCTTGTTCTTCAGCGCGTAATCCAGCCGCAGGCCGTTGAAGTAGGCCGAGCGCGAGCCGTCGAGAGGGCCCCCGTCCATGACCAGGAAGCCCTCGCCGAGCATCATGTCGAAGCGGCCCAGGGTGAGGGCGAGGCCCGGCCGGCGCTGGCTCGTCCATTTGACAGACAGCTGATCGAAGAAAACCTCGTGGACGTTGAAGTCGGTTTTCAGCCGCGGGTCGAGCTTGGGCGCCAGGTAGAGGCGGTTCTCGTTGGTCAGGCGCAGGTGCACCTCCCAGGCGCCGCCGGGATGCCACTTGGCGCCGAGGCTGGTGCGCAGGCGCAGGTAGGCGCTGGAGTCGGCGGCGGACTCGTCGAGGCTCGAGGTGTTGTCCCAGCTCTCCTGGCGCACCCGCTCCCAGAAATAAAAATCGAGCTTGTTTCCCGCCGCCGGCTGGTCCTGGGCAACCAGCGGCATGAGCGAGCCGAGACAGATGAGGGCGGCCAAAAAGCCGGCGCAACGTTTTCCTTCCATGCCTGCCTCCGTTTCCGCGCGCGGCAATCCGCGCCCGCGGTTTACTCCGCGGCGCCAACGGGATACAATGGTCGGCGAAAAGGAGTGCGCTGGAATGGCCTGGAAGCTGCTGACCCTGTTCGCCCTCGGCGTGGCCGAGCTCTGGGCCGCCGCCCCGGCCGGCGCGGTCATGGGCCTCGACCCGCTGCTCGTCTGCCTGGTCGCCGCGGCCGGGGCGGTCAGCGGCGGCACCGTCGTCATCCTGCTGGGCGAGCGGGTGAAAGCCTGGCTCGCGAAGCGAGGGAAGCGCGAGAAGCTTGAAGAGAGGCGCGGGCTGCTCTTCCGGGTCTGGCAGCGCCACGGGGTGGTGGGCTGGGGGCTGCTGGCGCCCCTCGTGGTCGGCTCGCCCCTGGGCGCCGCCCTGGGGCTGGTCCTGGGCGCGCCGCCCCGGCGCCTGCTGCCCTGGCTCGCGGCCGGCTCGATTATCTGGAGCGCCGTTTTCTCGCTGGCCGCCGCGCTGGGTAAACGACTGTTCTATTGAATATCAAGCCCTACGTGGTAGTGATAGTGGTAGTGTTAGCAACCGGCAACAAACCGAACTGGCAAGGGGTTGTCAATCGTCTACGGTAAACACATGGCTCTCGGCGTAGACCGAGCCGTCCATGGTGCAGACGACGATGCGGCCGCTCGAGGGCATCCACACCACGCCGTCGGGACTGGTGCCCACGGTGCGCCATTCGACGATGCCGGTGCCGGGGGCGATGTTGTTGGCGATGGGATAGTTGGCGAAATTGATCGGGTAGACGCGCACGTTCTGCGTGACGTTGAAGCAGCGGAACTGGATGGTCATGGTCGAGCCGCGGCGGAAATGGCTGCCCTCGCGGGGCATGTAGATCTCGATCTTGCTGGCCACCACCCGGAAATTGTGATTGCTCTCGTCGGCGGCGCGGCCGTCCTCAGAGACCAGCCGCACCTTGTAGTCGCTGCCTACGTCGGTGCCGGCCGGGACGTTCCACGTCCAGCGGTACTTGCCGGCGATCGGACCCTCGGGGGTGACGCGGGCGAACTCGGCGACCACGGCGCCGCCTTTCTTGATCTGGACGGTCGGGCGCCCGACGTCGCCGATCTTGGTCCACTGGATCGTCTGCTGGGCGCCGCGCAGGACCTGCTCGCCGCCGTTGGGCGTGGCGACGATGATGAGCACCCGCGGCGGGGCCAATATGGTCTGGTTCTGCTGGATCTGGGGCGGGTCCTGGGCGCCGAGGAACGGGACGGCCGCCAGTATTGCCGCGAAAAGAAGTGCCTGCTTTTTCATGATGACCTCCGGTTTGTTCTCAGGGTAATATGATCTTCCCTGGTTTTGTCTCACGAAAAAGTGATAGTGGTAGTGATAGTGGTAGTGGTAGTGGTAGCAAAAAGCTATCAGCGAATTATTGAAGAATTAAGAAAATCGTTTCCGAAATATTTAGTTTTTAGAGATCGTCACTGTGCTTGCTACTAACACTAACACTATCACTATCACTTTCTTCGCTTACTTCAGCGCCTCGACTCCCTTGAATTCTCTCGTGGGCAGGAAGCTCTGCAGGACGCGGGCGTCGTCCGCGGTCTCCTGCCCCCTGACGATGCGCGTGAGCAGCTCGCCCAGGCCGGGCCCCAGCATGAACCCCTGGCCGCACATGCCCACGGCGTGGACGTAGTTGGCCACGCCGGCGGCGCGGCCGACGATGGGGAAGCCGTCGGGGGTCATGGGGTACTGGCCGCGCCAGGAGCGGCGCACGCGCAGCGGCGCCAGCCGCGGGTAGAGCTGCACCATGCGCCGGGCCACCTGCGGGAAGAACGCCGAGGTCGACTCGTTGAGCACGCCGAGGATCGGCGGGTCGGGGGTGATGCAGAAGACGACCTGGCCCTCGTTGTTCTGGTAGAAATAGTAGTTGGCCGAGCCGGGCTCGGGGCGGATGTCGACCACCATCGGGCCGAAGAAGCGCCGCACCGGCTCGCTGATCGCCCCCTCGTGGTTGTCGGGCTCCACGGGCACGTCGAGGCCGGCCAGGCGGGCGATGGCGCGGGCGTTGTTGCCGGAGGCATTGATCACCTCGGCGCCGGCGTATTCGCCCTTGTCGCTGACCACGGCGACGATTCGGCCCCTGTCCAGGCGCAGCGCGGTGACCGTCTCGCCGAAGCGGTACTCGGCGCCGGCCGCCACGCTCTTGAAGTAGAAGGCGTTGAGCGCCAGCAGCGGCGAGGCGCTGCCGTCGCCCGGGGAGTAGGTGGAGCCGCGCAGCCCCTCCATGCGGATGCCCGGCACCAGCTCGTTGTATTCGGCGGGCGAGACCCAGCGGATGTCGAGGCCGAAGCCGTGCTGCACCTTCATCAGCTCCTTCAGCTTCTTCTCCGTCTCCGGCTCGTAGGCGGGATAGCTGTAGCCGTTGCTCAGCCAGCCGATCTCGTCGCCCTCCTGCTCTTTCCAGCCGGCGAAGATCTCGATGCTGCGCTGCGAGACCCGGATCTTGCCGAAGTCGGAATGGGTGGCGCGGATGCCGCCGATGGCCTTCTTGTTGTTCCGCTGCCCCGGCGAGGCGGCCTCGTCGAGCACGAGGACCGACAGCCCCGCCCGGGCCAGGGCGAGCGCGGCCGGCACGCCCACCGAGCCGGCGCCGATGACGACGACGTCGCTTGTCCTGGCCATGGTCATTCTCCCGGCTGCTGGCCGCTGGCGCCGGCCAGGGTGCCGAGCGGCACCTCGACGAAGAGCGGCCGCTGCGTGCCCGGGGTGATGCGGCCGGGATCGATCCCCTCCTGGCGGAAGATGGAGCGGATCAGCGTGTCGCACGACTTGCCGCCGCAGGCGCCCATGCCGGCGCGGGTGACGGCCTTGATCTGGTTGATGTCGGTGATGCCGGAGCGGATGAGGCGGCGCACTTCGGAGGCCGACACGCGCTCGCACAGGCAGGCCATGGCCTCGGAGCCGGGTGCGGAGGCGATCTCGGCCGCGGGCAGCGGCCGTGACGCCGAAGCCTCCTGGATGCGGAAGGCGACGACGCGCTTGGCCAGGGCGCGGGGCACGCGCAGCCGCACCAGGCGGGTCAGGTTCTCGCGGTTCTGCTGCAGCGCCGCCACCGCGAACTCGCCCAGCGGGCGGCCGTCGATGTCCACGCCGACGACCTTGGCGCCGACGGCCAGCGGCACGTGCGCCATCTCGAAGGGGACGGTGACGATGGGGTTGTCGCGGTCGCGGCGGTAGTCGACCAGGGTGACGGCCAGCCCCGGGCAGACCAGCACGCACTTGCCGCAGCCGATGCAGCGGCCGTCGTAGCGCGGCAGCCCGAGCAGGGGGTCGCCCTCCATGGCGATCGATTCGGTGGGGCAGACGGTCGAGCAGGGATTGCAGGGGATCTCCTGCAGGCAGTGGATCACCGGCAGCACCCCCTCCTCGGCCTCGGGGAACACCTGGGGCTCGACCTTGCCCGGGTGCGACTTGAGCTGCTCGGCCTTGGCCGCCCAGGCGGCGGGAATCTCCTCGACCTTGGCGCCCAGCGCCTTGGCGACGGCGAGTCCGGCGATGCGGCCGTTGAACATGGCCGACGAGGCCTCGGCGATCTCGGCGGCGTCGCCGGCGGCGAACACGGGGAGCCCGGCCGCCTTGGCCTGGGCGCTGAACTCGGCGATGGGGTCGAGGCCGACGGCGACCAGCAGCGTGTCGCAGGCGAAGGTCTTCTCCGTGCCGGGCAGCGGGCGGAAGCGTTCGTCGACGCCGGCGATGGTCACCGACTCGACGCGCTCGCTGCCGTTGGCCGCCAGGACCGTGTGCGACGTGTAGACGGGAACCCCCAGGCGCTTGAGCTTGTCGGCGTGCACCTTGTAGCCGCCGCACTCGGGCAGCGCCTCGGCCAGGCCGACCACGGTGATGCCGGCCTGGATGGCGTGGTAGCCGGCGATGAGGCCGACGTTGCCGCCGCCGACGATGAACAGCCGGCTCGAGGGCCGCACCAGGTCGCGGTTGACCAGGGTCTGGAAGGCGCCGGCGCCGTAGACGCCGATGAGGTGGTTGCCGGGAAAGACCAGCGACTTCTCGCGGGCGCCGGCGGCGTTCAGGACGACCTTGGGCGCGACCAGCGCGTAGGAACCATTGCGCAGGATGCCCACCTTGCGGTCGGAGTAGACGTAGAGCACGGTGCTGTCGGGCCAGACGGTCACGTGCGCGTCGGCCTGGACCGCCTCGGCCAGCTTGCGGCCGATGCGCATGCCGCGCGTGCCGGCCTGCGAGTCCTCGACCGAGCCGAAGAACTTGTGGGTCTGCAGCACCAGCTTGCCGCCGGGCTCGCTCTTGTCGTCGACGAGCAGGGTGGCGATGCCCAGGCGCCCCAGCTCGACGGCGGCCGAGAGCCCGGCCGGGCCGGCGCCGATGACGAGGACATCGGTCTGGAACTCGGGGATGTCGGCCGTCGCGGCGGGCGCGCCGGCCCCGCTTGCGGCGGGCAGCTCGGGCAGGTCATCGGCCGCGCTCACCCGCATTCCCGCCGCGACAGGGGTCATGCACGACTTCACCGGCCGGTTGTCGGCGATGACCAGGCACTTGGAGCACTGGCCGTTGGCGCAGAAGATCCCCTGCGGCGCGTGATCGTGGGCGTTGCGGCCGAAGGCGTCGACGCCGGCGGCGATCAGCGCCGAGGAGAGGGCCTCCCCCTTCTTTCCGGCCAGCGGCCGGTCGTTCCAAAAAAATATGACCGTTTCCCCGGGCTCGACGGACAGCACCGGGTGCTCGTGGATGCGCCGATCTTCGCTCATGGCCTGAAGCCTCCTTGGCGCCCGCCTTAGGGCGTAGCCAATGCGAATTTAAATAGCATAATTTAATAAATAAATGAAAGAATATTTAATATAAATTACAATTTTATTACAATTCCAATAAATATATTAATAAATATGGTAATTGTAAAAAAAATATACTATATTTTTTACAAATGAATTTGAATAAAACGATCGACGACATTGACCTGGAACTGCTGCGCGAGCTGAGCCTGAATGGCCGCGAGAGCCTGACGAAGCTGGCGGAAAAGCTGGGCCTTTCCAAGCAGCGCCTGGGCTACCGCCTGCGCAACCTGCAGCGCCGCGGCGCGCTCACCGGCTTCTTCGCCGTCCCCAACATCTTCCGCCTGGGCTTCGACCATTTCCGCGTCTTTGTCCGCTTCCAGCGCCTCACCGAGGCCCGGGAAAAAGAGCTGCTGGACCACCTGCTCACCCGCTCCGACGTCTCCTGGCTCACCCAGCTGGACGGCGACTTCGACCTCGAGTTCGTCGTCTGGGCGCAGGGAGTGCCGGCGTTCGAGGCGGCCTATGACGACATCCTCGGCCAGTTCGGCCCGCTGTTCCAGGAAAAGTACTTTTCGCTGGCCACGCGCATCGAGTTCCTCCCCTGGCGCTTCCTGGCCCCGGGCGGCACCGTCGGGGCCGCCCGGGGTGCAGCCGTCCCGCGCGGGATCGTGCTCGAGAGCCGCGGCGGCCGCCTCGACATCGGCCCCCTCGACCGCCGCCTGCTGGCCGAGCTCAGCCGCAACGGCCGCCTGTCGCTGGCCGCGCTGGCAGGCCGCTGCCGCGTCTCTTCGGCACTGGCGGCCCAGCGGCTGCGCTCGCTGAAAAATTCGGGTGCCGTCGCCGGATTCGGAGCCAAGATCGACCACGCCCTCCTGGGCTGGACCTACCGCAAGGTCTTCCTGCGCCTGGAGAACCCGGCGGGCGCCCCGCTCGACCGCCTCTCCTCCTGGCTGCGCCAGCAGCCCGAAGTGATCTTCCTGGTCAAGACCATCGGCAGCTACGACCTGGAGGTGGAGCTGATGACCCGGCCGGGCGCCGAGTTCCTGGCCTTCATGCGCCGCCTGCGCACAACCTTTGCCGTTGACATCGCCGCCTTCCGCAGCGTCATCGTCCTGCGCGAGCTGAAGTACGGCCAGTACCCGGCGTAGATCGAGTACGAAGAAAGTGGTAGTGATAGTGATAGTGATAGTGTTAGTGTTAGTGTTAGCAGGAAAAAGGCAATTCCTGAACTAAAAAAACTAGGAATCTTGAATGGCCTTTGTTTGGGTCATTGGAATTTGGAAGATCCACATTCAAAAGGGGGATCCCATGAAGAAGTCATTCGTCCTCTTTCTGCCGGCGATCCTGGCCTGCCTGCTGCTCGTCAGCCAGGGCTGCGTGAACGACGGTTCCTCTCAGCCCGGCGATCCCGAGCCGCTGAAGCTCGTCCTGGATTGGTCGACCTACTGGGGAGGCTCCGGCGGCGACGGCGCCACCCGCGGCAACTCCCTGGCCGTCGCCGCCAATGGCGAGATCGTCGTCGTCGGCGAAACCCAGAGCCCCTCGTTCTTCGTGAAGAACCCGGCGGCCCAGCTGGACGACCAGTCCTCCAACGGGTTCGTCACCCGCTTCGTTGCCGATGGTCGGGAAGTAGTCTATTCCTTCAAGCTCGGCTCGGCCGGGCGCGTTGACTGGTGCACCGGAGTGGCGGTCGACGCGGCAGGCAACGCCCTGGTCGTGGGGCTGGCCGGCGGCGTTGACTTCCCGCTGAAGAACCCCCTGTATCCCTTGTTCAGCGGCGAGTGGGGGTGCGGCTTCCCCGTCGCTGCCGACGGCCGGGCGTGGGTCACCGGCTACGCCGATTACAGCTTCGCTCCGCTGCTGAACCCCCTGCAGCCTGCCGCGGGCATTCACAACGGCGAGGTGCTGGTGGCCCGCATTAACGCCGCCGGCAGCGCCCTCGACTTTTCCACCCTGCTGGGCGGAACCGACGAGGAGTATGGCATCCAGGTCGTTATCAACGGTGGCATGGTCTACGTCCTCGGCAGCACCCGTTCGCCCGATTTCCCGGCAACCGGCGCCATCGATCCCAGCTGGAACGGGGACTACGACGCCTTCCTGCTCAAGATCGATCCCGGCGCCCCGCGCATCGTCTACTCCACCTATGTGGGCGGGGACGGCGAGGACCGCGGCACCGGGCTGGCGTTGACCGCCGGCGGCGAGGCGTGGATCGCCGGCCTGACCACCAGCCGCGACCTGCCGGTGACCGGCTCCTACCAGGACCGGCTGGCCGGCGTCAAGGACGTTTTCGTTGCCAAGCTTTCGGCCGACGGCCGCTCCTGGCGGGCGCTGAGCTACTTTGGGGGGGCGCAGACCGCGGGCCACTCCGAGGTCGGCGCCGACTGGTGCAATGCCCTGGGCCTGGGCGCGGATGGAAAAATCCTTCTCACCGGCGAGACGTTTTCTTCCGATTTCCCGCTGAAGAACGCCGTCGATCCCGTCTACAGCCTGCCCAAGGCGTTCGTCTCGGCCTTCCGGGAAACCCCGTGACGGGTTGATCCTTGGAGTGCAGACCCGCTCTTG
>JALOLC010000101.1 GCA_025456175.1 Acidobacteriota bacterium | reverse complement strand
GGCCGAGTTCAGGCGCTGGATGGCCAGCGGGTACTCGGCGCGCACGTAGACGTAGCCCTTGTCGGCGCCGATGGCGTAGCCGGCGATGGCCATGCCCTCAAGCACCGAGTGCGGGTCGCCCTCGAGCACGGCGCGGTCCATGAAGGCGCCGGGGTCGCCCTCGTCGGCGTTGCACAGGACGTACTTCTGGCCGCCGGGGCTGTCGTAGGCGAACTTCCACTTCATGCCGGTGGAGAAGCCGGCGCCGCCGCGGCCGCGCAGGCCCGACTTGGTCATGACATCGATCACCTGCTCGCGGCTCATCTGGGTCAGCGCCGTGCCCAGGGCCTCGTAGCCGCGCTGGGCGATGTACTCGCCGACGTTCTCCGGGTCGATGCGGCCGCAGTTGGACAGGACGATCTTCAGCTGCTTTTCGAAGAACGGCACCTGTTTCTTCTCTTCGACGATCTTGCGCGCCTCGGGCGCCTGCCAGAGGAGCTCCGCAACCGGCCGCCCTTTCAGGAAGTGTTCCTGGACGATGCGCTCGGCGTGTTCCTCCTGCAGCTTGATGTAGAAGGAGCCGTCGGGGTAGACGACCATCACCGGCCCCAGCTCGCAGGGGCCCATGCAGCCGGTCTCGACCAGGTGGATCTCTTCGGCCAGGCCGGCCTTCTCTATTTCGTCTTGCAGCTTTTTCTTGAATTCGTGGCTGTGGGAGGAGATGCAGGCGCCGCCTCCGCAGATCAGCACGTCCAGCCGTTTGTTCATGACGCCCTCGCTTGTTTTGCTAGTTGACTTCGATGATGGCGGCGGAGACCGGGTTGCCGTTGACCAGGTGCTCGGCCACGATCCGGCGCGCCAGCTCGCCGCCGACGTTGCCGTAGACCACCGAGGGCTTGCCTTCCTCGATGACGGTGACGATCGGCTCGTGGGAGCTGAGGCCGCGCTCGCCGGCCTGGGTGACGATGACGTCGCGCAGGTTGCGCTTCTCGATCTCGTCCAGGAAGGCCTTGAGCGTCTCGCGGGCGCCGGCGGCGATGCCGCTCGTGCCCATGCCCACCACGACTTTCAGCCGCGTCGAGGCGGCGCGCAGCAGCATGTCCTTCTCGGTCTTTTCCCGGATCTTCTTCAGGTCTTCGAGCTTCATTTTTCCTCCTGGAGTATGCCTTCCCGGGCCGCCGCCGCGGCGGTGGTCTGGGCCTTCATGTCGCGAAGAATCTGGATGGCCTTCTGCGGGTTGAGGCGGCCGTGCACCTCCTCGTCGAGCATCAGCACCGGTGCCAGGCCGCAGGCGCCGAAGCAGCGGGCCGTGGACAGGGTGTAGAAGCGGTCGGCGGTGGTGCCGCCCACCTTGACGCCCAGCTCCTTTTCCAGCGCCTTGCCGATGTCCGAGGCGCCCTTGACGTGGCAGGCCGTCCCCAGGCACAGGTTGACGATGTGGTCGCCGATGGGGTCCATGCGGAAGAAGTTGTAGAAGGTCACCACGCCGAAGACCCTCGATAAAGGTACGTTCAGCTCGCGGGCGATGACGTGCTGCACCTCCAGCGGCAGGTAGCCGAAGATCCTCTGCGCCCGGTGCAGCACCTGGATCAGCGGGCCGGGCACGTTGCGGTTGGCTTCGATGAACTGCTTGAGCTCACGATACTGCTCGTTGTCCGGTATGTGGAGCGCTTGAGCTTCCATGGCGAGCCTCCTGATTTATAAGGAAAACGTACAATTCACGAACGACGAATCCGGGAACGGCGCATCATTCCTTGGCGCCGAGCAGCGCGTAGAGCCTGCCGGCGACGGTGAAGGAATCCTCGGCGGCCGAGAGGACAAAGAGCCCCTCCTGTTCGGCGCGGGCCAGCACGGCGGCCTCGGGCTCGCCGCCGCGGCTGAGGACGATGCCGGCCAGCTTCTTCAGCTGGGCCACGGCGACGATGTTCAAGTGGCGCTGCACCGTGATCCACAGGCAGCCCTCCTCGGCGTTGGCGATGACGTCGGAGAGCAGGTCGGAAACGTAGCCGCCCGTGACCTCCTGCTCCCGGCCCGCGGCCCAGACCTTCAGCCCCAGCCTGCCGGCGACTTCATTGACCCGCATGACCTTTCTCCTGCATCCGGAGGACGGCGGGCAGGAATGCCCACATCCTCGGGCGTTGAGTTGCATCCCGGGCGCGGACCGCCCTGGGATTCATCCGACACGTAGTTTATAAAAAAGCGCCCCAAAAGTCAAGAAATAATTTGCAAGGAAATTTTATCTGGGCGCCGCGAAGCATCCACCCTTGTCTAAAAAAACGGCCCGTGCTACCATGGCCGGGCCAGGAATTTCCGGCCGCTCGAAAAGCGCGCGAGGCAAAACAAGGGCGCGCCCCTGCCGCCGGGCAAGCAGGCACATGAAATTCACATTTGAAAAAGGGCACATTCCCGCCACCGTCTGGTTTGCCTTTTTTGCCGCCCTGATCATCGCCTATGGTCTCCTGCAGCCCCCGCTGCGTTCCGTCGCTCTTAACCTGCAGCCCCTGATTCTGGCCCTTGTCTTCCTGGCTTCGTTCTGCGGGATCGGAGCGCCCTGGGTGGTTCTGCTCAGGCTGGACCGCCATCCGGGCGAGGCCGCCTTGCTCTCCGTGGCCATCGGCATCGGGGCGACCGGACTCTTCGTATTCACCCTGGGGGTGCTGGGCCATACGGCCCCCTTCCTTTATTCGCTGTGGGTCCTGGCCGGGCTGTTTTCATTTGCCTACTTCTTGTGGAAAAGCCGGCAACGGCTGAACTGCCGCGGCTCCGTCCAGGACCCCCTGACCCTGCTGAGCCTCGCCCTGCTGCTGCCCTTCCTGTTGCAGGCGATTCCGCCCCTGGTCGCGCCGGTGACAGCGATGGATTCGCTGTATTACCAGCTGCTCGTCCCCAAGATCTTCCTGAAAATGGGAGCGATCGCCCCGATCCCGTTCCTGGTCGAATCCAACTATCCCAGCCTCGCCCAATACGTGTACATGCTGGTCATGAATCTGGCCAGCGACGTGACCTGCAATGCCCTCCATCTCGGGCTCGGCCTGTTGAGCCTGCTGGCCATGGGGAGCCTGAGCGCCAGGCTCCATCCCGCGGGCAACCGCTGGCTGGGACCCGTCCTGTTCTTCACCATGCCGGCATTCATCCTGAGCGCGTCCTGGGCCTGGAACGACGCTTTTTTCGTTTTTTTCATGCTGTTGTGCCTGAGCCACCTCCTCGCCTATCACCTGGCCGAAGACAAAAGGGACGCGCTGAGGAATCTGATCCTTGCCGGCCTGCTGGCCGGGCTGGCATCCTGGGTGAAATACACGTTCTTCATGGTTCTCGCCCCCTTGCTGCTCCTGCTCCTCGTTGGCCGCTGCCGCTGGAAATGGCCGGGGCGGCACCTGGCCTGGTTCTTCGTCCCCCTGCTGCCGATGAGCCTGCTCACCTTCGCCAAAAACTGGATATTCACCGGCAACCCGATTTTTCCCTTCCTGCACCGCGTCTTCCCCAGCCCCTATTGGAACGACGCCGCCGCCGCCTATTTCGCCCAGGCCCTCAGGCGCTTCGAGATTCCGCATTGGGACGCCGCGACGTTCCTCTTCTTCCCCTTCCGGCTGGCGCTGCAGCCGCCGCTGATCGACGTTCACATCGGCATCGTGCCACTGGTCCTGCTGCCGCTGCTCTTTCTGCGCAGCCGGGACAGGGGCATCTCCTTCCTGAAGGCCTTCGGCTTTTTTTGCCTGCTGAGCTGGTTTTTCTTTCAAACCATCACCCGCTCCCTGTTCACGCTGCTGGCCGTCGTTCTCGTCATCGGCACGATCGAGCTGGAGCGGAGAATCTGGAAAAACAAGGCGTTCCGCAGGTCGGTGGTCTTTTTCATCGGCCTGGCCAGCCTGGCCAACCTGCTCATCACCATCACCACCCACTATCACCTGACGCGCCCCATCTCCTATTTCCTGGGCCTGGAGAGCAAGGAGCGCTATCTCCTGCGCGAGGCCCAGTCCCAGCCCGTGTATGACTGGCTGAACCGCGCTCCCCAGGTGAACAAGGTCCTGCTGGTCGGATTGCACGCCCCCTACCATCTGCAGCGCGACGCCCTGTTCAGCAGCTTTGCCGACCCCCCCATCGCCGAAAACCTGAGCCGGGGAAGCGCGGGCCCCGGGCAGCTGGCGGCGAAACTGGCCGGGCTGGGCGTCAGCCATGTCGTCATCCACCAGGGTCAGTACGATCGGGAAAACCGCGACGGCCTGTATTCGTGGAGTTCCAGGCAGCGGCAGGTCTTCGAGGACTTCATCGCCCGCTTCTGCCGGCCCGAGGTCATGTCGGCCCAGGAAAAAATATTCCGCGTGCAGCCGCCGCGGAATTGAGCGCCCAGCGGTCGGTTTGCTGTTTTTCTCCACCAATGCTACAATGGGGATCCAAACATCGTGGAGGTAGCCATGAACGAATTCTACAAGTGCGCGCTATGCGGCCAGATCGTCAAGGTAATCGCCGAGGGCAAGGGGCAGCTGGTCTGCTGCGGCCAGCCCATGGACGTGATCTCCAACTTCAAATCGGTCAGCGAAATCCTGGACTTCGCCATCGAGAAGGAGGAGGAGGCGCGCCAGTTCTACCTGGAATGGGCCGGGAAGCTTGAAAACAAGGCCCTGGGCGAGCAGTTCGTGGTCTTCGCCGGCGAGGAGAACAAGCACAAGGAGAAGCTGCAGCGGGTCAAGAGCGGCAGCACCTTCAAGCCGGCGGCCAAACAGGTGACCGACCTGAAGATCGTCGACTACCTGGTGGATATCGCCCCCACCCCGGAGATGGACTACCAGGAGGCGCTGATCGTGGCCATGCGCCGCGAAAAGGCCGCCTTCAAGTTCTACAACGACCTGGCGGCCATGGCCCAGGACGACGGGCTGCGCGAGACGTTCCTGGCCCTGGCCCAGGAAGAGGCCAAGCACAAGCTGCGCCTGGAGACCGAGTACGAAAAGGAGATCTACAGCGAGAACTGACGGGCCGAATCGGCCCGGGGACAAAACCATGATCAAGGTGCGCGACATCGTGGCGCTGCTCGACGCCGAGGTCCTCTCCGGGGAAAGCAAGCTGGACGAAGAGGTGAAGTCCGTCGGCGCCAGCGACATGATCAGCGACATCCTGGCCCTGACCAACCCCGGCATGATCGTGCTGACCGGCTATACCTATCCGCAGGTGATCCGCACCGCGTTGGTCACCGACCTGCTGGGGCTGATCGTGGTGCGCGGCAAGAACGTCGCCCCGGAGACCGTGGCCTACGCCCGTGAAAACAACTTTTTGCTGCTGCGCACCCGCGGCTACCTCTACTCCTCCTGCGGCAAGATCTACGCCATGGGGCTGCGGGGCAGCGATGCCGGAAAGGAATAAGCTCGCCCGCTACGCCGCCCTCTTCGAGGACATCCGGGCCGGCGACATCATGAGCGCCGACGTGGTGACCATCGCCGCCGAAAAGAAGATCGCCCACGCCAAGGAGCTGATGAAGATCAAGAAGATCTCGGGCCTGCCGGTGGTCGACGAGGGGCGGCAACTGGTGGGCATCATCAGCATCGAGGACATCATCCACGCCCTGGAGTTCAACAAGATCAACGATCCCATCCGCCGCATCATGTCCCCCAGCGTGGTGACCATCCACCGCGACGACTCGCTGGCCCAGGTGGTGGACAAGTTCGAGAGCTTCAAGTACGGCCGCTTCCCGGTGATCGACGACGAGAAGCGCGTCTGCGGCATCATCAGCAAGGAAGACATCCTGCACGGCATACTGGAGAAATTCAACCTCATCTATGTCCATGACCAGAAGCGCACCAGCACGCTGAACACCGAGTATTCGGCCATCACCGGCGAGCGCCTGAAGGCCGCGGAGGCCAATTTTCATTACGCCATCGACAGCGGCGACATCGACGCCGCCGGCAGCGGCGCCGCCATGCTCAAGCAGTTCCTGGCCGGCAAGAACTTTCCCAACGACATCGTGCGCCGCGTCGGCGTGGCCACCTACGAGGCCGAGACCAACGTGGTCATCCACAGCCGCGGCCAGGGCGACATCTACTTCTACCAGGACGAGGACCGCTTCATCGTGCGCGTGGTGGACAACGGCGTCGGCATCGAAGACCTGGACAAGGCCATGAAAGAGGGCTACTCCACCGCCGCCGACCACGTCCGCGAGCGCGGCTTCGGCGCCGGCATGGGCATCCCCAACATGAAGCGCTTCGCCGACAAGCTGGTGATCATCTCCGAGAAGGGCGCCGGCACCCAGGTGGAGATGATCTTCTACCTGCCGACGCAAACCTGGCCGCTGATCTAG
>JALOLC010000018.1 GCA_025456175.1 Acidobacteriota bacterium | reverse complement strand
GCGCAGCCGTCCTTGCGCGACTCGCTGGCGCCGATCAGAACGCGGCGCTCCAGGTCGAGCCAGATGCCCTGGTAGCCTCCGAACTCGGAGGCGCTGCGGCTCACCCGGTGGCCGCGGCGGATCAGTTCGCGGACGACCTCGGGATCGATGCCGCTCTCGAGGAAGAGCGTGCCGCCGTCGGTCATGCGAGAACCGTCGGGCTCCGAGGAGCCGGCGTGGCGGAAGCGCGGGGCGTCGCCCGCCTCCTGCAGGTTCAGGCCGAAGTCGATGATGTTGCACAGGACCTGTACGTGCCCCTGCGGCTGCATGTCTCCGCCCATCACCCCGAAGGAGAACACGGGTTTGCCGTCCCGGGTGACGAAGCCGGGGATGATGGTGTGGAAAGGCCGCTTGCCCGGGGCGAGGACATTGGGGTGCTCGGGATCCTGCACGTTGAACAGCGCGCCGCGGTCCTGGAGGCAGAAGCCGAGGCCGTCGGGAACCATTCCCGAGCCGAAGCCCACGTAATTGCTTTGGATCAAGGAGACGGCGTTGAAGTCCTTGTCCACTACGGTCAGGTAAACCGTGTCGCCCTTGGCCAGGCGTGGATCGCCGGCCGGAAGCGAGCGGCTGGCCCGTCCGGAATCAAAAAGCTCGAGCCGCTTCCTGGCGTAGGCCGGGGAGATGAAGCGGCGATAGTCGAGCCGGTGGAAGCGCGGATCGGCGTAGAAACGGGCCCGGTCCTCATAGGCCAGTTTCTTGACCTCGACCAGCGCATGCAGGTAGGCGGCGGAGTTATGGCCCATGGCCTTGAGGTCGAAACTCTCGAGCATCTGCAGCATCTGCAGCACCGCCAGCCCCTGGCCGTTGGGCGGCAGCTCCCAGACCTCGTGGCCGCGGTAGGGCACGCTCAGGGGCTCGACCCACTCGGCCTCGTAGTCGGCGAAATCGGCTGCGGAAAAAAAGCCGCCGGCCTTCTTGGAGTAGGCGACGATGCGGGCGGCGATTTCCCCCTTGTAAAACGCGTCGCGTCCTTTTCCGGCCAAAAGGCGGTAGGTGGCGGCGAGCTCGGGGTTGCGGAAACTGTCGCCCTTGGCCGGGATGCGGCCGCCCGGGGCGTACAGCTTCTGGAAATTCTCATACGCCGCAAACGCCTTCAGCGAGCGCTGCCAGTAAAACGCAATCAGCTCGGACAGGGGGAAGCCCTGCTCGGCGTAGGCGATGGCCGGCGCCAGGACGTCGGGCAGTGGCAGGCGGCCGAACTTCCCGTGCAAGGCGAACCAACCGGCCACGCAGCCGGGTACGGTCCAGGGAAGCGGGCCGGTCTCGGGTATACTCTGGATCCCGTTCTTTTGAAAATAACCGAGCGTGAGCGCAGCCGGCGCCGGGCCGCTGGCATTCAGGCCGTGAAGCTTGCCGGTCTTGGCGTCCCAGACCATGGCGAACAGGTCGCCGCCGATGCCCGCTCCCGAAGGCTCCATCAGCCCCAGCGCGGCGTTGACCGCGATGGCGGCGTCGACGGCGCTCCCTCCCTTCTTGAGGATGTCGATGCCAACCTGAACGGCCAGAGGCTGGCTGGCCGCCACCATGCCGTTGCGGCCGATCACCTCGGAGCGGCTGGCGAACATGCGCCCGGTCAAGCGGTCACCTCCGGGAAGGGGCAGGAAGAGCAGGCCCAGGGTTGAAACCAGGAGTTTTTTCATCTTTCCTCCGCATGGCCCCGATTATACGCCGGCGTTGCTTCCGGAGCAATTCCCGAACAACCGATCGCCAAGTAGGAAAAAATATTTTTTTGTGCTATTTATTACGGCGAAGTCAATTGTCGTGGAGGAGGTGCTCCGTGAAAAGAGGCAAGCCCACTATCATCTTCATTGGGATTGTCGCCGTAGTTCTGGCGGCCATCGCCTGCGCCGTCAACCCGGTCAGCGGCAAGAAGGAACTGATGCTCTTCTCGGAGAAACAGGAAATCGCCATGGGCCAGGAGACGGACCAGGCGCTCCGCCAGCAGTTCGGCATCTACGAGGACAGGGCCCTCAACGAGTACGTCAACCGCATCGGCCAGAGCATGGTGCCGAACTCGCACCGTCCCAACCTGAAGCACCATTTCGCGGTCCTGGATACGCCGGTGGTCAACGCCTTCGCCGCCCCCGGCGGCTACATCTACGTCACGCGCGGCATTCTGGCGTTGATGAACAGCGAAGCCGAACTGGCCGCGGTGCTGGGCCACGAAATGGGCCATGTCGCCGCCCGCCACTCGATGGCCCAGATGAGCACGCAGATGGTCGTCCAGCTCGGCCTCGTCGTCGGCAGCATCGTCAGCAAGGACATCCGCAAGTTCGCCGGCCTGGCCAGCATCGGCATGCAGCTGCTCTTCCTCAAGTTCAGCCGCAGCGACGAATACCAGGCCGACGCCCTGGGCATCCGCTATGCGCGCCAGGCGAAGTATTCACCGGGCGAGATGCTGCGCTTCTTCAGCGCCCTGGAAGACATGAGCGCCGAAGCGAGCAGCCACAGGATCCCGACCTTCCTCTCCACCCACCCCATGACCAAGGACCGCATCACCAAGGTGAAGGAGCAGGTCTCAAGCCAGGATGTCCGCCTGGCAATCAAAAGGGAGGATTACCTGCAGCGCATTGACGGCATGGTCTTCGGCGACAATCCGCGGCAGGGTTTCGTTGAGAACGGGGTGTTCTACCATCCGGAAATGACGTTTTCCTTCGTTCTTCCCGCGGACTGGGTCGTGGAGAACACTCCCAGACAGGTGGCGGCCGGCGAAAAGGAGGGCCGGGCGGTGCTCTACCTGCGGGCCGAGACCTCGAACCAGGAGCTTGAGCCGTTTCTGCTGGCCAAGGCCAAGGAACTTGGCCAGGCTGAACTGCTGAAGTCGAGCAGCGCCGCCGTCAACCGCCTGCCGGCGCGCCATGCCTTTTTCCGCGTGGCCCAGGAGCAGGGAGAGCCGCTGGCGGTGCGGCTGTCCTGTATCCGCAAGGAAAGCCTCATCTACACGTTCATCGCCCTGAGCACATTCAGCGCAGCCAACACGTTTCAACCGGAGCTGGAGAGAGCCATCCTGTCGTTCCAGAAGCTCAACGACGGCCGCTACCTCAATCGTGGCCCCGAGCGCCTTACGCTGGCCCGACCCGACGGCCGCCAGACGCTGGAGAAGATGATGACCCGTTCCGGCGTCGATCGCAAGTACTGGAAGCAGCTGGCTGCCTTCAACTCCCTGAAACTGGACTCGGTTCCGGAAACAGGCAAGTGGGTCAAGCTGCTGAAATGAGCAGGCAGCGCTAGCCTGAACGACAAGCTGCGGCAGTTTTCCGAACAGTGGGTCCCGGCGGCGTCTCCAATGCTGGGGACGCTCCCCAAACTGGATAGCCCCGAGGCCTTGTCCGAAAATGGGACACCAAAAGCCAAATAAACCTTTCAAGATGGCGGTTTTCACCGATTGCTCCTAGTGCCCCAAAATGGGACAGCAGGCAGGCTGCGGCGAAAATTCCTTTTCAGTCGGGCTTTCCAAGAGCCTGACTGCCTGGCCTTGTCCCAATTTGGGACAGTACGATGTCAAAATCTCCTCACGTATCCCAAGGCCCGATTGAAAAAATCCTGTCAGGCAGGGCATTTCAACCTCGGGCATGAGAATGGCAGCGAATATGCTGGATTTTTCAACATGGAAAAGCGGCAATGCCTGGAATCGATGAACACCGCGATGATTGGCGTCCTGCTGCAGCCGGCGATACGCGGCAAGATCACCGATCCGCTCCATTGTCCGGTGGCTTCCGCCCGTGTGCGTCTCTTTGGCTCCAAGCTGACCGAAAAACGCTCGACTTTCACCGGCAACCAGGGCTCCTTCATGTTCAACCGCGTGCCGCCGGGGGTATACACCCTGGAGGTCACTTATACGGGCTTCAGCAAGTTGGTGCAGCGGGGTATCGTGGTCCAGGAACACTCGATTACCGCCCTCGACGTAAAGATGGGTTTTGAAGAGGACTCCCGCACGCTGAGGCTGCGGGCGCTCCAGTTGGATTACGTCAGCGATCCCCCCGGGAGGGCGTTCGCCGCTGAGTCCTTGCCTGTGGAGCGGCAACTGCGTGAGGTGGTTGACGCCCTGCGCCTGGACAAGGCGCTGTTCAATCCGCCGCTGGCGGTCAAGGCGGGCCGGAGCTCGACCATCGAACTTGGAATCTACCAGAACCTGAAGGAAGAAGTAACGCACCGGCTGCTGGAGCGGAAAGTCGATCTCCGCTGCGGCGAGCCATTGCGCTGCGCCTTGTCTGCCGAGCTGCAGGTGACCGGCTGCCGGGTCATGCCCGGCAGCCAGCCCAGGATGGAGGTCGAAGGTGCCCGCTATGTGGAATGGCGATGGGATATCCTGCCCCAGGTTGCGGGTCGCGGGCTCATGCGGCTCGACCTGCGCGTCCACGCGTCCATCGCCGGCCGGGAAGGGGCGGAGAAGTGTTTGTTGATGCTGGAGCGCAATATCCTGATCCGCCGAAGCCTCCGCTTGGCCCTCAGGCAGGCATTCGTGAGACTCAGCAACAAGGAGGCCCTGCCTGGGCATCCGGAGGATTGAAGAAAACGCGCACGGCTGTCGGACGTGGCAGGCGAGTCCGTGCCGCGCCATGGCAGTAAAATCCGATCGCCGATCGCGCGGGGAGCGATTCCCTGGTTGAAGCTAATAAAACAAAGGAGGATACAATGAAAAAAAGATGCTTGCGTTGGCTGCTGGGAGTTGTCTTGGTGCTCGTTTCCATCGTTGGCCTGAACGCCGTCATGGTCGTCAACGATCCGGTCAGTCCCTTTCCTGGAAATACCTGCGTCCAGATTGGCGACATGATCACCGACAGCGCGTCCGAGCTGCTGCAGTCGGCCGCGGACGCGTTCCTTTTCCTCAATGAGGTGGAGATTGCCGGCAAAAATGGTCTGAACGTCCATGCCGCCCTGCAGCGGGTGGATATGGCCGCCGCCCGGGTGCAGCAGGCGCTCAACCTTTTCCGCGATATCATTGCCTCGGGCAGCGAGGCCGGCTACGAGGAGAAGCGAATTGTCAAGCTCAGGGATTTCTCCTACGATCATTTCGCCAATGAAAACGGGCTTAGCCAGGAGGTCATGGCCGAGGTCTCCTCCTATCTCAGCCGCGGCAACGTGTTGGGTTTCTACCGCCACCATGCCCGCAACCTGCAGACCCTCTACAACACCTTGCAGCGAATCCGCGCGGACCTGCTGGTGGGGAGGCTTTCGGAGAATCGGGTGTTGTGGTCGCTGCTGCAGCAGTACAACAGCACCATGATCTTCGGCAATTACGCCTCGATGGTGTTCTACAAGATATAATTCCGAGGCACGGCTGCGAGCCGCCCGTTGCTTTTGTTTTCCTAGTTTTGCTATGATGAAGCATGCTCGCATTTCTGCGCTTTGAGGGACGGCGGATATTCGGCGAGAGAAAGAACCTTGTCTTCCTCGGCTTCATCGCCCTGTCCTCGGCTTATCTTGCCTGGTCGGGATTGAATGAATACCGGAGTTTCCTTGAGGGGAAAAAGGCTTTCATCAATTTTGAAAAGGAAAAAACCAGCCAGATTTCCACCTATGCGCAGTATGGGGCCTTCGGATTCCGCCTGCTGGTCGAGGCCTCGCCACTCAGCCTGTTTTTCGTGAATTGCAGTGTCGTCCAGGACTTGGAAAGCAACATCGACAATTTCGAGGCCATTCGCGTCGAGAGCTCGTTCAAGGGCAACAAGCTGTTCATGAAACGCGGGTATTTCAAGGACTTCGCCGGCGTTGTTTTCGTCTTCGGCTCGCTGCTCATGCTCTACCTGGGCCACCTCGCCCTGGTCAGCCCGGCCTATGTCCGTTTCATGATCCAGCGCATGTCACTGGGGAAATTTTGTTTCCTGACCACCTTGGCCCGGTTGTTTTGGCTGAATCTCTTTTTTTTGGCGCTGGCAGCGAGTTTGTACTTCTTGATCCGGCTCACGGGCGTCGCATTTTCCATTGCCGACCGCAGGACCTTTTTGCTGTACCTGGCGTTTCTGATCTTGTTGCTCGATTTTTTCTACCTGTTGGGCCAGATGACCACGGTGCTGGTCCGCTTTCGCAAGGTCACTTTTTTCTGGTTCTTCGTGGTCTGGTTCGTCTGCGTCTTCCTGCTGCCCGAAATCAGCCGCATCAGTGTCTTCAACCGTTCGCAGGCCCTGGACTCGGCCGAGAAGGTCAACCTGGAGAAGTTCCGCAATCTGATGGCCATGGAAAAGCAATTCGGCGATTATTTGAAGGTGAATCCCTCCACGCCCCTGGACCAGGTCCGGCAGATGCAGAAAAAATTCGCCATCCAGTTCATCAACAGCAGCTTCCTGGTGAACACTGCCCTGGAGACCAGGTATCTCCGCGAAGTGGAGGAGGTGATCGCCGGGCACGAGCGCCAATCGGTGCTCTTTCCCACGACCTTCTATCACTTTCTCACCGGCGAAGCCTCGGGAAAAGGGTATTACGGCTATATCGCTTTCATGGGCTACATCATGAAGCTGCGCAGCCGCTTCATCCAGTTTTACCTGAAGAAGCGCTATGAGGAAAGCGACCCGCCCATGGAGTCATTCGTGAAGCTGGAGGAAAACGTATTTCGTTCCCCGAGCCGGCCGCCCAAAAGCTACTGGTGGGGTTTCTGGGCGACGGTGATGTACGGCAGCGCCATCGCCATCCTGACTTTCCGGCGCCTGCGTCGCCTGGTCTATCTGCCATGATCTCTGTCCGCGACCTGAGTTTTCAGCACGGGGAGGGCTTTTTCGAGTCACTGCGGTTCGAGATCGCCAATGGCGAGATCTATTTCCTGCTCAACCGGGCCGACCGGGGCAGCGACCTGTTGTTCCGGGTGTTGAGCGGCGCCGATCCGCCCATCTCCGGCGATGTCCTATACGACCGGCGAACGCTGGCCGACTGGCGACAGGAGCCGCCCGTCGTCTTCATTGACCGCGTGGCCGACGTCGCCGAATTCGAGACCGAGGCTCGCCTGGGCGATTGGATCGACTTTTTGTGCGCCAGCGGCGGACTCGACCGCAAGAGCATTTTCCGCACCCTGCTGGTCTGCAATTTCCACGAGCGCCAGCTGAAGCGCAAGGTCCGCGACCTCGATCCCGACGTGTTCAAGCAAGTGTACCTGGCCGCCTGCCTGGCTCCCGACAAGGGGAACATCGTCATCCATAACTTCATCCGCGGAGCCGAGAAGGGGTTCGAGCTGAAATTCAACAAGTTGCTGTTGCAGAAGAAAGCCCTGGGCCGGTCGGTCCTCAGCTTGGGCAGCGATATTTTTTATGCCTCGGAGATCGCCGACCGCGTAGGCTTCATCAAGGAAGGCCGCTTGCTGTTCGAAGTCGACGCCGCCGACCTGAAGGAGATGGATATCAAGGACCTCTACCTGAGGTTCCTCAACTGAAGGCGTTCTGCCGGGGCAGCCGCTCACTTCCTGCGGATGCGCAGTTCGGCCACCTTGCGGTACAGCGACGAGCGGGAAATCCCCAGGGCTGCGGCCGCTTGGGTGTAGTTGAAGGCCGCTTGCTGCAGTATCCGCTGGATGTGGTCCTTTTCCATGTCGGCCAGCGCCGGTGAGCGTCTCTCGTTGCTGGCGGATTTGCGCGGGTGGCGCATTTTGAGCGGCAGGTGCTCGATGCCGATCGGACCCCGGTGCCCTGCCGCCGAGAATGTGAAGATGGCATTCTTCAGTTCGCGCACGTTGCCTGGCCAGTCGTACGCGGTCAGCAGGCGGCGGGCCTCGCCGCTGATCGGACCGCTTTCCCGGGCGTTGGCCAGGTTGGCGAGATGGAGGAAATGGTCGACCAGTGGCAGGATGTCGGCGCGCCGGTTGCGCAACGGCGGGATATGCAGTTTCAGCTCGTCGATGCGGTAGAACAGGTCGGCGCGAAAACGCCCGTGCTGCACTTCCTGCTCCAGATCCTTGTTGGTCGCCGCCAGGACGCGGATGTCGACCCGTGTTGCCATCCGGCTTTTCAGCGGCGTAACCTCGCCGTTTTCCAAAACGCGCAGCAGCTTGGCTTGGATGTTCAGGGGCAGTTCGCCGATCTCGTCGAGCAGGATGGTGCCGTGATTGGCCAGGATGAACTGGCCGGGCGAGTCGGCGAAAGCCCCGGTGAAAGCTCCTTTCTTGTAGCCGAACAGCTCCGATTCGGCGAGATGCTCGGGGATGGAGGCGCAGTTGACCGCGATCAGGGGCCGGTTCCCGCGCCGCGAACTGGCATGGATGGCCTGGGCGAGCAGTTCCTTGCCGGTTCCGGTCTCGCCGCTGATGAGGATGGAATGGGTGGTGGCGGCGTACTCGCGGGCGGTGCGCAGCAAGTCGGACATGACCTCGCTCTGGAACACGAACTTGTCGAAGCCGGCGGCGTCGCCGATTTCCTTCTTGAGGTTCTGGCAATCGCTGCGCTCCTGGATGTAGTTGAAGGCCCGCTGCAGCGCCAGGAGCAGGATGTCGGGATTGACCGGCTTCTGCAGGAAGTCGTGGGCGCCTTTCTTCATCGCCAGCACCGCGGTCTCGATGGAGCCGGTGCCGGTGAGCACCATGATGCGCTGCCGGTACAGCGCGGCGAAACGGTCCAGGATGTCCATGCCGTTGCCGTCGGGCAGGGTCAGGTCAAGCAGGACCATATCGAAAGCGCCCTGTTCCAGCCGCCGGGTGGCCTCGGCCAGCCCGCTGCTCTCGCTGATGCGGTAGCCGCTGCGTTCGAGAAACTTGCGGATCGATTCGCGCAGCGGGGCATCATCCTCGACCAGCAGGATGTGTTTGGGATTTTCCATGTTTACCTCGCAGGCAGGATCAGGTTGACCCGGGTGCCCTGCCGATTGCTGTGGATTTCCAGGTCGCCCTTCAACGTCTTCATGATGCTGTAGGAAATGTACAGGCCGAGACCGGTGCCCTCCTTTTTGGTGGTGAAGAACGGCTCCAGCACCCTGCCCTTGATGGCGTCGGGGATGCCGGGCCCCGTGTCGCAGACGGCGATGATGTGGCGGACGTTGCGCGGGAGCTCGTCGTACTCGCTGTAAATGCGGACGGTGATTGAGCCATCTGCCTGGCCGGTGAGGGCCTCCAGGGCGTTGAACAGGACATTGATGAAGACCTGCTTCAGCCGGTCGCCGTCGCTGGTCACCTCGATCTCTTCGTCGGCATGGACCCGGACCTTGACCTGGGCCGGGATCTTGCTGGCCGGGATCTCGCCCAGGGTCTGCTCGACGAACTCGCGCAAGCGCAGGCTCGACAGGTTCAAGTCCTTGAATTTGGAGAACACCAACAGCGATTCGACCATCTGGCTGGCGCGCCCGATCTCGCGGTTGACTTTCCTGTAGGCGGAGGTGACCGTTTCGTCGGCGCCGAGATGGCTATGAATGGAGGCGATTTCGAACAGCACCGTGGTCAGCGGCGTGCGCAGCTCATGGGCCAACGAAGCCGCCATCTGTCCGAGAAGCACGAGCCGGTCGAATTTGAAAAGCCGGTAGTAGTTCTTGTCGTTCTCGAACTCCATGCGCTCCGCCTCGATGGCGGGGATGAACATGGCCGCCGCCGTCTGCGCCGCCGCGCAGAGGGCCTGGATGGTCCGCTCATCACCCTCCTCGGTACGGGCGAGCAGCAGACCGCGGAAGTAGGCGCGCGCGCGCAGCGGCACGATCAGATTGAGTCCTTTGGCGGCGAGCAGACCGCCACAGTCGCGGTCGAACAGGTCGAAATACGTCCGGGTCTGGTCATTGGCGCGCAGGGCTTCCGTGCGTCCGGTGAAGCTCTCGATCAGGTCGGCCTCCTCGCGGACGGGCGGCAGCGGATCATTGTCCGCGCCGTCACCGTAGGCGCGGAAGGAGTTGCCTTCCGCGTCCTTGTAGTACAGGATGCAGCGGACGGCTGGAAAGAATTCCCTCAGCATGCCTGGGAAGTGCGGCAGAAACCCCCTGGCGCTGCGGGACTCCTGCAGCGCCAGGGCGACGTGGCAGAGTAAATCATTCAGCGGATGCGGGTGCATGAGTGGATTGACGCTTCATAGTAACCTGGCGGAAAAAGCTTGTCAAATCCTCAATTTACCTTGATTTTTAGCGGCGTCTGTGCTATTTTACATATTCGCTTTTGGGAGTCGAAAATGAAAAAAACCAAAATCAACGAAGCGCACCATGCCCTCAAGGGAAAGATGGTCGAATTCTGCGGCTGGGAGCTGCCGGTCCAGTATTCGGGGCTCAACACCGAGCACATGGCCGTGCGCACCACCGGGGGCATTTTCGATGTCAGCCATATGGGCGAGGTCTGGTTCCGCGGCCGCGAGGCGCTGCGGGCCATCCAGCACATCATTTCCAACGACGCGTCCAAGCTGCTGCCGGGCAAGATCCAGTATGCCGGGCTGCTGACCGAGACGGGCTGCTTTGTCGATGATTTGCTGGTCTACATGATCAAGGAGAACGAATACCTGCTTGTGGTCAACGCCGCCAACCTTGAGAAGGACTTTCTATGGATGAAAAAACACACGGCGCGCTTCGATGTCCTGGTCGAGAACCGCAGCGAGGAGTACTCGCAGATCGCCGTGCAGGGTCCGATGGCCGAGAAACTGGTGCAGGAGTTCACTGAAATCGACCTCAAGCCCCTGGGCTACTACCACTTCGCCCAGGGACGCGTGCAGGACATGGATGCCATCGTCTCGCGCACCGGCTATACCGGCGAAGACGGCTTCGAGATCTACTTCCGCTCCGACGCGGCCGCCGCCAGCAGGCTGTTCCTGGACTTGGCCGACCGCGGCGAGAAGTACGACGCTCTGCCCGCCGGCCTGGGCGCCCGCGACACCCTGCGCCTGGAAGCCAAGATGGCCCTCTATGGCAACGACATCGACGACACGCACAGCGTGCTTGAAGCGGACCTGGGCTGGATCCTCAAGCTCAACAAGGGTGAGCCCTTCCTCGGCCAGGAGGCACTGGCCCGGCAGAAAGAGGAGGGTATCCGTCGCAAGCTGGTGGGCTTCGAGCTGGTTGACAAGGGCATCGCCCGCCATGGCTACCCGATCACGGTCGCCGGCAAGCCGTTCGGCGCCGTCACCTCGGGGACCTTCGCCCCGTTCCTGAAAAAGCCCATCGGCCTGGCGTATCTGCCGCTGGAACACGCGGCCCTGGGCTGCGAATTCCAGGTTTCCATCCGCGAGAAGACGGCCCTGGCCAGGGTCGTGGAAACCCCGTTTTATAAAAGAAAAAAGTAGGAGGATGCTCATGGTAAAGGAGAATCTGCTGTACAGCAAGGATCATGAATGGGTGCTCCGCGAGGGCAACGCCGTGACGGTCGGAATCACCGACTATGCCCAGCACGAACTGGGCGACGTGGTGTTCGTCGACCTGCCCGCCGTCGGGAAGGGGCTGAAGAAAGGCGATCCCGCCGCCAACATCGAGTCGGTCAAGGCCGTCTCCGACGTCTATTCCCCGGTGACGGGCAAAGTGAGCGACGTCAACGCCAAGCTGGGCGACCATCCGGAACTGGTAAACCAGGATCCCTTCGGCGACGGCTGGATATTCAAATTGAGCGTGGATCAGGTTTCCGAGCTTGACGAGCTCATGGATCTGAAGAAATACGAGGAATACCTGAAGGGCATCGCCGGGGAGTGAGTGATGAGATACCTGCCCCTGACCGACGCGGAACGGGAGGAGATGAAGCGGGCCATCGGCATCGCCGACGTCAGGGAGCTGTTCACCTGCATCCCGTCGGGACAGTGCCGCCCGCCATTGGGCAAACTCCCCAAGGCGCTGAGCGAGCCTGAACTGCTGGCCGTTTTCAGGGAGTTCGGCCGCCGCAACGGCTTCGCCGCGGCACTCAGCTTCCTGGGCGCTGGCGCCCATTCCCATTTCATCCCCGAGGTGGTTTCCTACCTGAGCTCCAAGGGCGAGTTCCTCACGCCCTACACTCCATACCAGCCCGAGGTCAGCCAAGGCAGCCTGCAGGCGATCTTCGAGTACCAGACCATGATGGCCATGCTGACCGGCCTGGACGTGGCCAACGCCTCGCTCTACGACGGGGCCAGCGCCGCCGCCGAGGCCGTGCTGCTGGCCGTGCGCCGCTCGGGGCGCAGCCGGGTGCTGTTGGCCGAAAGCCTGCATCCCGAGTACGCCGCGGTGATCCGCACCTACGTGCAGAACCTGGCGATCGAGCTGGTGCCGGTGGCCGTGGAAGGCGCCAGCGGCCGCGTGAGTGTCTCCGATCTGCGCTCCCAGCTGGACGACGCCACGGCCGCCTTTGTTTTTCAGTCGCCCAATTTCCTGGGCGTGGTCGAGGACGGTAAGGCCATCGCCGCCGCCGTCCACGAGCGCAAGGCCTTTGCCGTGCAGGTTGTGGCCGAAGCCATGTCGCTGGCCTACCTCACCCCGCCGGGCGAGGTTGGCGCCGACATGGCCGTGGGCGAAGCGCAGAGCTTCGGCTTGCCGCTGGGATTCGGCGGCCCTTACCTGGGCTTCATGGCCGTGCGCGAGGAGTTCATGCGCCAGATGCCCGGGCGCCTGGTGGGGGAGACCCGCGACCTGGACGGCCAGCGCGGCTACGTGCTCACCCTGTCCACCCGCGAGCAGCACATCAAGCGCGAGAAGGCGACCTCCAACATCTGTTCCAACGAGGCCTGGTGCGCCATGCGCGCCGGCATGTACCTGGCGGTCATGGGCCAGGCCGGCCTGGCGTGTGCCGCCCGCGCCTGCCATCTCAACGCCGCCTATTTCGTGCGCCAGGCGGCCGCGCTGGCGGGCATCCGCGTCGTCTATGCCAGGAATTTCTTCAACGAAGTGCTGGTCGAGGTGAGAAAGGGGAGCGCTGCCGATCTGGCCGCGGCCCTGAAGAAAAAAGGCATCCTGGCCGGAGTCCCGCTGGCCTGGTTCGACGCCGGGCAAAAGAACCGCCTGCTGCTGGCCTTCAGCGAGCTCCACGACCGCGCCGCCATCGACCGCCTGCTGGCAGCCATCGGAGAGGCATCATGAGCCACCTGCCCAAACTGATATTCGAACTGAGCCGCGAGGGAAAGATCGGCTGCGGCCTGAACGAGGCCGACGTGCCGGCCGAGCCCGCCGTCGATGCGGAGCTGCGCCGCGGCGCCATCGCCGATTTTCCGCAGGTCTCCGAGGTGGAGATCGTCCGGCACTACATGGCGCTGGCCAAGCTGAACTACTCGGTTGACGCCGGCTTCTACCCTCTGGGCTCCTGCACCATGAAGTACAATCCCAAGATCAACGAGAGGCTGGCCGCGGCCGAGGAACTCCAGGCTCACCCCTACGCCCCCCACGACCTGGTGCAGGGCAACCTGGAGATCATGGCCCGGCTCGAGGAATGGCTGGTCGAGCTGACCGGAATGGCCGGCTTCACGCTGGCGCCTGCCGCCGGCGCCCACGGCGAGTTCACCGGCATGCTGGTCGTGCGCAGGTACCTGCAGGAGAAGGGCGACCCGCGCCGGGTCGTGCTGATTCCCGATTCGGCGCACGGCACCAACCCGGCCTCGGCCCATTTCGCCGGCTACGAGGTCAGGGAGATCGCCTCCAGCGCCAAGGGCACCATCGGCCTCGCCGAGCTGCGGCCGCACCTCACCCCGGATGTGGCGGCGCTGATGATGACCAACCCCAACACCCTGGGCATCTTCGAATCCGACATCATGGCCGTCGCCGAAGCCCTGCACGCCAACGGCTCCCTATTGTACATGGACGGCGCCAATCTCAATGCCCTGCTGGGAATCGTCCGTCCGGGCGACCTGGGCGTCGACGTCATGCACATCAACTTGCACAAGACATTTTCCACCCCCCACGGCGGCGGCGGCCCGGGCTCCGGCCCCGTTGGCGTGGCCGCCAACCTGCTGCCCTACCTGCCCGTGCCGCGGGTGCGCAAGGGCGGCTCCGGCTATGAGGTGGTGTACGCTGACCCGCGCAGCATCGGGCGGGTGAAGAACTTCTACGGCCACTTCCTGGTCATCGTCCGCGCCCTGGCCTATCTGATGGCCCTGGGCCGCGAGAACGTCGGGCGCGTTGCCGAAGACGCCGTGCTCAACGCCAACTATGTGCGTTCGCAACTGCAGGGCCTTCTGGACCTGCCCTACAAGGCGCCCACGCTGCACGAAGTGGTTTTTTCCGACAGCGGCCTTCCGGTCAAGACGCTGGACATCGCCAAGCGCCTCCTTGATTACGGCGTCCACCCCTTCACCATCTATTTCCCGCTGATCGTGCACGGGGCGATGATGATCGAGCCGACCGAAAGCGAGAGCAAGGAGACTCTGGACGATTTCATCGCCGTGATGAAGGTGATCCTGGGCGAGGCGCGGGAGAACCCCGAACTGCTGCGCCAGGCTCCGACCCGCACGCCGGTGCGCCGCCTGGACGAGACGCAAGCCGCCCGCAAGCCCGTTTTGCGCTGGCGCAAGGGGGAACTCCATTGAGCGTACAGAACGTCATCCTCAAGCTGCAGGAGTTCTGGGCCGAACGCGGCTGCTACATCGCCTCGGGCTATGACGGCGAGGTGGGGGCGGGCACCATGTCGCCGGACACCTTCTTCCGCGTCCTGGGCAAGAAGCCCTGGCAGGTGGCCTACTGGCAGCCCTCGCGCCGCCCCGACGACGGGCGCTACGGCCAGAACCCCAACCGCGTGCAGAAGCACAACCAGTTCCAGGTCATCCTCAAGCCCGTGCCCGCCGACGGCCAGCTGCTGTTCCTGGACAGCCTGATCTACCTGGGGGTCGACATCCGCATCCACGACATCAAGTTCGACGACGACAACTGGGCCTCGCCTTCGCTGGGCGCCTGGGGGGTCGGCTGGCAGGTCATGTGCGACGGGCTGGAGATCACGCAATTCACCTATTTCCAGCAGGCCGGCGGCATCGAGCTGAACCCCAACTCGCTGGAGATCACATATGGCATCGAGCGCCTGGCCGGGTTTTTGGACAACAAGAACAGCCTTTTTGACCTGGACTGGGGCAACCGCGTCTCCTATGCCCAGCTGAAGCTGGAGGAGGAGCGGCAGTTCTCCGTCTATAACTTCGAGCTCGCCGACATCGACATGCTGCGCCGCCTCTTCGGGCAGTACCAGAAGGAGGCCGAGAAGCTGCTCGATCACGGGCTCTTTTTGCCGGCCTACGATTACGTGCTGAAGTGCTCGCATGCGTTCAACATCCTCGACGCGCGCAAGGCCATTGCGGTGGCCGAGCGCACGGCGCTGCTGGGCATCATGCGCGGCCTGGCGGCGCGCATCGCCCAGAAATACGTCCAGCAGACGGAAGGGGAAGACCATGGCTGACCTGCTTTTCGAATTGGGGGTCGAGGAGATCCCGGCCGCTGCCGTCGCCGCCATCCGCGATCAGCTGCGCGACCTGTTCCTGGCCCGGCTGGAGCAGGAGCGCATCGCCCATGGAGCCAGCGAGTGCGCGGCCAGCAACCGCCGCCTGATGCTGCATGTGACCCAGATCCCGGAGCGCACGGCCACCCAGGAGGAGACGGTGCTGGGACCGGCCAAGCGCATCGCCCTCGATGAGCGCGGCCTGCCCACCGTGGCCCTGAAGAAGTTTTGTGAATTCCAGCAGGTCAAGCTGTCCGACGTGGTGGAGATCGAGACGCCCAAGGGCAAGTACCTGGGCGTCACCAAGGTCGGGGGCGGGCAGGACGCGGCGGCACTGATCGCGGCGGCGATCCCGGCCATCCTCCGCCAGCTGACGTTTCCCAAGACCATGGTCTGGAACGACTCGCGCGTCCCCTTCATCCGTCCGGTCAAAAGCATCCTGGCCCTGTTCGGCACGCGGCTTCTCGACCTCGAGTTTGCCGGCGTGCGCTCGGGCAACAAGGCACCCGGGCACCTGCTGCTGTCCGACGCCTATTTCGACGTCAACTCCTTCAAGGATTACTTCGAGGGTCTGAGCAAGAATTTCATCATCCTGCGCGAAGACGAGCGCCGGGCCAAGATCCTCGCCGAAATCCGCGATATCGCGGAGGAACTGGAATGCCAGGTGCCCTGCGACGACGAGATGCTGGATTACTATGTCTACAGCAACGAGTATCCGGTTGCCTTCAGCGGCCGCTTCGACGCCAAGTACCTCGCTTTGCCCGAGGAGATCATCACCGCCTTCATGACCCGCGAGAAGAAGCTGCTGCCGGTGTATGATGCCTCGGGCAAACTGACCCCCCACTTCGTGGGCGTGGCCAACATCCCCGATGAGAACCGCAAGGTGAGCCGCGGCAATGAGAAGGTCGTGCAGGCCGCCTTCGAGGATGCCCAGTTCTTCTGGGACATGGACCGCAAGGAGGATTACTTCGCCTTGAAGGGGCTGCTGAAGAACGTCATGTTCCAAAAGGAGCTGGGGACCTATTTCGAAAAAGTGGAGCGCCTGGCCGCCCTGGTCGACTTCCTGGTCAACGAGACGCGCCAGGACGGCCTGCGCGGCGCGCTGCACAAGGCCGCCAGCCATTGCAAAAACGACCTGCTGACCAAGATGGTGCGCGAGTTCCCCTCGCTGCAGGGGATCATGGGCGGCCTTTACCTGAAGGCGGCCGGGGAGGAGCCCCAGGTCTGGAGGGCGATCTACGGCCACTACAAGCCCCGCGGGCTGGCCAACGAGAAACTGGACGATCTGGGTGCGGGCATCCTTTCCATCGCCGACCGCATGGACAACATCGCCGGCTTCGTCGGCAAGGGCATCAAGGTCTCCAGCTCCAAGGACCCCTACGGCATCCGCCGCGACGCCAACGCCGTCATCAAGATCATCGCCGACTTCCGGCTGTCCATGGACCTGGCGCCGCTGGTGCGCCTGGCCGCCCTGCATTTCGCCAAGGATGAAACCGAACTGCAGCGGAACAGCAAGGTGATTCGCGAACTGCTCGTCTCCCGGCTGGAGAATTACCTGAAGGACCACCGCCGGCTCCGCTACGACGTGGTCAACGCCGTCATGGTCCGGGACACCCTGGTGGTGCTGGACAAGATCCTGCAGGCCGAGGCGCTGGCCCAACTGGTCGAGAGCGGCATGGCCGATCCGCTGAGCTCGCTGCACAAGCGCCTGCGCAACATCATCGGCCAAAACGAGCGCTGCCCCTTCACCGAGACGGCGCTGAAGGAAAAGGAGGAGAAGCTCCTGGCCGACGTCTTCCAGGGGGCCAAGCCGCGCATCGACGACCTGATCCTGAAGCAAAACTACTTGCAGGCCAGCTCGGAGATCCTGGAAATGAAGCCGATCGTGGACAGCTTCTTCGAAAAGATCCTCGTCATGGACAAGGACCCCGTTCGGCGCCGGAACCGCCTCGCGCTGCTGCAGCGCATCGACGAGCTGCTGTCGTCGGTGGCGGATTTCTCCCTGCTAGTCGAGACCAAACCAGGAGGAAAAACATGAAGGATATACTGAGCGAGAACCTGCGCAACGTGGCCGTGGTCGGCCATGGCCATAGCGGGAAAACCACTCTGGTGTCGGCCCTGCTGTACAACACCAAGATGGTCAACCGCCTGGGAAAAGTGGACCAGGGCAACACGGTCACCGATTTCGACGAGGAGGAGATCGCCCGCAAGATCTCCATCCAGGCTTCGCTGGCCTACGTCACCAAGGACCGGATCAAAATAAACCTGCTCGATACTCCGGGTTTCGCCAATTTCGTCTGGGAGACCATGGTGGCCTTGCAGGCCGTCGAGGCCGGGGTCATGGTCGTCTCGGCCCAAGACGGCGTCCAGGTACAGACCGAGAAGATCTTCGACGGCATGGCCGAGATGGGCAAGCCGCTGCTGTTCATGGTCAACAAAATGGGCAAGGAGCTGGTCGACTTCGACAAGGTCCTCGACTCGCTGATCACCGCCTTCGGCAAAAACGTGGTCGCCGTCCAGGTGCCGATCGGCCAAGGCCCTGACTTCAGCGGCCTGGTCGACCTGGTCGAGATGAAGGCCTGGCAATTCGGCGCCGACGACAAGGGCGAGAGCAAAGAGATCCCGCTGCCCGAGGCGCTGAAGGACGAGATCGGCGTTCGCCGCGAGGCGCTGCTGGAGAAGATCGCCGAGAACGACGAGAAGCTGATGGAAAAGTTCCTGTCCGAGGGTTCGCTTTCCACGGCGGAGATCCGCAGCGGCCTGAAGAGCGCCATGGCCCAGCGCAACGCCTTCCCGGTCCTGGTCAGCGACGCGCTGGCCAACCGCGGCGCCCAGCAGCTGCTCGATTTCTTGATCGATTACTGTCCGGCGCCGACCGAAGCCCCGCCCACGGCGGCCAAGAACGGCACCTTGCTCAAGGCCGACAAAACCGCCCCCTTCGCCGGCCTGGTCTTCAAGACCATTTCCGACCCTTTCACCGGCAAGATCTCGCTCGTTCGCGTCATATCCGGCACCTTCAAGCCCGACACGTTCTATTACAACTCCAACAAGGAGGTCGAGGAGCGTGTGGCCGGGCTCTTCCTGCTGCAGGGCAAAACACAGGAGCCGGCCGGGGAGGTCCAGGCGGGCGACATCGTGGCCGTGGCCAAACTGAAAGAAACCCAGACCGGCGACACCCTGTCGACCAAGGCCGACAAGGTCCTGCTGCCGGCGATCGTCTTCCCCATCCCCTCCATCTCCTTCGCCATCGAGCCCAAGGCCCGGGGCGACGAGGGGAAGATATCCAACGCCCTGCAGCGCATCATGGAGGAGGACCCGACCATCAAGATGCTGCGCGACCCGCAGACCAAGGAACTGGTCCTCTCGGGCAACGGCCAGCTGCACGTCGAGCTGGTGGTCAACAAGCTGAAGCGCAAGTACGGCGTGGACGTGATGATGAAGGCGCCCAAGATCGCCTTCCGCGAGACCATCCTGGGCAAGTCGGACGTGGAGAAGAAATACAAGAAGCAGAGCGGCGGCCGCGGCCAGTACGGCCACGTGCTGATCCGCATGGAGCCCCTGCCGCGCGGGGGCGATTTTGAGTTCGTCAACGCCCTGACCGGCATGTCCATCCCGCGCAACTTCGTCCCGGCCATCGAGAAGGGCATCATCGAGTCCAAGAACCACGGCGTGCTCGCCGGCTACCCGGTGGTCGACTTCAAGATCGAGCTGTACGACGGCAGCCACCACGAAGTCGACTCGTCGGACATGGCTTTCAAAATGGCCTCATCCATGGCCTTCAAGATGGCCATGAAAGCGGCCAAGCCCACGATTCTCGAGCCGGTGGTCAAGGTGGAGGTGGTCATCCCCGAGGAGTTCATGGGCGAGATCAACGGCAACCTCAGCGGCCGGCGCGGCAGAATCCAGGGCATGGAGATCAAGGGCAAGAACCACGTGGTCAAGGCCGCGGTGCCCATGGCGGAGATGCTGGACTTCGAGCCCACCCTGACCTCGATCACCGGCGGTCGCGGCAGCTACATGATGGAGTTCTCGCACTACGAGGAAGTCCCCGGTCACCTGCAGAAGAAGATCATCGACGAGGCCGTAAAGGAAGGCCGGGTCAAGGAAGAAGAAGAATAGTGATGGTGTTTGTGGTAGTGTTAGCAAGAAACTCAACGAACTAAGAGCGTCAGCGAGCAACTCGATGGACCCTAGTGACAAGTGACGAGTGACAAGTGACGAGTGCTGGCAATCGATCGGCCTCATGCTGTTTCGGACCACGAATCACGAATTACGAATCACGTAGGGCGTTTTTCGTCTGCAATGAAACTGGGCGATTTTGATTTCGCTCTGCCGCCGGAACTGATCGCGCGCTACCCGGCCGAACGCCGCGACGGCTCGCGGCTGCTTCGGCTCGACCGTGCCAAGGGCACGGTCGCCCATCATCGCTTCGCCGAGCTGCCCCAGCTGTTGGCGGACGGCGACTTTCTGGTCATGAACAATACGCGCGTCGTCCCGGCCCGGCTCCTGGGCGAGGTGGACGGCCATGCGGCGGAGATGCTGGTGGTCCGCGAGCTCGACGGCAACCTGGTGGAGGTCCTGTGCCAGCCGGCGGCGCGCTTCACGCCCGGGGCCGTATTCAGCGTCGCGGGCGGGGGGCGGGGAGAGGTGCTCGCCGGCGGGGAGCGCGGACGGCGCGTCCTGCGCCTTGACCGCGACTGCGAACACATGTTCCGGCAGGGCTTCGCCCCGCTGCCCCCCTACATCAAGCGCAAGGCTCGCGAGGCGATGGTCCGGCGCGCTTTTGACCTTGAGCGCTACCAGACGGTGTACGCGAAGGAACCCGGTTCCATTGCCGCGCCGACGGCCGGCCTGCATTTCACCGCGGAGTTGCTGGCCGCCGTGCGCGCAACGCACGCCCTCCTGGAGATCACCCTGGAGGTGGGCGAGGCCACGTTCCAGAAGATCGAGGTCGAGGACATCGGGAGCCACCGCATGGGCAGCGAACGCATCCACGTCCCCCCGGAAACGGCCCGAGCCATGGCGGCGTTGAAAGAAGCGGGAGGCAGTCTTCTGGCGGTGGGCACGACCTCGGTGCGCTCGCTCGAGAGCTACGCCCTGCTGCCCGCGCCGCGCACGGAATTTGTCAGCGACATTTTTATTTACCCCGGGTTCCGCTTCCGCCTGGTCGACAAGCTGCTCACCAATTTCCACCTGCCGAAATCCTCGCTCTTCATCCTGGCCAGCGCCTTCGCCGGCATGGAGCTGCTTCAGGAAGCGTACAAACAGGCCATTGCCGAGAAGTATCGCTTCTTCTCCTATGGCGACGCGATG
>JALOLC010000017.1 GCA_025456175.1 Acidobacteriota bacterium | reverse complement strand
ATGACCGGTTTGCTGCGCAGGATGAACAACACGTCCAGCTGCAGCCCCGCCACGGGCTGGACCTTGACCTCGATGGCAGAGAACACGCCGGTGCGGTTCAGGTTCTCGATGCTCTGGCGGACCCGGCGGTACTGGTAGCGATCGCCGGCGCGAACTACGACCAATGGACGGTAGGGGAGGAGGCGGGGATCCATCTTTTCGTCCCCGTTCAGCATGAAGACCTGCCGGACCGTGTGGTTTTGCCATGGGGGGGCGGCGGCAGGCAGGCGGCCCGCGAGCAGCAGGAACAACGCGGCCAGGGCCGGCAGCGGCAACGAAAGCCAAACGGCGCGGCGGTTGCTCATGGCATCCTCAGCGCCGGGAGCGCAGGCGCAGGTCAAGGCTGTAACGGCCTTCCTCGTTGCGCATGGCGATGAGCGAGATCGACGGTGAAAGCTGGTACTGCAGGTAGAAGATCTCCTGGCGCGACGTGGAGAGGTTGGTGGAATAGACAACCACCAGGTCCTTGGAGATCGTTTTGCCGATGGTCAGCCGCGAGGTATCCAGCGAGGATTGATCGGAAAGGACGGGATCGATGCGCAGCAGGTTGATCCCCAGCAGCTTGTTGGCCCGGTTCTTGATTTCCTCGGTCAGCTTGTTGGTGACCATGGCGGTGCCGCCCTGCTGCGAGCTGACCTCCGAGGAGCCCGTGCGTTCGAACACCTCGCCCAGCGAGACCAGGGCGAGAATGTCCTGGGTGGGCAGCGGCGGTGAAGCGCTCAGTTCGGGCTGGGCGCGCGATGTGCTGCCGCGGATGTCGAAGCGAATGCGATAGCTCTGAATGAACGCCTCCGACTCGACGTGGATCAGCGGATCAATGCGATAGTTGTTGTTGAAAACCAGCTTGGCCTTCAGTACGTTGAATGGGCGGTCGGACAGGTAAATCTCGCCCTGGCGGCCTTCGCAGGTGCCTTTCAGGATCGGAAAACTGGCCGTGCCGCTGAGGCGCAGCATGAAGCGCCCCTGGATGCGGCCCAGCGAGTTGCGCATCTGGAAGTTCTCGCCGTTCATGGCGATGTCCAGCCGCAGCAGTTCGCGGATCTTGGACTCGGCGGTGGTCAGCTCCGAGCGGGTGCTGAAGACGATGGGCTCGTCGATCTCACGCTGCCATTCGACCGCCTGGAAGTTCAGCGTCCCGGACAGCAGCAGCTGTTTGTCCACGTAGCGCAGGGTCAGATCGGGGTCGACCAGGCAGGAGGTGCGGTCCATGGGATAAATGTTCAGTTCCTTGCCCTTGAAATTGAAGATCAGGCTGCGCAGCTGACCGCCGTCGATGACCAGGAGACCGCCGCCCTCCACTTTGCCGCCGCCCATTTCGCCGCTCAGCGACTGCAGGGAAAAGGCCTGGTCAGAGAATGTGACCGTGCCCTGGAAATTGTCCAGGGTGTGGGAAAAGCTCGGCAGCGAGAGGGTGCGCCCGGAAAAAACGGCCACGCCGCGGCTGTGCAGGCTGCCGTCGGCGCCGCTGTAGATCTGTCCCAACAGGCGCATGCCGCCGACGTTGTTCCGCCAGGGGATGAGCTGGTCCAGGTTGGTGAGGTTAAAGGTAAACGAGCCCTCCAGACGCTTCCCGCTGCGGCCGATCTCGGCGGCAAACGGGGAGGGGCCGCCCCCGTGGGACGCTTCGCCGCTGGCCTTCAGGCTGAAGTCGGAAAAGTCGGTGAGGATCGTGGCCGTGCCGCCAAGACCGAAGGGACGGTCGGCGAAATAGTGCATGTCGCGGAACTGATAGGAAACCGTTAGCGGGTCCTTGAGGAACTCGCCGCGGCCGTCGAACTCGATGTCGCCGCGGCCGCTGAATTCCGGCTGCAGGAGGGCGGCGTCGATGTTGCGGATGCGGCCCTGCAGATCGAAGCGCTTCAGCCCGAAATCGATGAGGACCCCGGCCTGCGCTTGGCCGCCCTTGTAGTCGAATGTGAGTTCCTGCAGATCGATGCCCTGCAGGTTGGAGCGCAGCACTCCTTGGACCCGGGACAGATCGTAGCCCATCAGCGCCAGGCGCAAGGCCGTGAAACGGCCTTCCACCTCGGGCGCGGGCAGTGCGTTGCCGGCATGATAGCTGAAGTCGCCGGCGATGGAGCCGCGCAGAGCCAGGTTCAGTCCCAGGATCCTCATGATCTTCCCGGATTCTCCCGTCACGTTGCGAAAGCGCAAGGTCGTGCGCCGATCGGCGATGGCCAGCTCGGCGCTGGCGCTCAGATCGGGTGCGCGGATGGTGAAGGCGCCGCTGGTCACCGGGGCGGTATGCTGGACCTCGCCCTGCAGCGTTCCGATGGGCTGGCGGTTGGCCTGGAAATCGCTCAGGCGCAGGCGGCTGGTGATGCGCTTGCGGCCGGGGTGCTTGGTTAGCGTCAGGGCGATGGCACCGTTGCCCCCGGACAGCTTCCAGGGCAGCAGGTTGATGTCCAGATAATGGTCGGCATAGGGGGCGATGTTTTCCAGGTTTTTCAGCGCGGTGTCGATGCGGATTTCGGAAGTACGTGCCCGGGAGTCGATCCTGCCGTTGATGCTGAGCTCGCCGCCGCTGAACTGCAGATGCTCCCCGGAGAACGTGGTCTGACGGCCCCGCTTGTCGCGCTGGAAATCGATGCTGCCCTTGGCCACGAAAGGCAGGTTGAGCGGCTGGTTGGGCGCGGCGTCCAGGTCGGCGTGGCCGCGGATGAAGCCGGGGCTGAATTCGATCGTACCGCTGCGGACCATTCCGGCCAGCGGGGCGTCCCTGGCGATTTCCAGGATCTCGGCGATGTGGGCGGCGGGAAGGTCCCGCAGTTCGACGCGCGTCTCCCGGCCGCGGCCCTGCAGCCGCACGAAGGCCTTTCCCAGTTCCGTGCCGACCTCGGCCTCCAGCTCCAGAACGGGGCTGGCGCTGCCGCCGCGCAGGCGCCCGGTGAGATTGGCATAACGGTTTTCCAGGATACGGCAGGAAGGGGAGGAGAAGTCGGCCGTGACGCGCACGGCGCGCTTGGCGTCGCCGGCGATGCGGACTTCGGCGTACATCAGCCCGCGGACGGTTAGCTCGTCGAGCAGCGGGCGCAGGATGTTCTCCGGGTTGCCCTGAGCGGAAACGCCGAGTTGGAAGGAGCCGTCGTCCAGGATGCGGCCGTTGAGATGGAAGGATACCTCGCGGGTCTGCCAGGTCAGCGCGTTGATCCTCCAGGACGTTCCGTGCCGGCGTGCCTCACCGGCCAGGTTCCCTTCCAGCGTCAGCGGTTCGCCGCCGACGGGCAGGGTGACCTTGAGGTGCGGCGAGTCGATGCGGAAGGAGAGCGCTTCCATGATGTTTCCCGATTGCAGGTTGAAGTCGAGGAGCCGGCACTCGATGTTTCGGCCCCGGAAGTGGAGCTCGCCCCGGCGGATGCGGACGCGGTGGATGCTGAAGGACGATTTGGGGCCCTGTTTCCGGTCCCGGCCCTGGAGCAGGCTATCGTGGAGCACGAACTGGGGGCGGTCGATCTCGATGCTGATCGCTTTCTTCCTCATGAACAGCGATGCCGGCGGCAGGTAGACGTTGACGCCGGCGAACGAGACCAGGTTTTCGTCGATGATGGGAAAGTCCTTGATGTTGCGGATCTCAAGTCCCAGCGGGAAGAGGGAAAGGCGCAGGTCGCTGAAGCGGATGGCGACGTTGCCGTCGCGCACGATCAGGCGGTAAACGTAATACTTGGTCCCGTAATAGGCGCCGCCGCACAGCAAAAGTATAAAAAAAAACCGATCAGGACCCTGGCCCGTTTCTTCATATTTCAGCGCTTCACTTTTTCCCAATCCTTGAGGAAGCGTTCCATGCCGGCGGCGGTGAGAGGATGATGCAGCAGCTGCGCCAGGGTGGCGAAGGGGATGGTGGCCACGTGGGCGCCGATGCGGGCGGCCTCCACGACGTGCAGGGGATGGCGCACCGAGGCCACGATGATCTCGGTGGCGATGCGGTAGTTGCCGTAGATGTGGGCGATGTCCTTGACCAGGGCCATGCCCTCGCCGGAAATGTCGTCGACGCGGCCGACGAACGGCGAGACGTAGGTCGCCCCGGCCTTGGCGGCCAGCAGCGCCTGGGAGGGGGAGAAGATCAGCGTGACGTTGGTCTGAATGCCGCGCTTGGAGAGCGTCCTGACCACCTGCAGCCCCTCCAGGTTGACCGGCACCTTGATGACCACGTTGGCGGCGATGGCCGCGTACGTCTCGGCCTGGGCGATCATCTCCTGCGGCGTGCTGGCCGTCACCTCCACCGAAACCGGGCCGGGCACCAGCGCCGTGATTTCCCGGATCAGGGGGACGAACTCCCGTCCCTCCTTGGCGACCAGGCTGGGGTTGGTGGTGACGCCGTCGATGACGCCATAGGTCAAGGCCTTCTGGATCTCAGTGACGCTGGCCGTGTCCAGGAATATCTTCATGCGCTTTCTCCATTCGTATGCCGAAATTCATTATAACAGAAGGCCAAGGGGAAAAAAAGTCCGGAGTGATCATGTTGGCGTCTGCGCGGGGTAGCGCCGCGGAAACTGGACGGCGACCGCCTGGCGTTGAGCACGTGAAAACAAAGGGGAACCGGAGGCCTTCCGGCTCCCCTGGCCAAGAGCGAGGCTATTTTTTCTTCGCCGTCCGGCTGCTGCTACTGGAGCCGCGGGCGGATGAAGAGGAGCTGCTGACGGAACGCGACGTTGAAGCGCCTGAGCTGGCCGAGCCTCTGGAGTGGGAGACGCGGCCGCCGACGGAGGAGGAATGGGAAGAGCTGGAATAGCTCCCGGACGAGCGGACGGAGGAACCCGAAGCATGCGACCGGGCGTTGGCCATTCCCATGGCGCCGGCAGGGCTGCTGGAACTGCGGCCGCGGTAGCTGGTTCCGGCTGTTTCTTGGTCGCGGGAGGAGACAATGCTGCCGAGGGTGCGGCGGGTTGGCCTGGACGAGATGGTTTCGCCGCCGAGGGAGGAACCGTACTGGCGCTGGGTATAGCCGCTGCTGGCAACGGAGCGGCGGCGGAAGGATCCCGCCTCGCTGCCGTTGCCGTCATGGTCGGAAGCGCCGGCACCCGAGTTTGAGAAATAGGAAGGCGCGCCTTTCTTCTTTTTCTTGGCCGTGCCGCTGGAGGATGAGGAGGAGGACGAGGAGGAAGAGGAGCTGCCCGATTTGCTGCGATAGGCGCTTTCGCCGCTCCCGCCCTGGCTGTCGCTTTTGCTGCGCTTGGTGCTGCTCCCGGCAGAGCTCTCGGAGCCCGATGAGTAGCGGGCCCGTTTGCCGCTGTTCGCTTCGCCGTTGCTGCGCGAGCGGTAGTAGGCGCCGCCGGCTTCGTCCGTTCCCTTGCGCAGCACGCGCGCCGTTCCCTCGCCGCCGTCGGCCGGGCTGTACTTGAATACGCCGCTCTTGATGTCCGCGCCCTGGGCGCGGTATTTCTCGCTGCTGACGACGCCGCCCTGCTTGTAGGTCACGGAGCGGCCGCGGGCGTTGATCACCGTCACCTTGCTGTGCAGCGGACGCTCGGCGGGCGCCTTGCCGCGGAAGGCGATGCTGCCGCCCTGGGCCAGCGTGTCCTTGCGGATGGCCACGCGGTGGATGTTGGAGGCCGCGAGCTCGTTCTTGCGGATGATGATGGTGGAGCGGGAATGGCGCGGGATGCCGCGGTGGTAGTCGTAATGGCGGTCCCAGCGGTTCTGGATGATGACCACCGGCCGGTTCCACCAGCTGAGGGGGCACCAGCCGTAGTGATGGTCGTCCCAGAACCAGGAGACCCAGGCCGGAGACCAGTGGTAGGAGGGGATCCAGTACCAGCCAAGGGAGTAATCCCAGTGCCAGCGGCCGTAGTGGTGGGTGAACCAGCCGCAGGTGTCGTAGGATGTCCACACGTAGCCGTAGTAGGGATTCCACACCCAGCGGCCGTTGGCATAAGGCATCCAGTCGGCGCCGGAATGGTAGGGACTCCAGACATAGGAATTGTACTCGGATCGGTAGGACCAGCGCCCGGAGCGCGACAGCTCGTACTCGTAGTCCTCGTAGCCGCTCTGCAGGTAGCGGGACGTGCCGTAGCGGGCGTAGCCCAGCTCGCGGTTCTGCTCCTCGTTCCAGCGGTCGAATCCGTCCTTCTCCGAAGCGTAGAAGTAATATGGGCGCTCTTCCACCGCGCCGCGTGCCATGACGATCTTCTGGTTCTCGCGGACGTTGTGGCTGTCTTCGGTGCCGGCCACCTCGGCGATGCCCTCGTGGACGATCACCTGGGTCATCTCGTTCGCCACGACGTTGACGCGGTAAACGCCCTTGTCCAGGAGGAAGACGCCGCAGTCCGGTGTCTGGATCTCGATGCTCTTTTCACCGTCCAAGCTCTCGATCTCCAGGTAGATGCTTCCCGCTTCCAGGCGCAGGTTCAGGTCGGCTCGGCTCAGCTGGGGGATCTTTTCCAGCACGACGACGGTGTCGCCGTCGAGGCGCAGGTGATTCATCCGGCCCAGGTAGACGGCCAGGCGGCCGTCGGTGGTGCCCAGGGTGTCTTTTTCGAACAGGGGCAGATTGGGAACGGCTTCCTCGTCGCCCTCGTCATAGGAGCGCCGGACGAATCCCTCGCCCTCCACGCTCTTGATGCGCACGACCTTGGCGTTGTCGTAATATTTGGCATCATCGGCGTTTGCTCCCAAATCGTCGGACCAGCAGGCACCCGACAGCAGCAGCAAGCCAACGATTGCAATTAAGGTCTGTTTCATGTTGACCTCCTCGCCATAAAGGAAGCAATTTCCTTGCCAAGCACGGCGATTGGATACTGTCCTTTTTTCAGGACAATCGGCCGGAAAGTGGAAAAATCAGGGACAGCGCTCATGTTGGCAGCCGCCGGCCGTACAGCTCGGTCAGTTGCAGGAGGCGCCTGCCGATCTCCGCTGTCAGCGCCCCGGGTGTCAGGCGCCAGAGCCAGTTGTTGTCGGCCCGGCCCGGGGTGTTCATGCGAAAGCGCTCGTCGTAGCCCAGCAGGTCCTGGACGGGCAATACGGCCAGCCGGGCCACCGACTGCAAGGCCAGGCGGATGAACTGCCAGTGAAACTCGTCGCGGTGGCCGAGGTTCATGTACTCCAGGACGGCCTGCTTGGTTGCCTCGTTGGTCTCTCCCCCGTAGAACCAGCCGTTGCTGGTGTTGTTGTCATGGGTGCCGGTGTAGACCAGGCCATTGGTGTTCTGGTAATTGTGGGGCAGATAGGGATTGGCGGGCTGGCCGTCGAAGGCGAACTGCAGGATCTTCATGCCCGGGAAGCCCAGGCGGTCGCGCAGGGCCTCCACCCCGGGGGTCAGTTCGCCGAGGTCCTCGGCCACCAGCGGCAGATCGCCCAGTTTTTCCTTCAGGGCCGCAAAAAAATCCATTCCCGGACCGGGCCGCCATTGGCCATTGATCGCGCTCGGCTCAGCAGCCGGAATCGCCCAGAAGCTTTCGAAGCCGCGGAAATGATCGATGCGCAGCACGTCGACCAGCCGCAGCAGGTGCTGGATGCGCCGGATCCACCACTCCAGGGTCGGGGCGTGGAGTTTCCCCCCCTCTTGCCAGCGGTAGAGCGGATTTCCCCAGCGCTGGCCGGTCGGGCTGAAATAGTCGGGTGGGACCCCGGCCACTGCCGCCGGAAGCCCGGTAGCGGCATCCACTTCGAAGATCTCCGGGCAGGCCCAGGCGTCGGCGCTCTCGAAGTTCACGTAGAAGGGGATGTCGCCGATGAGGCGCACGCCCTGCCGGTTGGCTTCCGTTTTCAGTTCCCGCCAGCCCGCGAAAAAGAGGAACTGCTCGAAGCTGCGCCGCCGGATGGGTGCCTGCAGTTCATCCTGCCAGCGGGCGATGGCCTGCGGCTCGCGGCGGGCAATGTCTGCGGGCCAGGCGGTCCATTGAAAGGTTCCGAAGCGATCGGCCAGCGCCCGGAACAGGGCGTAATCATTGAGCCAGTTCTCTTCCGCGGAGCAGAAGCGTGCAAAGGCCACGGCCGTTGCCCGGTCGGTAGTGGCGAAGAAACGCGGAGCGGCCGCCTCCAGCCACGCCGCGCTGAAAGCGGCCGCCGCCTCCAGATCACAGAAGTCTCCCGGCCGTCCGGCTTCGCCCGCATTCAGTTCGGCGGCGGAGATCCAGCCGCGGGAATGCAGCTCCCGGGGGTCGACCAGCATCTCGTTGCCGGCGAAGGTCGATGGCGACGAGTAGGGGGAGAAATTCCAGTGCGGGCACACCGGTCCCAGCGGCAGCACCTGCCAGTAGGACTGGCCGCTGGCGGCCAGGAAGCCGAGAAATTCCCCGGCTTCGCGTCCCATGACACCGCAGCCGAAGCGGCCGGGCAGTGATGTGACGTGCAGCAGCAGGCCGCTGGCGCGCTCAGCGGCCATGGGCGTCTCCGGTCGCGGTTTCAATGCATCTCCTCGATCTCTTTCTCGATGTTTTCATGGTAGATGACGGAGCGGTTGCGCCCCGACTCCTTGGCGAAGTACAGCGCCTTGTCGGCGTGGTTCAGGATCTCGTCGTCGCTCAGCCCGTGCTCGGGAAAAGTGGCCAGGCCGATGGATAGGGTGACTTTTTTCTGCGGCTGGGTCTCGGCGCCGGGAAAGGGCTCGCGTTCGACGCTCTCGCGCAGCCGCTCGGCGGCCAGGTAGGCCCCGACCTTGTCGGTCTGGGGCAGGATGATGACGAACTCGTCGCCGCCGTACTTGGCCAGCAGGTCGGTGGAGCGGAACTTGCGCTTCATGATGGCCGCGATCGCCCGCAGCGTCTCGGAACCGCGCAGGTGGCCGTGGTGGTCGTTGAAGTTCTTGAAGTGGTCGACGTCGAACATGATCAGCGAATAGCTCAAACCGTGGCGCTGCGACTGGCGGGTCTCGCGCTCGAGAAGCTCGAAGAAATGCATCTGGTTGTACAGGCCGGTCAGCCCGTCGGTGACCGACAACTCGCGGGTCTGGCGCAGCAGCTCCTTGAGCAGGTCTTCGTTCTTGTGCAGGTTGCGCGACAGGTAGCCGGCGACCGAATAGGTGAAGACGAACATGACGTAATAGGCCAGCAGGCTCGTGAGCGGCGGCCCGGCGAAGGAGGCGGCGCCGTTGCGCAGCAGGGCGATGGCCAGCAGCAGCGCCATGGCGCCCAGGGTGAAGCGGAAGGCGCGGTGGTAGTCGACCAGGAAGGTGGAGACCATGATGGTGACGATCAGCAGGGCGACGAGCGGGCTCTCCAGGCCGCCGGAGAAGTACAGGGTCAGGGCCAGGACCGCCAGGTCGAAGTCGAGCTGGCGCGAAACGGCGCGATCGAGCTCCTCGATGCGCGCCGCCCGCTCCAGTCGGCGCACGACGAGGCGGAACAGGGAGTTGGCGCAGATGGGGAGCAGGAAGACCAGCAGCGCGTCGCGCAGATTGATCAGCGGACTGGCGGCCAGGAAGCGGTAGGCCAGGAAGAAGGCCATGATGAAGCAGGGATAGATCCAGCGCAGGCCCACCAGCCACATGTTCTTGTCCAGCGCGTGACGCAGGGCAAGGGCTTCGACGGACGGGGTCGCGCTGGATGAGGCGGTGGCCTTTCTTTCCATGGCCATAAAGTATTTTCTTTCCCGGCAAATGTCAAATGGCGGTTGAAGTTGCCTTGACAAAATACTACAATGTTCTTTCGCATTTTCGAGAAGGAGGAGAAGCTTGTACAAACGAACGCGTTTTTATGATTTCACCTACTACAACTTCGTCGGCTCCTGGGCCTGGATTTTGCACCGGCTTTCGGGGCTGGCGCTCATTTTTTACCTGAGCCTGCATATCTGGGTGATCCACAGCCTGACCCACGGCGAAAAAACCTTTAACGCCGTCATGACCTTCCTCAGCAGCCCCCTGTTCAAGCTGCTCGAGGTCGGCCTGTGGGGGGTCATCCTTTTCCATGCCTTCAACGGCGTGCGCATCGTCATCGTCGATTTCTTCAAGGGCTCGCTGGCGCACAAGCAGCTGTTTGTCGCGCTCATTGCCGCGGCCTTCGTCCTGTGGGCGCTGGGCTCCTTCATGCTCCTGCGCCACGCGTTCTAGGGAGGTCGCCATGGAAAAGAATTTCAAGCAGACGTCGCGCACGGGTTCGCTGGCCTGGCTGCTGCAGCGCCTCTCGGCGGTTGTCCTCTTTGTATTGCTCCTTTTCCACTTTCTCACCTACCACTTCCTCACCCGCACGCGCGCGGTCGAGTACCGCCAGGTGCTGGAGCGGGCCCAGAGCTGGTGGTTTCCGCTGCTGCAGTTCGCCTTCCTGATTACCGCCCTGTACCACGGTTTGAACGGCATCTGGTCGGTCCTGGAGGACTACACCACCAACAAGCACTGGCGCCTGGCCTGGTACTGCCTGCTGCTGACGGTCGGCGTGGTGCTGCTGTTCGTCGGCACCCTGACCATCATCAAGCTGTACACCCTGAAGGTCGGCTGAAGGAGCGACACCATGAAAATCGAAGAAGCAAGGAAATACCACAAGATCGACGCCGTGATCGTCGGCGCCGGCCTGGCCGGCTTGCGCGCCGCCCTGGAGGTGGCCAAGAGCGGGCTGACCGCCGCGGTGATCACCAAGGTCTATCCGACGCGTTCGCATTCGGGCGGCGCCCAGGGCGGCATCGCCGCCGCCCTGGCCAACGTCAGCGAGGACTCGCTGGAATCCCACATGGCCGACACGGTCAAGGGCAGCGACTACCTGGCCGATCAGGACATCATCGAGCGCTTCGTCAACGAGGCGCTCAAGACCGTCTATGAGTTCGAGCACATGGGCGTCCCCTTCTCGCGCACCGAGGACGGCCGCATCAACCAGCGCCCCTTCGGCGGCCACTCCGCTCCCCGGGCGTGCTTCGCCCAGGACATCACCGGCCACGTGCTGCTGCACACCCTCTATGAGCAGTGCCTGCAGCACAACGTCCTCTTCTTCAACGAGTTCCAGGTGCTGTCCTTGCTGCTCAAGGACGACGTCGCCCGCGGCCTGGTGGCCTGGGACATCCGTGCTGGCGGCCTGCACATCTTCCACGCCAAGGCGGTGCTGCTGGCCACCGGCGGCTATGGCCGCGCCTGGAAGGTAACCTCCAATGCCCATGCCAATACGGGCGACGGCGTGGCCCTGGTGCTCGAGGCCGGGCTGCCGCTCGAGGACATGGAGTTCGTCCAGTTCCATCCCACCGGCCTCTACAAGCACGGCATCCTCCTCTCCGAGGCCGCCCGCGGCGAAGGCGCCTACATCGTCAACGACAGGAACGAGCGCTTCATGAAGACCTATGCGGCGGCCAAGATGGAGCTGGCGCCGCGCGACGTGGTCTCGCGCGCCGAGCAGACCGAGATCAACGAGGGCCGCGGCATCGGTGGCCAGGACTACGTCTATCTCGACCTGCGTCACCTCGGGCGGGACAAGATCCTCTCGCGCCTGCCGCAGATCTATGATCTGGCGCTGAACTACCTCAAGGTCGACGCCATCCGGGAGCCGGTCCCCATCCAGCCCACGGCCCACTACTCGATGGGCGGCATACCGGCCAACGTGCGCACCGAGGTGATCAAGGACGCCGCCGGCTCGGTGGTCAAGGGCCTGTATACCGCCGGCGAAGCGTCCTGCCTCTCGCTGCACGGCGCCAACCGCCTGGGCACCAATTCGCTGCAGGACGCGGCCACTTTCGGCCGCATCGCTGGCGTGCATATGACCGAATTCTGCAAAAAGAACGCCTTCTCCGACCTGCCGGGCAAGCCGCTGGAGACCGCCCAGGGCAAGATCGACCGCCTGTGGGGCGGAGGCAAGGAGCGCCACGCCCCCATCCGCTTGACGCTGCAGGAGAACATGACCAAAACCATGGGCGTCTTCCGCAACCAGGACGACATGCTCAAGATGCTGGGCGTCATCAAGGAGCTGCAGGAGCGCTACCAGAAAGTCGGAGTCGACGACAAGGGCCAGGCCTTCAACCTCGACTTGATCGAGGCTCTGGAACTGGAGAACCTGCTCGGCTTCTCGGAGGTCATCGTCGAGGGTGCGCTGGCGCGCAAGGAGTCGCGCGGAGCCCATTTCCGCAGCGATTTCCCCAAGCGCAACGACGGCGACTGGCTGCGGCACACGCTGGCCTGGCGGCGCAGCGGCAAGATCGTCCTGGACTTCAGCAAAGCGGTGGTCATCTACCCGCAGTACCAACCGCAGGAACGGAAATACTAAGGAGAAAGCACCATGGCCATGATCGACATCCATGTCAAGATATTGCGCTACCAGCCGGGCAAGGACGATAAGCCGGGCTGGCAGGATTTTGCCATCTCCGTCGAGGACGAGGCGACGATCCTCGACGTGCTCAACGAGATTCACTGGCGGCACGACGGCACCCTGGCCTACCGCCGCTCCTGCCGCAGTTCGATATGCGGCTCCTGCGCCATGAAAGTCAACGGCCGCAACGTGCTGGCCTGCGAAACGCCCATCCACCGTTTCGGCAGCAAGCTGAAGATCGAGCCGCTATCGGGCTTCGAGATCATCAAGGACCTGGTCGTCGACCTCGAGCCTTTTTTCGCCAAGTTGAAGCGCATCAAACCCTACCTGATCGTCGACAAGCCGCTGCCCGACAAGGAGTTTGTGCAGACCCAGGAGCAGCTGGAGCAGATCGGCGAGTCGACGCTGTGTATCCTCTGCGCCGCCTGCAGCGCCGCCTGCCCGAGCTCGTGGCCCAACCAGGAATACCTGGGCCCGGCCGCCCTGCTCAAGGCCTACCGCTTCGTCTTCGACAGCCGCGACGACGGCGCCGACCAGCGCCTGGAGATCGTCAATGACAAGAACGGCGTCTGGCGCTGCCACACCATCTTCAACTGCATGGAGGCCTGCCCCAAGAAAATCAAGATCACCGAGTACCTGTCGCGCCTGAAGGTGAAGGTGGTGGAGAACTCGCTTTAGAAGAAGACGTTAGACGATAGACGGTAGACGTTTGATGTTATCATGAAGAAATGAGCGAAAACGCAGCCGGGGCAGAGGTCAAGGGAATGCGGCTTTCCTGCTAACGTCTGACCACTAACGTCTGACGTCTTAGAACGTGATATACAATGGAGGAATATCATGTATAGAGTGACACGTATCCTGTTGATCGTCCTATTGCTGGGAATTGGCTCCAGCTTGCCCGCCGAGCATATGCCCGATCCCGAGACCGAGAGCACGGTGCCGGAGCTCATTGAGTTCCACGAGGTGATCTATCCCATCTGGCACACCGCCTTCCCGGCCAAGGACTTCGCGGCGCTGCGCGGCTTCCTGCCCGCGATCGAGGCCGGGATGGCCAGGATCAACGCCGCCAAGCTGCCCGGCATCCTGCGCGACAAGAAGCAGGCCTGGGAGAGCGGCCTGGTTGAGTTCAACAAAACAATCGCCGCCTACAAAACGGCCGTAGCCGGCACCGACGACCAGGCGCTGCTCGACGCCGCCGAGCTGCTGCACATGCGCTTCGAAATGCAGGTGCGCGCCATCCGCCCGGTGGCCAGGGAAGTCGACGCCTACCACAAGGTCCTCTATGTAGTCTTCCACAAGTATCTGCCCGAAAAGAAATTCGCTGAAATCTGCGGCGTGGCGCCAGACATGGTGGCCAAGGCCGAGGCCATCACCAAGGCGACCCTATCCAGGCGCCTGGAAGCAAAGACCGCGGCGTTCCAGGACGCCGCCGCCAAACTTCTCGCCGTGACCCGGCTCCTGGAAGCCGCCGGCAAATCGTGCCTGGAGAAGGATATCGTCGCTTTGGTCGGCACGGTGCACGGCGCCTACCAGGTCCTGGAGAAGGTGTTCGATTAGTAGAAGACGTTAGACGTCAGACATCAGACGTCAGCAAGAGAACGGCAATAGGAAGGGATAGTTTCTTCTTTCCGGCATCTAACATCTAACGTCTAACGTCTACTATCTAACGTCTAATATCTAACGTCTGTCGTCTTCTTCTATAGCAAATCGCTGGCCAGTTCGGCCAGCATGGAGCGCTCCCCCTTTTCCAGGGTGATGTGCGAATAGATCTTTTGCCCCTTCATGCGGTGGATCAGGTACGTGAGGCCATTGGAGCGGGCATCCAGGTAGGGGGTATCGATCTGGTAGGGGTCGCCCGTAAAGACCACCTTGGTCCCCTCGCCGGCGCGGGTGATGATGGTCTTGACCTCGTGCGGGGTCAGGTTCTGGGCCTCGTCGACGATGAAAAAGATGCGCTCGAGGCTGCGGCCGCGGATGTAGGAAAGCGGCGTGATGCAGAGCTTCTTGTCCTCCAGCATGTTGTTGATGCGCTTGCATTCAGTGGAGTTCTCATTGAACTGGTGCTTGATCACCGCCAAATTGTCGAACAGCGGCTGCATGAATGGGTCCAGTTTGGATTCGATATCCCCCGGCAGGAAACCCATGTCGCGGTTGGACAAGGGGATGATGGGCCGGGCCAGATAAATCTGCCTGAACTGCCGGCTCACCTCCAGCGCCGCCGCCAGGGCCAGAAGCGTCTTCCCGGTCCCGGCTTTGCCCATCAGGGTGACCAGCAGAATGCCGGGGTGCGTCAGCGCATGGAGGGCGAAAATCTGCTCGGCGTTGCGGGGCATGATGCCGAAGGCCGCCTTTTTCTCGATCCGCTCAAGCCGGGCCGATTCGGGATTGTGGTAGCTCAGGGCCGACTTGCTGCCGTTTTTCAGGATGCAGTATTCATGAGGCTGCAGGTCGCAGAGACCGATCTCAACGGGATCGATCCCGCCCGCCTCATGGTACAGGTGCGAGATCATCCCGCCCGGAAAATCGAGCAGGGTGCGCTTGCCCGTGTACAGCCGGTCGATGTCCTGGATGCGGTCGGTGAAATAATCCTGGGCCACGATCTCCAGGGACTTGGCCTTCAGGCGCAGGTTCACGTCCTTGGAGACCAGGATGACCTGGCCGTTTCCCGGGCGCTGCTTGCGGGACAGATAGTAGGCCACGCTCAGGATGCGGTGGTCCGGCCGGTTCTCGGTAAACACCGCCGTCACGGCCGGCTCCTGCAGGTGCTCGGTGATGATGCGGATCTTTCCCCCCTTGGGGCTGATCTTCGTCCCGGTCTTGACGATCTTGTCGCCGGAAAGAGTGTCCAAAATGCGGATGAATTCCCGGGAGTTGAAGTTGATCTGGTCGCTTCCCCGCTTGAACTGGTCCAGCTCTTCCAGGACCGTGATGGGGATCACGATGTCGTTGTCCTCGAAGCTGTGGATGCACTCGAAATCGTGAAGGATGACGTTGGTGTCTAGGACGAATGTTTTTTTTGCCATGGTGCACCTTTTTTGCTGGATTTTGAGTTTTTTGTAAACAGTCCCTGTGATGGCTGCCGGTCAAAGCACTGTCGGCTTGCTTTTCCCGTTTTCCCAAAAAGCGTCAATACCGGTGACGACATGTTAAAATCCTTTCAGCAATTCCATTTGGACGCCCACGGGACGGGCCAGGGTCTGGAAATGATTGTCCAGGGTGAGCACGGTCAGCGAATACGTCTTGGCCAGAGCGGCGATGAGCAGGTCGGAGAGGGGCATCGTAATCCCTTTTTTGCGAAGAGCAGCTCCCATTTTCCCTGCTGTCGCGAATATCTCGCGAGTTGCCTCCAAGAAGGGCAAGCCGAGGAAGCATTCTTCCAGAAAACGCTGCTCCTTTTCATTGGCGATCCCGGTCAATAATTCGGCCAGAATGATCCCCGTGACAACCGCCCGGTTTTCATCCAGAAGATTTTCCAGTCGTTTCTTGATGGAGATTTTCTCGCCACGCAGGAATTCGACCCAGACCGAGGTGTCAACCAGGTATTCACTCATCCAGTTCTCTGCGCCTGAGTTCGCGCACGTTCAGGTCGATGGCAATCTTTCCCCAGGCCCCTTTCAGTTTCTGCCGACGCAGCCGGTCCAGCATCTCGCGCAGAGCCCTGTCTATGATCTCTGTCTTGCACTTCACCCCGGAAAGCTTGGATATCTCCCCCAGCATGTCTTCGGAAATATTCAGTGTGGTTCTCATCTGCATCACCAATCTGTATACTATATGCATATGGATGGAAATGTCAATACGGAGAAGAATGAAAGGCCTTGGGGTTTGCTTATTGGATAGAGGAAGGTTTCAAGCCCTCCCGTATTTGTCGGTTTTTCAGGAAAGGGCGGTTCACGCGTGTCCCCTTGATGGGGAAACCGCCCCGACAACAAGAAAAAGACCCGAAATGTTTGGGCAGGCAGGGGAGCTCCAGCCGCGCCAGGCTACGGCTTGAAGGCGATCGCCTGTTCCCGGATTCGCAGCTTCCTGTCGACGACGGCTTGCAGTGCGAACATGAACGCGATCCATAGGTTGGCCAGGACGATGCAGTAGAAGAAAAAAATCATGGGCCGCTTCAACAGCATGGCCACGACCACCATGGTGATGTGGGTGGAAGACCCTACCAGGTTCCACAGCATCACCAGGTACTTGTTGTAGCGGTGGAATTCCCCGGGATGGTGGCGGGCAACCGGCCGGGTTCCTTTGCCGACCTGCAGGACGGAATATTTCAGGTAAGCCGCGATCAGCGCTTTTTCGAAGAAGCGCCATTTTTGTCCCCGCAAGCGCTCCTGTTCCCGGGAGAATTTCTCGATCTCCAGCTGCGGTGAAATCGGCTTGCCCAGGGCATGCGCTTCATAGCGGTTCCGGTATTTGTCGGTGATGGCGGCATGGGCGATGAAGCTGGCTCCAGCCAGGGATACCAGCAGCAGGGGATGCAGGGGCAGTTGCAGCCAGCCGCTGGCCGTGGCTTTGGACAAGCCGATGATCAGGCTGAAAAAAACGGAAATGGTGACCAGGTAATCGACCAGGCCGTCGACCAGGCGCCCGTTCAGGGTGCCATTTTTTTTCAAGCGGGCGATCATGCCGTCGGCGCAGTCGATCACGCTGGAAAGCCCGTAGAGGATGGCTCCCCAGAAGAACCCCCCCGGGGTTCCCAGGGCGAATGAAATCCCGCCGCCGATTCCCACCAGCAGGGCCATGAGGCTGATCTGGTTGGGAGAGATGGGCAGGGGATAGAACAATTTCACCAGGATAAACGATAACGGCCGATGCAAAAACAGGTCGACCAGTTCCTCCACGTAGATGCACTTCAACGACGAGAAATAGTCATCCAGCAGTTTCATCGGCTGCGCCGGCGCTCCGCGCAAACGACTGGCCGCTCCCCGGGGCAACGGATCATGGTCAGCTGAAATTCCGGATGCCTCTCAGGGCAACGTATTCCCTGAGAGCTTGGAGGAAATTTTCGATGTCGGCCACGCCGATGTCGCCGATGTTGGCAATGCGGAAGCTCGAGTTCTTGGCCCCCTTTCCCGGATAGATCGTGAAGCCCCGCTCGTAGAGATGGTCGTGCATGTGGTCAAAGTCATATCGCGAATCCGCGGGTTCGCTGACCGCCGTCAGCAGCTTGGACTGCGCGGACAGAGGCAGGAGCAGCTTGAACCCGATGCCGGCCAAGCCGGCGACCAGTGCCTCCCAGTTGGCCACGTACCGTTGCCAGCGTGCCTGCCCGCCCTCGGCGAAGTATTCCGTGAGCGCCTGCTTCAAGGCATAAATGATCTGCACCGGCGCCGTGAACTGCATCTGTTGGTGCTGGTCCAGGAAGGCGTACTGGTCTCCCAGGCTCAGATAGAAGGAGCGCTGCGGCCGGTGGCGGAGATCCTGCAGCAGGCTTTTCTTGGCGATCACGAAGGACAGGCCGGCCATGCCCTGCAGATTCTTGTTCGCGGTGGAGATGACATAGTCGTAGTCCGTCCGCGCCAGGTCCATGGGAATGCCGGCGTAGGAGGAAATGGCGTCGACGATGATCTCCAGCCGGAAGCGCCTGGCCAGCCGCAGGAAATCCTCGATGGGATTGAGCATGCCGGTCGTGGTTTCATGGTGGACGATGGCCAGATGCGACAGCTCCCCCACGTTTTCTTGGAGCAGCTTCTCCACGGCGGCCGCAGCGGGGTAGTCCCCGTAGGGGATCTCGTAGGCTATCACGCCGATCCCGTAACGCTGCGCGATCCGGATCATCCGCGTGCCGTACGCCCCGTTGCTGACCACCAGGACCTTTTTCCCGGCCGGGACCACGGAACTGATGACCGCCTCCACGGAGGCGGTGCCTGAGCCCCCGAAGATGACGCAATCGTAGTCCGCTTCCGCGTTGACCACCTGCAGCAGCTGCGAGCGCACGGAGGACACGATCGCGCAGAATTCCTTTTCGCGGGGACAGATGTCCGGCACGACCAGGGCCCGCTTCACCGAGTCGCTGGTGGTCGCCGGGCCCGGGTTCAAGAGAATGTTGCGTTTTACCTTCATGATGGCAAATTCCTTATGCCGCGCGCGGCATTGGGCCGGGGATGGTCGCGTTGCTCCTTTGCCGCCAGCAGGGGCAGGATGACGTCGTTGACCCGCCGCAGGTGCTGCGCGTCGTCGATCTCGGCCCATACCAGGTCGTCCAGCTTCAGGCAAGGCACTGGGAAATCCCTCGCCGTTTCCCGGAAGCACTCCTCGTACTCAATCGTCATTGATCGCGCGAACATGGATTCGGCGACAACCAGCATCCGTTGATACAGTGGCAGCGAGACCCTGGAAATCCCGACCAGTTCTCCGGCCACGGTCGCAAGGTCGGCCCTCTTCTTGGAAAGGCTTTTCAGCAGGCCTTTCTCTGTTTCGACGAACACCTCGTCGCCGGAACAGGTGAAACCGGACAACAGGATGGCGTTGTCCAGGTCGGTCTGCTGCAGGGCCTTCAGGGCGCGGATCTCATAGAGCAAATCGCTTTCCAGCAGCAGGAAATCCCCGCTCACCCGTTCGCGGGCGCAGTACAAGGAGAACATGCTGCCGGTGGCTGCAAAACGCTCGTTGCGCACGGTGGTCACCAGCCCGGGATGGGCGGCCTGCAGTCCGTCGTAAAGATCGGACCGGTAGCCGGTCACGACGATGATCCGGCGGATGCCGCAGGCGGCGAGTTTTTCGATGGAGCGCACGATCAGCGCCTTGCCGTCCACCTGCAGAAAGCCCTTGGGGGCGTCGTCCAGCACGCCGCGCAGCCGCCGGCCCATGCCGGCAGCCAGGATGACCGCTTCGCTGATCACGTCAGGTCCTCATGGTTCAAGCGACCAGGGCCAGGATGGCCTGGTAGGATAGAAACAAGCCAAAGCACACCAGGGCGAATCCCAGGGAGCGGATCAGCCGTTCGATGGTGGCGGTTTTCAGGCGCTTGCGGTAGGTAACCAGCAGGAAAGAGAAAAAGTAGAACCAGATGATCGTTCCCACGGCCACGAAAAAGGCGTAGCAAAGGCTGACCAGCAGGGAATAGCTGAAAAAGCTCTGCGCGTTCCCGCCGCCGCCGGCCGCCGACGCTTCCATGAAGGACGGCTTGGCGAGCTGCACCTCAACCGGCTGCGGCGGCGCCGGTGCGAATTGAGCATGGCCGGCCGAATGGATGGCCTTCATGTTGCGGTCCAGGATGGAATCCAGACCGCCGGTGTTGAACCCCAGCGACGACACGATGCTCATGATCAGCAGGGAAGAAACCAGCCAGCCGATGAACAGGGAGGGATTGAGCAGGTTGAGCATGAAGCCGATCCGGAATCCGCCTTTCTCCTTCGTTTGCTGGGGGACGGCCGCGGCGTCTCCCAGTCCCGGCAGCTCCAGTTTGGTCCTCATGATCTTGTAGCCGATGACAAAAAGGAAGATCGATCCCAACAGGAAAATGACATGGATGATGTGCTGGTACAGGGCGTACAACTGGGTGAAGCAAAAGACCGCGATGAAACAGTATGCGAAGTCAACGATCGCCGCGCCAACGGCGGCCATGGCGCAGTACCTGAGATTGCCCTTGAGGCCATGGGAGGCGACAAAGATGCTGATGGGCCCCGCCACCGGTACGGAAAAGACAATGCCGGCGATCAAGCCGACGATCGAGATCGTAATCAGGATTTCCAGCATGGATTCCCGCCGGTTCCGGGACGGCCGGCGCCGGTTGGCCCTGGAAAAACGGTCGCTGCTGTCATTTCCCCTTGCCTGCCTACAGGTGCTTTTTTACCAGCGCGATCACCTCGGGCAGGTCCATGCCGATTTTCTGCAGGTGCTCGACCGTGGGCACGCCGTCCTTGGACCAGCCGCGGCGCTTGAAGACGGCGTCGATCAGGCTTTCGTACTGCGCCTCGCGGTACTGGCGCAGCAGCGTGATCTTCTCCGCGGTGCTCTTTCCCGTCGGATCGATGTTCTGCTTCTCGCGCAGGGCCTTGTCGTAGCGCTCGGCGCGCGACTCGTACTCCTCGATGGTCACCGGGCCCATGGCGCGGTAGGGGGGGTAATCCTCCGGCCGTTTGCCATGGCCCATCTTGAGGTTGAAGACGCGCTGGAAGTTGTAGACGCGCTCCGACTGGCGGATCAGCTCCTCCTTGTCGATTCTCTCGCCGGTGATGGCGTTGTAGATGTCGACGTAGTTCTGCACGTGCTCGGGTACCTTGTTGGGCTCGGCATGCTTGGCGTTGTCGGCCGGTTCAACATCGTTCCAGGGCAGCTTGCACAGGCCCTGCAGCCCGAACCAGGTGCGGAACATGGGGAAGTAATGCAGGGCTTCGGCCTTCTTCTCGAAGGTGGGGATCTGGTTGTTGACCATGTCCATGAAGATCAGCCAGGCTTCGTCGTGCTGCGGCCCCTTGTTGGTCAGGTAGTAGCCGCCCTGCTGGGCCAGAGACTCCTTGGACTGGTACTCCGACTGCTCCAGCCCCTTGCCGTGCATGCCGATGTCCTTGAGGAACCGGGCGTCGGCGCCGTA
>JALOLC010000016.1 GCA_025456175.1 Acidobacteriota bacterium | reverse complement strand
CGGAGAGGGTGGGATTCGAACCCACGATCCGAGTTTACCCCGGATAACTGCTTAGCAGGCAGCCCTGTTCGACCACTCCAGCACCTCTCCATTCCTGCCGAGGAGGGGACTCGAACCCCTACAGGCAAATGCCCACAAGCACCTCAAGCTTGCGTGTCTACCAATTACACCACCTCGGCCTGTATGTGAAAACGTGGTCCTTGAAAACAGCTTGAAGCTGAGCGATCCCGGCCTATTTGGCCGGCACATCCTGCGGCTGCGGCTGGGGAGCCGGGCTGGCCGGCTTCAGCGGCTGCGATTGCGCCGGCTTTTCCTTGGGCAGCACCGAGCCGGAGCGGTTCTTGCCGGCGGCCAGCACCTGGAGGAGCAGCGAGGTCACCATGAACAGGATGGCCAGCGTCGTGGTGATCTTGGAGAGCAGCGTGGCCGTGCCGCGCGGGCCGAAGGTCGACTGGCTGCCGTAGCCGCCGAACGCCCCGGCCAGGTCGGCGCTCTTGCCGCTCTGCAGCAGGACGACGATGACCAGCAGCAGGCATACGACTATATGAAAAAACAGTAAGACGCCTTCCACGTTGCCTCCTATGCGCCCAGAAGTGTCAATCCGCATTGGATTATAGCAGAAAAAGACTCCACGTTCAAGGAGGCGCCGCCGACCAGGACCCCGGAGATGTCCGCCTGGGAAAGGAGCTCCAGGCTGTTGTCGGGCTTGACCGAGCCGCCGTACAGGACCTTGACCGGGATGCCCGGGGCCTTGCCGGCAAGCCAGCGGGCGATGGCGCCGTGCACCTCCTGGGCCTGCCCCGGCGTGGCGTTGCGCCCGGTGCCGATGGCCCAGATGGGCTCGTAGGCCACGGTGACATTCGGCCAGTCCCCGCCAGCCACTCCGGCCAGCCCATGTTCCAGCTGGCGCAGGACCTTTTCCAGAGTCTGCCCCGACTCGCGCTCGGGCAGGGTCTCGCCGACGCACAGGACGGGCTTGAGCCCGGCGCCCAGGGCGGCCAGCAGCTTGCGGTTCACGTCCCGGTCGCTCTCATGGAAAATCTCCCGGCGCTCGGAATGGCCGAGCAAAACATACTCGGCCAGCCCTTGCAGCATGCGCGGCGAGATCTCGCCGGTAAAGGCCCCCTGCGCCTCGTAGAACATGTTCTGGGCGCCGATGTGCACCCTGGGGTCGAGTCCCTGGACGGACGCCAGCGCGGTGAAGGGCGGGAAGACGGCGACGGTCAGCCCGGCAACCGGCGCGAACGATCGTGCCAGCTCCTGGACGAACTGCCGGCTTTCATCGGCCGTCTTGAACATCTTCCAGTTGCCGGCGATGAAATACTCCCTGGCCATCATGCCTCCGCCAGCGCTTCGATCCCCGGCAGCTTGTCGCCCGCGAGGAACTCGAGGGACGCCCCGCCGCCGGTCGAGATGTGGCCGATGCGCTCGGCCACGCCGGCCTGGCTGACCGCGGCCAGCGAATCGCCGCCGCCGATGATGGTCATCGCCTGGCTGGCGGCCATGGCCAAGGCGATGGCCATCGTGCCGCCGCTGAAGGTGTCGACCTCGAACACGCCCATGGGGCCGTTCCAGAAGACGAGCCGGGCGCGGGCGATTTCGGCCTCGTAGGCTTCAACGGTCTCGGGACCGATGTCCAGCCCCATCATTTCGCCGGGAATTTCCTCGCCGGGGCGGATGATGCGCACGGTGATATTGGCTTCCGCCCTGGTGGCGGCGATATGGTCCATGGGCAGGAGGAAACGCACGCCTCCGGCCTCGGCCCGGCGCAGGATCTCCAGGCAGGTGTCGAGGCACTCGTCCTCCACCTTGGAATAGCCAATATGCATGCCCCGCGCCTTCAGGAAGGTATAGGCCATGGCGCCGCCGACGAGGATCGTGTCGGCCTTGGTCACCAGGTGCTTCAGCAGCGGGATCTTGTCGCTGACCTTGGCGCCGCCCAGGATGACCAGATAGGGGCGGGCGGGCTCGTCCGCGGCCAGGCGCAGGGAATCTATTTCCTTCTTGAGCAATAGGCCGGCCACGGCCAGAGGCACGCAGCGGGTGATGGCGTCGATCGAGGCATGGGCGCGGTGACAGGCGCCGAACGCATCGTCCACGTACAGATCAATCCCCCGGGCCAGCTCGGCGGCGAAAGCGGGATCGTTGCGTGTCTCCCCGGGATGGAAGCGCAGGTTCTCCAGCAGCAGGAGCTGCCCGGGCTTCAGCCTGGCCTTGGCCTTTTCCGCCTTCGCGCCCACGGTTTCCGGGCAGAAGGCCACGGTCTTGCCCATGAGCTCGCCGAGGCGCTTGGCCACCGGCGCCAGGCTGCAGTCGGGGATCACCTCGCCCTTGGGCCGGCCCAGATGCGAGGAACAGACGACGCGGGCGCCGCTCTCCAGCAGGTAGCGGAGCGTGGGCAGCGACGCCCGGATGCGCGTGTCGTCGGTGATCTCGCCGGCGGCGCCCAGCGGCACGTTGAAATCGTTGCGCACGAAAACGAGCTTGCCCTTGACGGGGACGTCCTGGACCGCTTTCTTGGCCATGTCAGCCCGCCGCCATCTTGAGGATCAGGTCGCGCACGCGGCAGGAATAGGCCCACTCGTTGTCGTACCAGGCCAGCACCTTGATCAGGTTCTTTTCCACGACCAGGATGTTGTCCATGTCGATGATCGAGGAGCGCTCGTCGCCCTTGAAGTCGATCGATACCAGCGGCTCATAGGTGTAGCCCATGATCCCCCGCAGCGGGCCGCTGGCGGCCTTTTCGATCACCTGGCGCACCTCTTCCACCGTTGTGTCCTTGGCCACCGCGACCACCAGGTCGACCACCGAAACGTCGGGGGTGGGGACGCGGATGGAGGTCCCGTGCAGCTTGCCCTGCAGGTCCTTGATGACCAGCCCCACGGCCTTGGCGGCTCCGGTCGAAGTGGGGATCATGGAGAGGCCGGCCGCCCGCGCCCGGCGCAGGTCCTTGTGCGGCAGGTCGAGGATGCGCTGGTCGTTGGTGTAGGCGTGGATGGTGGTCATGTTGCCCTTGAGGATCGTGAAGTGGTCGTGCAGCACCTTGGCCAGCGGCGCCACGCAGTTGGTGGTGCAGGAGGCGTTGGAGACGATGTGGTGCTTCGTGCCGTCATAGTCGCCGTCGTTGACTCCCAGGACGATGGTGACATCGGGATCGGTCGCCGGCGCCGAGATCAGCACCTTTTTGGCCCCGGCCTGCAGGTGCTTCTCTGCTTCGGGCCGCTTGGTGAAGAGGCCGGTCGACTCCACCACCAGGTCGATGCCCAGCTCCTTCCACGGCAGGGCGGCGGGATCCTTGACGGCCGAAACCCTGATCTTCCTGTTGGCGACGCTGATGAAGCCGTCGCCGTGGCCGACCTCTTCCGGGAAAATCCCGAACACCGAGTCGTATTTCAGCAGGTGGGCCAGGGTCTTGGCATCGGTGATGTCGTTGATGGCCGCGATCTCGATGCCCGCGGTCTTGTACGCCGTGCGCAGGAACAGCCTGCCGATCCGTCCGAAACCGTTTATGGCGACCTTGGTTTTCATGGTGAACCTCCTAGAGTGAAAAAACTAGCATAAGCGGTTTCAATTTGCAAGCGCGATCCAGCCGGCCGGCATTTGCATTTTTTCCGCTCTTTTTTTATAATCATCCGGGAGGAGCGCATGGACATTAAGGACAAGGCCAGGCGGCAATGGAACGGGCTGGAGAGGATCCTGCACGCCATCCCCGGGTTCAAGGGGTACTACGAGAAGGAACTGCGCCGGGATGCCGACCGCGTTCAGCGCGAGTTCATCGTCACGCGGCTGCGCCAGGTGAAGAGCGGCATGAACAAGATGCTCCAGGCTGCCGCCCGCGCCAAGGATTTCGACCGGCTGCGCGAGTACGACCTGTTCGTCAAGGAGCTCGACAAGAACATCGGCACCGTCCGCTATGCCGACGGAGGCTACAGCGGGTTCTTCGACCTGCTCAAGATCCGCGAAGCCGAGCTGGACCGGGCGTACGATCACGATGCCCTCATCGTGGAAGCGGTGGTTTCCTTCGCCGCCGAGTTCAAGAAACTGGCCGCCGCCCCTGCGGAGCCGGCGGGACTCGCTTCCCTGCGCGAACAACTGGAGCGGATCGCCGGCCTGTGCGCGCAGCGGACCGAACTGCTGAAGGGGTATGGCCAAGGAGAAGGCAAATGAAACTCGAGATCATCCAGTATTTCGACCCCTCGGGCAAGGAGATGTCGCATCGCATCCCCGAGCAGGGCTCGAGCGACATCAAGCTCGGAGCGCAGCTGATCGTCCAGGAGAACCAGGCCGCCGTCTTTTTCCGCGACGGCAAGGCCCTGGACACCTTCCGGGCCGGGCGCCACGTGCTCTCGACGATGAACATCCCGCTCCTGACCCGGCTGCTCTCCCTGCCCTTCGGCTTCAAGTCTCCCTTCCAGGCCCAGGTTTATTTCGTCAACCTGAAGACCTTCCTGGACATGAAATGGGGCACCAAGGAGCCGGTGGGCTTCAGGGATTCCGAGCTCGGCTTCGTCCGTTTGCGCGCCTTCGGCGTCTATTCGCTGAAGGTCGTCAACCCCCAGCTCTTCATCGGCGAGGTGGCCGGGACCCAGGCCGTCTATACCACCGGCGACATCGAAGATTTCCTGCGCGACCTGCTGGTGGGGCGCCTGAACGACTTCCTGGGCGAGACGGTCAAGAGCGTATTCGAGCTGCCGCAGCACTTCGACGAGATGGCCGCCGGGTTGAAGGGGCGCATCGCCGACGATTTCGCCAAGTACGGCCTGGAAGCAGCCGACTTCATCATCAACGCCATCACTCCGCCCGAGGAAGTGCAGAAGATGATCGACGAGCGGTCGGGCATGGGCGCCGTGGGCGACATGGGCAAGTTCGTGCAGTTCAAGGCGGCCAAGGCCATGGAAAAGGCCGCCGAGAAGGGAGGCGAAGCCTCGTCCGGCATGGGCCTGGGCATGGGCGCCGGCATGGGCATGATGATCCCGGGCATGATCAACCAGGCCATGCAGGATGGCAAGCGGCAGGAGGCGACAACGGCGACCAAGCCCTGCCCGGCCTGCCACAAACCGGCCCCGGCTACGGCCAAGTTCTGCCCCGAGTGCGGCGCCCAATTCCCCCCTGGCTCATTCTGCCGCAACTGCGGAGCGGTTCTGAAGGATAAGGACAAATTCTGTTCCGGCTGCGGCCAAAAAACCACCTGAGAGCGCCGGCAAGGGCCATGAAACGGTCACGTTGCCGGAGCCGCGCTAGTGTTCAATAAAGGCGTTTCCAGCAAGCCTTGGTTGGCCTTCATCGGATAAAAAAAAAGGGAAGGATTGCTCCTTCCCTTATCACAAATCGCTTGCGAACGACTAATCCAGAGTGGACGCCTGCTGCTCCGTGACCAAACCGATGATCTCGATCTGGGCCTCCTTGATGGCGTTCAGCACGTCCACCACCCTGCCATACACCGTTTCCTTGTCGACCTTCAACAGGACCTTTTTTTCGGTCCGCTGCATCTCTTCCATCTTGTCGAGGATGAGCTGACCCAGTTTCGACAGGTCCTTGACATCGGCATCATCCAGCTTGATCTCGCCGCTTTTCTTGATGTACACGGTGAACATCTGGCTGGGATCGGGCTGGCTGGCCAGGTTCTTGGCTTCGGGCAGAGTGACGTTGGCACCCTTCTGGATCATCGGCGTCACGATCATGAAGATGATCAGCAACACCAGCAGGATGTCGCAGAGAGGCACAACGTTCGGCTCAGACTTTGCAGTTTTCGAGCCCCCGATATCGACACTCATGCTCGACTCCTGCTACTTGGACTTCAGCTTGATAAAATGGTCGATCAGCTCGGAGGAGGCGTTGGCCATTTCACCGGTGAAGATATCCACGCGGTTCAGCAGGACGTTGAAGAACCACACGGCGACGACGGCGACGATGATGCCGAAGCCGGTGGTGATCAGGGCTTCCGCGATGCCGCCGGCCACGGCGCCGATACCGCCCGAGCCGGAGACCTTCATGCCCTGGAAGGCGGTGATGATCCCGAACACGGTGCCGAACAGGCCGACGAACGGACCCGTGGAACCGATGGTGGCCAGGCCGTTCAAGCCCCTCTTGAATTCCTGAACGCCCTTGATGGTGGCGCGCTCAATGGCCCTCTTGGCTGCCTCGACCACTTCGGGCTGGGCGGAGCGGCTGTCCTGCTGGAACTGCAGCTCGTTCAGGCCGGCGATCAGGACCTTGGCCAGGTGGCTGTTCTTGAATCTCTTGTCGGAAGACAGCTTGATGGATTCCTCCACCTTGCCTTCGCGCCAGAGGCCGGAGATCAGCTTCAGCAGGTCGCGAGACTGCTTTTTCGCCTTCTGGAAGACGATGGCCCTTTCGATGCCGGTCGCGAAGCAATACACCGACATCAGCACCAAGGTGAAAACGACGGCCTTGGGGATAATGCTCATGCTGTGCCACATTTCAACTAGATCCCATGACATAATAAGACCTCCTAAATTGGTTTTATTTTATGAATTCTACTGTGGGCTCCGCCACGGAAGAACTACTGGTTCTGCAGCGAGAAGGTAACCGTGGCCGTGAAGATGACCGGCTTGGGGATACCGTTCAGGATATAGGGCTCATAGACCCACTGCTGGATGGCGCTCAGCGCCGCTTCGTTGAGCAGGGGGTGGCCGGAGATGATGCGCGTCTGGCGCACGCGGCCATAGATGTCGGTCATGGCCTCGATGATGACCACGCCCTGGATGCGGGCCGTGAGCGCGATCTGCGGGTAGACCGGCTTGACGTCCTTGATCTTGCGCGGGCGCTGCACGCTGGCGATGCGGATGGCGTTCTGCGCATCGCCCACCAGCTCGCCACCCTCGACGCCGCCCAGGACGCCGCCGATGACGCCGCCTTCGACGCCGCCTTCGACGCCGCCCTCAATGCCGCCTTCGACGCCGAAACTGCCCACGTCCTCTTCCTGGATGATGGTGGGCACCTGGATCGGCGCGACCAGGCGGCCGGCAATGATCGGCCTGGCTACTTCGGTCTTCTTGTCATCGGCCGCTTTTTGTTCGCCGGCGCTCTTCTTCTTGGCCGCCGGGGGCGGAGGCGGAGGCGGCGGCGGGGGCGCCGCGATAAAGATATTGGTCACCTTGATTTCCGGGAGGTTGGAGTCGGCCATCATCAAGGGAACCACGATGAAGGATGCGATCACAACGGCATGGATCAACAGGGAGATCGGCAGGGTCAAGTATTTCTTGGTCGGCTTGCGCTTCTCTCCCGATATGATCAAGGATTCGCCAAACATGCTGGGCCTCCATGAATAAGATTTTGTAGTATTTCCAAAATACCTTATATACTAAAACTCGGCGGAATTCAAGCGAATTTTCAACTTTTTTTTCTTTTTAAGAGCGCATTCTCCCAGACTTTCAGCCAGGCGCAGGACTGGTAGATGGTCGAATAGGAGCCGGCGATGACGCCCACCAGCATGGTGAAGGAAAAGGGGCGGATCACCTCGCCGCCGAAGAGGTACAGCGAAAGAACGGTCAGGAACACCGTCAGCGAGGTGAAGATGGAGCGGCTGAGCGTCTGGTTGATGCTCTTGTCCAGGATGGCCGACAGGTCGTCCTTCTTCATGATCTTGAGGTTGTCGCGCAAGCGGTCGAAGACGACGATGGTGTCGTTGATCGAATAGCCGGTGATGGTCAGCAGGGCGGCGACGACCTGCAGCGACATCTCGATGCGGAAGAACAGGATGAACGACAGGGCGACCAGCACGTCGTGGGCCAGGGTGAGGATGCCCGAGAGGCCATAGAGAAACTTGAAGCGGAAACCGATGTAGATCAGCATGCCGATCAGGGCCCAGATGCAGGCCAGGGCGGCCTTGCGCCGCAGTTCCTTGCCCACCTGCGGCCCGACGAACTCCACGCTCAGGAAAGTGAAGCTGCCGAGGAAGGTTTCGGAGCGCAGCCGTTCGATGACGCGGTGCTTGAGGCCCGTTTTTTCCAAGGCGGTGAAGTCGCCGATGATGCCGCTGCCGGTCTTGCGCAGGCCGATGATCAGCCGCGCGCTCTCCTGGGCATCCTCGTCGCCGATGCCCTTGCCGCGCAGGAAGCGGGCGATCTCGCCCTCGGCCGAGTTGTTCAGGTCGATCTTGCCCGCCGCCGCCTGGGCCCGCTCCCCCTCGCTCCGGATGCCGTTGCGGATCTCGCGGGCCACCACCTCGTACTCCTCGATGTCATCGAGTTGTTCGCTGGTCTTGAGGTTCAGCTTCTTCAGCGAGGCCAGGGTCTTGATGAAGAACTTGTTTTCGCCGCCGATGCGCGTGATCTGGGCGTCGCCCAGGCCGACCCGGGCCAGGGTTGCGCGCAGCTGCTGCACCGAGGTCGGCTGCCCGAAACTCACCTCGATCATGGTGCCGCCGGAGAAGTCGATGCCCCAGTTGAAGCCGCGCGTCAGGTAGACGGCCAACCCGGCCAGGATGATCAGCCCCGAGAGGGCGAAGGCGATGAAGCGCTTATTGATGAACTTGATCTTGGGTTCTTCCTTGAATAGCTTAAGCATCTTCCACTCCTATATGCTGATCTGGGCCAGCTTCTTGCGCCGGCCGTAGGTCAGCTCGAAGATCACCCGCGAAACGAAGATGGCGGTGAACATGCTGGCCACGATGCCGATGATCAGGGTGACGGCGAAGCCCTTGATGGGGCCGGTGCCGAACTGGAACAGGAACACCGCCGAGATGACCGTGGTCAGGTTGGCGTCGAAGATGGTCCAGAAGGCCTTCTTGAAGCCGGCGTCGATGGCCGACTTGGGCGACTTGCCGGCGGCGAGCTCCTCGCGGATGCGTTCGAAGATCAGCACGTTGGCGTCCACGGCCATGCCGATGGAGAGGATGATGCCGGCGATGCCGGGCAGGGAGAGCGTGGCGTGGAAGTAGGCCATGATGCCCATCAGGATCAGCATGTTCAGCAGCAGGGCCAGCACCGAGTTGATGCCTGCGGCCCGGTAGTAGACGAGCATGAACAGGACGACCAGCACCAGGCCGCCCAGGGCGGCCGCCAGCCCCTTGCGGATCGAATCGGCGCCCAGCGAGGGGCCGATGGTCCGTTCCTCGATGTATTTCAGCGGCGCCGGCAGCGCGCCGGAGCGCAGCACCAGCACCAGGTCGTCCACCTCGTCGACGGTGAAGCGGCCCTTGATGATGCCGTCGGCGGATATGACGTCCTGGATGGTGGCCACGCTCTCGATGCGGTCGTCGAGGACGATGGAGAGCGGCTTGCCGATGTTGGCCGCGGTGAACCGCTCGAACTGGGCCGCACCCTGGGAGTTGAACGAGAAGCCGACGGCCGGGGCGCCGTACTCGTCCTGGGCGCGGCGGGCGCTCTTCAGGTCCTTGCCCGGGACGACGGTGGCGGCTTTCAGCACATAGAAGCCCTTGTCCAGGCGCCGCGGGTTGGTCTTGAAGATTTCCAGGTCGTCGGGCAGCTGCCCGTTGTATTCCTTCAGCGCCGCCTCCTCGGTGAGGAACGGCCCGCCCACGACCAGGTGAAATTCCAGCATGGCCGTGCTCTTGATCAGCCCCTTGACGCGCTCGGGGTTGTCGATGCCGGGAAGCTCGATCAGGATCTTGTCGCCGGCCAGACCCTCCTTCTGGATGGTGGGCTCCGCCACGCCGAATTCGTCGATGCGGTTGCGGATGGTCTCCAGCGCCTGGTCGACCGACTGGTCGCGCAGCTGCTTCTCGATGTTGGGCCGCAGCGTGAGCGCCACCAGGTTGCCGCCGACGGTGTAGGCCCAGTCGCGGAAGTCGTCGTCGAGGATATCCTTGATCTTGCGCTCGTCGTCGAGGAGCGTCCCGGTGACCTCGATCTTGTTGAAGTCCTTGCGCACGACCTTTTCATAGGCGATGCTGCCGTCCTTGAACAGGCCGCGCAGCTGGGTGGCGCTCATGTCGGTCTGGATGGCCAGCGCCTCGTCGGTCACGACCTCCATGACCAGGTGCATGCCGCCTTTCAGGTCGAGGCCCAGGTTGATCTTGTCCTTGGGCGGGTAGAGCATGAATATCGACAGGGCGATCACGGCGACGATCAGCCCCACTTTCCAGGTCAGCGATTTGTCCATAGCGTTCCTCCTATCATCCGCTGGCTGCCGCTGCCGGCGGGAGCACTCCGCCGGCATTCCGGCCGGCGCGCCGTCCGGCGCCTCCGGCCGCTGGGATCACCTGGCCTTGGGAGTCTCGTCCACGATCCCGGAGACGGAGCTTTTGGTGATCTCGATCTTGGTATTGCCATCCACCTGGATCACGAAGCGGTCATCCAGGACGCGGGTGACCGTGCCGTAGATGCCGCCGGCGGTGATGATCCTCTCCCCGCCCTTGAGCGAGCCGATCATGTTCTGGTGCTGCTTCTGCTTTTTCCTTGCCGGCAGGATGATCAGCAGGTAGAAGATGGCGAAAATGACGACGAATGGAATCAGTTGGACCAGCATGTTGCCTTGGGATTGCATGCTATTCTCCTTTGTAAAGAGACAGGAAATCCTCTTTAAAATCGATGAATTTTTGCGAAAGGATAGCATACCTTATTTTCGCCATAAAATCAAGGTAAAAGTGGATATTGTGAACGGTGTTCAGGATGGAGGAGAGGATCTCGCGGGAGATAAAGAGGTGGCGCAGGTAGGCGCGGGAAAAATTCCGGCAGGTGTAGCAGGCGCACGCCTCGTCCAGGGGGCGCGGGTCGGCCTTGTACTTCTCGTTCTTGATGCGCACCTTGCCGCGCGAGCTGAACAGGGTGCCGTTGCGGGCGTTGCGCGAGGGCATGACGCAGTCGAACATGTCCATGCCGTTCTCCACGGCGAAGAGGATGTCCTCGGGCGTGCCGGAGCCCATCAGGTAGCGGGGCTTGCCGGCCGGCAGCGCCGGCGCCAGCGGCCGCAGGATCCTCTGGAAGTCGGCCAGGCTCTCGCCCACGCTCAGGCCGCCGACGGCATAGCCCTCGAAGTCCATGGCCGCCAGCTCGCGCAGGGAGCGCTCGCGCAGGTCCTCGTGCAGGCCGCCCTGCACGATGGCGAACTGAACGTTGCCGCGGTGGGTCTGCAGGAAACGCTCGCGGGCCCGCGCTGCCCAGGCGCCGGTCAGGCGCAGCGCCCTCTCGTCCTGGGCGCGGCTGGCCGGGTGCGGCGCGAAGTGGTCGAGCACCATCTGCATGTCGGAACCCAGGACGTTCTGGAGATCGACCACGTCCTCGGGGGTCAGCGAGAACGCCGAGCCGTCCAGGTGCGACTTGAAGCGCACGCCGCTCTCGCTTACCCGGGCATTGGCCTGCAGGGAAAAGATCTGGAAGCCGCCGCTGTCGGTCAGGATGGGCCGGTCCCAGCCCATGAAGCGGTGCAGCGAGCCGAAGCGCTCGACCACCGCCGTCCCCGGGCGCAGGAACAAGTGGTAGGCATTGGCCAGGATGACCTGGGCCCCCGCCTCCTCCAGCTGCCGCGGCGTCAGGGCCTTGACCGTTCCAGCCGTGCCCACCGGCATGAAGGCGGGGGTGTCGATGGCGCCGTGGCGGGTTTTTATCCGGCCGCAGCGGGCGGCGCAGCGGCTGTCCCGGGCGATCGTGGCGAAGAACATGCCGGCTCGCTCGCGCTACGCGGGGCTCAGCGCTTCGTTTTCGGCTTCCGCTCCTGCTGCTGCTTCATCTTCTGCAGTTCGCCCAGGAAGGCCTTGTAGCTCTCCAGCTGCGCCGACTGCGGGACGGCCGCGATCAGCCGCTCGTAGGTCTGAACGGCCAGGTCGTATTCCTTGCGGTAGACGTGGCAGTTGCCCAGCATGACGTGGGCATCTTCGCTGAAAATCGGATCGGCAATGGCCAGCTCGAGGTAGGGTATGATCTCGGCGGCCGCCTCGGCCATGCCGGCCACCTCGCCTTTTTTAAGCTTCTCCTCCAGCCTCTGGAAGAGGTTGACGGCGATGAAGTAATTGGCCTTGGCAACAAACTCGGGCTTTTTCTCCGTTGTTTTGTACAGGTCCAAATACTTGCCGAAATGGGAATTGGCCGCGTCATACTCTTTTTTTATCGAGTGAATCATGGCCACAAGATAGGTGGCATTGGCATACAAGTCGAGGTTCTCCGACTCCAGCCCCTCCGTAGCCCGGCATAATTCCAGATACTCCTGCGCCTGAGGGTACTGTTTCAGCTGGTAGTAATTCTGGCCGATCAGATAGCGCGCCATGGCCAGAACGTCTTCGCCGTCCTCTCCGAAACGGGGCAGGTCCATCAGCTTCAAAAGATAGCCATTGGCTTTTTCGAATTCCTGGTTGTTGGCGGCTCCGCGGCCGGCCTCAAAAATGGCCTGGCGCAGGGCTTTCTGCGAGTGCTGGTAGCCTGGATCCAGCTTCACCGCCTCCGCGAAACTGGCGATGGCCTCGTCGACGAGCCCCTGTTGGTGGAGCATGACCCCCAGGTTGTGCCGCACCATGGCGTTCCCCGGCTCAAGAACCACGACCTGGTTGAGCAGGTCGATGGCCTGATCGACCTGCTTCTCCTGGAAGGCCTTCATGGCTTTTTCGAACAGTTTGCCGGCCTTTTTCGCCATCTTCTTCTCCACGGTCTCGGGGGCGGCGCTGGCGGCGGCGAAGACCAGCAGCAGCGCGCCGGCAATGACGATGCGTTTCTTCATGTTCGTAACCTCCATACTATTCTTTGGGCTCGGGCGCCGGCGGAACCTACGCCGACAGCAGGCGTCTAAAATAAGCGATCGTCTCCCGCAGGCCGTCCTGCAGCTGGACCTTGATCTCCCAGCCCAGTTTTTCCCGGGCCAGGGAAATGTCGGGGCGGCGCCGCGTGGGGTCATCGATGGGAAGGTCCTTGAAAACGAGCTTCGAGCGCGACGCGGTCAGACGCAGGATCAGCTCGGCCAGCTCGCGGACCGTGACCTCCTCGGGGTTGCCCAGGTTGACCGGCTCCGTGACCCCTTCCTTCTCCATCAGAAGCACCGCAGCGTCGATCAGGTCGGAGACGAAGCAGAACGAGCGGGTCTGCTCGCCGCGGCCGAAGATGGTGATCGGCTCGTGGCGCAGCGCCTGCAGGATGAAGTTGCTGACCACCCGGCCGTCGTTCAGGGCCATGCGCGGGCCGTAGGTGTTGAAGATGCGCGCGATGCGGATGTCGACCCCGTTCTGGGAGTGGTAGTTGACCATCAGCGACTCGGCCACGCGCTTGCCCTCGTCGTAGCAGGAGCGCGGGCCGATGGGGTTCACCCGGCCCCAGTACGACTCCCGCTGCGGGTGCTCCTCGGGATCTCCGTATATTTCCGAAGTCGACGCCTGCAGGATACGGGCCTTGACGCGCTTGGCCAGCCCCAGCATGTTGATGGCGCCCAGCACCGAGGTCTTGATGGTCTTGACGGGGTTGAACTGGTAGTGGATGGGCGATGCCGGACAGGCGAAGTTGTAGATGCGGTCGGCCTCGAGCAGGATGGGGTTGATGACATCGTGGCGGATGAGTTCGAAGCGGCGGTCGGCCAGCAGGTGGCGGATGTTGTCCTTGCTGCCGGTGAAAAAATTGTCCAGGCCGATCACCTCGTGACCCCGGGCCAGCAGGGCATCGCACAGATGGGAGCCGAGGAACCCGGCCGCGCCGGTCACCAAATCGATCATGGCTGCCTTCCCGTCTTGAATTTGTCCACGCCATTCTACTCCAAAACAGAGCCGCCGGCAAGCCGCGCGATCGATCGGGGTCGCGGCGTGGCGACGGACCATTGACCGGGGACGCGGAATGCGTTATGATGGCCAATGAAAACAACGTCCCTGGATCTGGCCTGCCCCGATACGGCGGTTGCGATCGTTGAAATCAAGGCCGGCGAAGAGGCCAAGCGCAAGCTGCTGGCCATGGGCCTCCACGTCGGCGACGCCATCATCAAGCTCAACCATCCGCGCTGGAGCCCCGTCCTGATCCGCAACCTGACCACGCACTCAAGCAAGATCGCCATTGGCCAGGGGCTGGCACGGAAGATCCTGGTGCGCGATGCCCGGCCCTAGGATCGTCCTGGTCGGCCAGCCCAACGCCGGCAAGAGCACCCTGTTCAACGTCCTGTCGGACATCAAGGCCGCCGCCGGCAACTTCGCCGGCACCAGCGTGCGCATCACCCGCAGCGGCATCCAGCTGCAAGGTCAGGAGTTCGAGCTGCTGGATCTGCCGGGCATCTACTCCCTCAATGCCGCCGATGACGCCGAGAGGATCACCCGCGATTTCCTGCTGGGCGAACCCGTCGACCTCGTCGTCAACGTCGTCGACTCCACGCTGCTCTCCCGCAGCCTGGAGCTCAGCGTCGAGCTCATGGAGCTGGGGCTGCCGCTGGTCATCGCCCTGAACATGCAGGACGAGGCCGAGAAGCGCGGCCTGAAGATCGACCACGAGAAACTGGAAAAGCGGCTGGGTGTGGCGGTTGTCCCCACGTCCGCCCTGCACGGCAAGGGGGTGCGGCAGCTCATGGAACGCTGCGCCCGCCGGATTGCCGCGCCGTCGCCTCCCCCGCCGCCATTTCCCTACACCGCCCATATCGAGAAGCTTGTGCAGGGGCTGGCCGAGGCGCTGCCCCAGCCGGGGGCCGGGCAGCGCGGCAGCCGCCGCTTCTACGCCATCAAGGCCATCGAGAACCCGGACATGGTCCCTGGGGAAATGCGCCACCCCGTCGCTGCCCGCATCGCCGCCGCCAGCGCCCGGATCAGGACTCTGCACAAGCTCGAGTGCTTTGAGACCATCGCCTGCGAACGGCACCATCTGGCCATGAAGCTGAGCGAGGAAACCTGCGAGTTCGTCCCGCGCCGGACGATCCACCTGCACGACCGCATGGACCGCTACCTGCTCCACCCCTGGCTGGGCCGGCTGATCATGCTGGCTTACTTCCTCGGCTTCTTCGCGGTCATTTTCTCAGCCGGCGGCCTGTTCAGCCGCTGGCTGGACCCCCTGCTGAGCCGGGTGCCGCCCCTGCTCCTCCCCTTGCAGCGGTTCTCGGCGGGACTCTGGCTGACGGCGGACGGGATCTTCCAGGGGCTGGCCGGGGCGCTGGGCATCGTCTTGCCCTATCTCCTGCCTCTCATCCTCCTGCACTCCCTTTTCGAGGATTCCGGCTACCTGTCGCGCATCGCCTTCCTCCTCGACGGGCTGCTGCACCGCATCGGCCTGCACGGCAAGTCGGTGGCCGCCTTCGTCCTCGGCTTCGGCTGCACCGTACCGGCGGTCTATGCCACCCGCATCCTGGAGAACAAGCGCGACCGCTTCCTGAGCGCGCTGCTGCTGCCCTTTATTCCCTGCTCGGCCCGCAACGCCGTCATCTTCGCCCTGACGACGGCTCTGGCCGGGCCGCTCTGGGCCCTGGCGATCTACGTTTTCGTGCTGCTGGTGATCGCCGCCACCGGCAAGGCGATTTCCCTCTTTCTGGCCAAGCCCAGCGGCCTGATCATGGAGCTGCCCGACCTGAAGGTGCCTTCCCTGAGAAACGCCTTTGCCGCGACCGGCCGCCAGGTGAGGGAGTTCGTCCTCACCGTTGTCCCGCTGCTGCTGCTGGGCAGCGTGGCCATGTCCTGGCTGGGACGCCTGGATGTCTCCTCCCGCATCGACGCGCTGCTCTCGCCCCTGGTCCACGGCCTCCTTGGCCTGCCGGCGGCGCTGGGATCGACCCTGGCCTTCGGCTTCTTCCGCAAGGAGCTGATCATCATCATGGCCAAGCAGGCGCTCGGCGCCGCCTCGCTGGCCCTGCTGCCGCTGACCGCCGGCCAGGCCGTGGTCTTCCTGGTGTTCGTCACCCTCTACTTCCCCTGCCTGGCCACCTTCATGGTGCTGGGCCGGGAATTCGGCTGGAAAACAGCCGGCGCATCGGCCGCACTGAGCGTGGTTGTGGCCGCGCTGGCCGCCTGGTTCTTCAAGCTGCTGTTCATCCTCTTCTGAGCCTGCGCCGGCAAGTATTTTTTTCCGGACAGTCGTTGACTTTGCTCAATCCCCTCTTGTACAATGGCTGCAATGTGGCTGACCTACCTGCTCTTCTACGTGGGATGTTTCATTGTCAGTTTTTTTCTATGCATCCCCATCGGCCCGGTCAACCTGCAGGTGTTCCAGAGGGCGGTCAAGAGGGAGTACGCCGCGGCCCTGAGTCTGTCCCTCGGCGCCGCCATCGGCGATTCGGTCTGGGCCATGGCCGCCTTCTTCGGCATCTCGCCCTTCCTGAAGAACGGCTACAACCTGAACCTCGAGGGCCTCTTCCTCCTGGTCACCGGCGCCATCACCTTCATCCTGGGGCTGCTGGCGCTCAAAGACGCCCGCTTCCTGGAAAAGATCGAGAAGATCGAGAAAAAGGAGGAGGAGATCGCCGCCAGGATCCCGAGGAAGCGCTGGGCCTTCCTCCAGGGCTTTTTCATGGTGCTGGTCAACCCCCTGGGCATCGCCTCCTGGATGATCGCCCTCTCCTTCATGAAGAAACTGAAGATATACATTCCGCTCACCCTGAACTACGAGATCCTCTTCATGGTCGTCGTCATCTTCGGCGCCTTCAGTTATTTGACCCTGATCATCTTCATCACCAACAAGATGAGGTCGCTCTGCCTGCCGCACAACACCCGCCGCGTCATCCGCGGTCTGGGCTACGTGCTGATCGGTTTCAGCCTCTATTTCCTGTACTTCGGCATGAAGGCCCTTTTCTTCACCCACGGGCCGCGCTAGCGTGCCCGCCTTCACCGAGTCCGTAGCGGCTGGCTGAACATGCCCCAGGCCTCGACCCTGGCACTGGTCCTTTCCAGTTCCCCGCTCAATGAGCAGGACAAGCTGGTCGCGCTGCTGACGGCCGAGCGCGGTGTGCTGAAGGCCGTGGCCCCGGGAGCGGCCAAGCTCAGGAACCGCTTTGGCTCGCTGCTGGAGCTGTTCACCGAGGGGGAATTCCAATACTACTGGCGCCAGGACCGGGAGCTGGTCACCTTGAGCAGGGGGGAGATCCGCAAAAGCTTCTTCCCCGTGGTCAGCGCGGCGGACAACGTCTTTTATTTCTGCCTGCTGGCCGAGATCGTGCTGAAGTCCCTCGCCCCGGGCAATCGCGACACCCGCATCTTCAAGCTGCTGAAAGCCGTGCTGGCCGGCCGGGAAGCCGGGATGGACATGGATTGGCTCACGCTCTACTTCCTGACCTGGCTCCTGCGCAGCGAGGGGCTGCTCTTCAATCCCCGGCGCTGCTCCAACTGCGGCGCCCGTGATCTGGACCAGGCCTGGCTGCGCGGCGACTACCGCGGGCTGCTCTGCTCCTCCTGCCGCCGCGGCGAGCGCCTGGGCCTATGCCGGGCGGAGCTGGACTATATCGCCTGGACGGCCAGCCATGCCCCGGGCGCGGCCGGCGCTTGGGCCGGCCATTTCGCCCCGGCGGGGCTGCTGCGCATCCTGACGGGGAAGATCGAACATCACGGGGAGTTCTCGTTGCAGTCGCGGCGCTATCTCCCCGAATTCCGCTAAAAAAAAAGGAGGAGGGAAGGCTCCCTCCTCCGGAACAATTCTTCTTTTCTGTTTGGCTTAGATGCGGAACGTGACGCCGAACAGCCCGCCGACGCCGGTCCAATCGCCGATGATGCCGATGTTGACGCGCAGGCTGACGGCCATTTTCTCGGAAAACCAGTAGCGACCGGCGACAAACGGAGAAATGTAGATCCCCGAGGATCCCGCGATGCCGCCGCCGGCATTGTAAATGGCGAAGCCCACGCCCACGCCGCCGAACAGGTCGAGCTTGTCTACGCCCAGCTTGGTCAGATGATAGGCGGCATCGACCGAGGGCAGGATGACGCTGGCGCCGCTCCAGAACCAGGCCATCACGGTGCCGCCGATGCCGATGTTCTCGGTTACGGCATACTCAACGTTGGCCCCGAAGGGAACGGCCCAGGAATTGAGGCCGATCTGAGGCGTGAGGTACAACTCGCCCTTCTTGAACTGCAGCTGGGCGTATTTCTTGCCCTTCTTGGGTGCAGCCGACAGGGCTAGGGAAGAGCAAACAAGCAAGATAAGCAATACAACAAAGATTTTTTTTGTATTCATATTTCCTCCTGTCCGAGATAATGTCATAGGCAAAGCGGAAAGTCAATCCCCGCCTAGTCGCTGCCCATGGCCGCGGCCACGGGCACGAGCGCCGGGATGCTCTCCAGGACGATCTTGATGGCCGAGGTGACCGGAACGGCCAGAAACATGCCGACCACCCCCCACAGCCAGCCCCAGAAAATCAGGGAGAGCAGGATGATGATCGGCGAGAGGTTCATCCTCCGCCCCATGATCATCGGCTCGACGACGTTGCCCGTGACGAACTGCATGACCATCAGGCTGGCGCAGACCAGCACCAGGCGCAAACAGAAGCCATAGCGCAGGAAGGTGATCAGCACGGGAAAAATCGTCCCCAGCAGCGAGCCGAACGTCGGAATGAAATTCAGCAGGAAAATGAGCAGTGCCGAGAAAATGATGAAATCCACGCGGCCAATGAGCAGGATCAGCGCCGCCAGGGCGGCGGTGGCCACGCTCATCAGCGTCTTGATGAACAAATAATGGCGGATCCGGTCTTCGATGGCGGCGACCAGGACCTGGAACTCCGAGGCTTTCCGCGCGGAAAGGGTGCGGGCGATGCGGGCGACCATCGGCACCCGTTCGCCCAGCATGAACATCAGCAGCAGCAGGACCAGCAGCAAGTTGCCGATGAAACTGGTGAACGTGCCCATCGTCCCCGAGACCAGCGCCGTGATCTGGGCGGGATTGAAGATGTTGTCCCAATCGATGCCGGCCATGTATTGCCTGACATCGATGAGCGGCAGCTTGAGGTTGGCCAGCACCCCCCTGACCAGGCGGGAGATCTTCTCGCTGTAGAGAGGGAAATGGTCGATGAACGAGGAGGCGCCCGAGAAAAGGAGCAGGCCGCACAGATAGAGGGCGACGAAAATCCCAACCAGCACGCCGATCATGATCAGCGTCTTGGGGATTTTCCAGCCCTGGAGTTTGCGCACGATCTCATTCAGCATGAAATAGAGGAACAGGGCGATGCAGAAGGGGATAAAAATGGCGCGCAGCTCGCGCAGCACGACCACCGCGAGAATGGCGGCGATGGAGGCGATGGCGGCCTTCAGCAGGCCGGCGCCGCGCTGGGAGCCGTCAGCCATAGCTCTCTATTTCACCCATGACTTCGATGGTCTCGCTGCGCTTGAACAGGAAATAATCGGTCTCGATGCGGTAGGAGAACGAATAGCGGATCACGCCGCGTTCCGTGTCGGCGGTGACACTCAGGATCTCGACGCCCTTCTTGGCCAGGATCTCCTCGATGACGGCGACGAAATCCGCGTTCGTCTTGTCGCCGCTGCGCGCGATCCCCAGGGTGTCGTACACCTCCTTCTTGATCTGCTTCTTTTCCAGGTTGCTGCCGATGTACTTGAAGGCCATGAAGCCGGCCAGCGCCAGGAGCAGCGTTGCGATCAGGCTCCAGAGCGTCATCTTCCCCAGTTGACGGTTCATTGTCCCCTCCTTTTTTCCCCGGGCCGCCTGCAGGCTCAGCCCAGGATCCTTTTCACTGTTGCCCCGATCTCCGCCGGGTTCTCCACCACGTGCACGCCGTTTTGGCGCAGCACGGCCATCTTCTCGGCGGCAGTGCCGCGGCCGCCGGAGATGATGGCCCCGGCGTGCCCCATGCGCCGCCCGGGCGGGGCCGTCTGGCCGGCGATGAACGATACGACCGGCTTGCCATAGCCCCTGCCGATAAACTCGGCGGCCTGCTCCTCGAGACCGCCGCCAATCTCGCCGATCATGACCACGGCGTCCGTCTGAGCGTCAGCGCGGAACAACTCCAGGGCCTCGAGAAAGGTCGTGCCGATGATCGGATCGCCGCCGATGCCGATGCAGGTGGACTGCCCCAGGTCCTGGCGCGTGATCTGGTCCACGGCCACGTAGGTGAGCGTTCCCGAGCGCGACACGATGCCGACCCGGCCGGGGCGGTGGATGCGCGACGGCATGATCCCGACCTTGCACTTTCCCGGCGAGATGACCCCCGGGCAGTTCGGCCCGATCAGCCGCGAGCCCGTGGCGCGCAGGAAGTTCCTGACCTTGACCATGTCCAGCGCCGGGACGCCCTCGCTGATGCAGACGATCAGGGGCATGCCGGCCAGGGCGGCCTCGACGATGGCGTCGGCGGCGAACGGGGCGGGTACGAAGATGACCGACACGTCGGCCCCCGTCTCGTGGACCGCCTCGGCCACCGTGTTGAAGACCGGCTTTTCCAGGTGGATCTGCCCGCCCTTGCCGGGGGTGACGCCGCCGACCACGCGCGTGCCGTACTCGATCATTTGCGCGGCGTGGAACGTGCCTTCCCGGCCCGTGAAGCCCTGCACGATCACCCGCGAATTCTCGTCAATCAGGATGGCCATGGTCAGGCCCCCTTGGCCAGCTCGACCACGCGGCGCACCGCGTCGGCCAGCACGCTCTCGGTGATGAAGTTCAGCCCCGAATCGCGCAGGATGCGCATGCCCTCCTCCTCGTTGGTTCCCACCAGGCGGATGACGATGGGGATCTGGATGTTCAGTCCCTTGGCGGCGTGGACGATGCCGCTGGCCACCAGGTCGGTGCGCACCGCCGACGTCGAGGAAGTTCGCCGGCGCGCCGCCGTAGAACTGGATGATGTCCATGGTGGCCATGGCCAGGCCGGCGCCGTTGACCATGCAGCCGATGGTCCCGTCCAGGCGGATGTAGTTCAGGTCGTATTTCGACGCCTCCACTTCCAGCGGCTCCTCCTCATGGACGTCGCGCAGCGCCGCGATTTCGGGATGGCGGTAGAGGGCATTGTCGTCGAAGTTGACCTTGGCGTCCAGGGCCAGCACGTCGCCGGCTGCGGTCACGATCAGGGGATTGATCTCCAGCAACGAAGCGTCGGTGGCGAGGAAGAACTCATAGAGACGGGTCAGCAGGAGTGAGAAATTCTGCTGCTCGAGCTTGCCGAGGTCGAGCTGGAACGCCAGGTTGCGCATGTGGCTGGGGAAGAGGCCGCTCGCCGGGTGGACGTGCGTCTTGCAGATGGCCTCGGGGTGCTCGCGGGCCACGGCCTCGATCTCCATCCCCCCCTGGGAGGAGGCGATGATGACCGGCATCTCGCGCTCGCGGTCGATGACGATGGCCAAATACAGCTCGCGCCTGATGTCCAGCCCCTGCTCGACCAGCACCTTCCTGACCCGCCGCCCTTGCGGACCGGTCTGCTGGCTGACCAGGGTCATGCCCAGGATGGCCGCGATGTGCTTCTCCGCTTCGGCCCGCGAACGGGCCAGCTTGACGCCGCCGGCCTTGCCGCGGCCGCCGGCGTGTACCTGGGCCTTGATCACGCAGGGATAGCCCAGCTTTTCGGCGATGGCCAGGGCGTCGTCGGCCGTAGCGGCCATGCCGCCGGCCGGGACCGGGACGGCGAACCGGCGGAACAGCTCCTTGGCCTGGTATTCGTGGATCTTCATGGGGGCCCTTATTTCCGCTCGTAGCGCCTGCGACCCTCCTCGTAGATGTCGCCGCCGTACATGTCGTTGATCACCTGGGCCGGGAAGTCCTTGACTTCCAGCTTCTGGATGGCCTCGGGCCCCAGTTCCGGGTAGGCGACCACCTCGGCCTTCTGGATGCTCTTGGAGACCAGGGCGGCGGCGCCGCCGGTCACGGCCAGGTAGACGGCCTTGTGCTTCTTCAGCGATTCCTTCACCTCGGCGCTGCGCGAGCCCTTGCCGATCGACGCCTTCAGGCCGAGTTCATGCAGCGCGGGGGCAAAGGCGTCCATGCGGTAACTGGTGGTCGGACCCGCCGAGCCGATGGGCTTTCCGGGCCGGGCCGGGGTGGGCCCCACGTAGAAGATGATCTGGCCGCGCAGGTCGAACGGCAGCGCCGCCCCGGCGGCGATCAGGTCGGCCAGCTTCTTGTGGGCCGCGTCGCGGCCGGTGTAGATCGTGCCTTGGATCAGGACATTGTCGCCCGCCCGCAAGTGGGCAACCGCCTCGTCCGTCAGGGGCGTCGTAATTGTCTTTACATCGCTCACAGGGTCCTCCTAGATGGATTTTTGAAACACCTTGTAATTGCCGAACTCGTCGCTGACCTTGATGAACAGCGTTCGGGAATTCTTCGCCGCAACCGGCTGGAAGCTGAATTTCTCCAGCCGCGAGTCGCCGACCCTGTCCTCGGGCAGAACGGGGAACCACTCCTTGGCGTCGAAGGAGTACTGCACCAGCGCCACGGCCGAAGCCTCATCGCTGGCGGTGAAGGCGACGCGGCCGTCGGCGGCGCTGAACTCGGAGAGGGCCGGGGCGGTGGAGTCGATGATGAAGGGCGGCGTGACGCGGGCGGCGGTCCGAGCCAGCGCCGGGGGATTGTCCAGGCCGTCGTTGGCCTGGATTTTCAGCCGGTATTTGCCGTCGGCGAACAACTCGCAGTCGAGGTAGAACCACTTGTCCGGCAGGTTGTCGCGCAGCAGCGTCCACTCGTTGCCGGGCAGCTTCTGCAGGAACAGGTCGTAGCGCAGGCGGTCCAGGTTGGGATCGGCGGCTTCCCAGGAGAGATGCAGGTACTTGGGGGGCGGCGTCGTGTCGAGGACCGGCTTGCGTTCGGCGGGTTTTTGCACCAGGATCGCGCCCAGCTCGGGCTTCAGGTTGTCGCTGAGGTAATGGATGCGGTAGCCGGACAGCGAGGGAGCCTCGCTGGGAGTGGCGGCGTTGAGCGCGATCTTGACCTGCAGGAAACGGTAGCCCGGAGTGTTGATGTTCGAGTTCTCCGGGTCGGTGAAGGGGGCCGACCAAGCTGTCCAGGAGCGGTCGGGGGCTTCGGAGTTCCCCAGGCGCACCGCAAAGGAGACGGCTGACGGCTTGCCGGCCTCGGCGTTCCAGGAGAGGCGGCCGAATCGGGACTGGATGCGGGCGTCGAACACCTCGGAGAAATAGGTGCCGCTGGAGTTGCGGGCAGCCTCCACCTGGGTGATGCCGGCGGTGTTGTTGCCCACGAGGAAATAGCCGGCGCCGCGGCCGACGATGCGGAACACCTGGGCCGAGTCGCTCACGCAGACCTGTTCATAGGTCCCGTCCGCATGCACGCGGTAGACGCGGCCGGCATGGCCGGTGCCGACGATGACCGTCTTGGAGCCTGAATCGTAGTGCACGGCGTAGATCAGCTCTTCGGCCGAGGACCAGACGGTCTCGACCGTGCCGTCGGGTTGCAGGCGGTAGAGCATGCTCTTCTCGCGGATCGTCTCCTTTTCCACTGTTTCGCCTTTGTCGAAGGTGACGCCGACCTCGATCTCCTTGGCCGACGGCTGGGCGGGAAGGCCCTTGACGGCGGCGAAATAGATATTGCCGTCCCCGTCGCTGACGATGCCCTTGATCTCGTCCAGGGGCGAATCGTACAGCACCCGCACCTTGCGCTCCCTGATCTCGTAGAGGATGCCGCGGTCGCCGCTGCCGGCCAGGATGGCGTTGTCGGCGGTGACGTGCAGGCTGACGATGTGCGCGTCCTCGGCCGGGAGCAGGTTTTCAGCGCTGCCGGCCTTGCTGATGCGGTAGACGGCGCCGCTGTTGCCCACGGCGCAGAGGATGTTGCCCTGCGCGTCCTCGGCCAGGGACCAGATGAACTTCTCTTCGGGGTTGAACAGTTCGCTGGCCTGGTTGTCCTTGGCGATGCGGACGACGCGGCCGTTGGGCGAGGTGGCGGCGATGACGTCGCCGCTCTCCGTCAGCAGCAGGGCGTAGACGTCGAGCTGCTCGCCCTTGAAGATGAGCTCGCTCTTGCCGGCGGCGGTCAGGCGGTAGACGGCGGCATTGTGGCCGGTCCCCAGATAGAGGTCGCCGTTGGCGGCCGCGGCGGCGGAGAGGAAGAACTCCTCTTCGGGGCCGGCGATGCCCTTCAGACGCGGCCCGAGCGACAGCCGGCCCTCGCTGTCGATGCTGACGTTGACGAAGCTGCCCTTCTGGAAGTCGTTCAGGGTCGTCTTCTCGATCTGTTTCACGCGGACGGCGCCCAGCGCCGGGGCCAGGGCCAGGAGCAGCAGGGCGGCAAGCGTTTGGCTATTCATTTTTCCTCTCTTTGATGCGGAGTTTGAAGGTCTTCTTGCCGCTGACCACCGCCGGCACCTCGTACTGGTACTCGGCCACGGTGGAGAGCGCCATGCCGGCCTGGTCCTTGGCCAGCGAGTTGTAGAGCAGCACGCTGCCCACGCTGGCGGGCAGGGAGGAGAACTCGAAGCCGCGGATGAAGATGCCCTGGGCGGGGACGAACAGCTTCAGGTAGAGGCGGTTGTTGCGCCGGATGTTGTTGATGGCGCGGATGAGGGCGCCCAGGTCGGCGGGGAAATAGGCCGTCTTGATGACCTTGGCGTCGAAATCGGTGATCTCGGCCGCGTCGGCCACCATCAGGTAGAAGAGCGTGCCCGGCTTCAGGTTGGGAGCCTTGATCTGCAGCTTCTCGGAGAAGGGCTCGCCCTTCTCGTTGCGCAGCTTCATGTCGACCGTCATGAGTTCGTCGGGAAGGTAGGCGGTCTTGTCGATGAGGACGTTCTCCAGCTCGGCCTTCTGGATGGTCTCGCTGCCGCTGACCTCGAAGTCCATCTTCTGGATGCGGGCGTTCTTCTCGCGGTTGTTCATCAGGAAGTAGTTGATGGCCATCACCAGGGTCGAGAACTCGTCGAAGGCCGTGGTGCCGCTGAACAGGTCCTCGAGCACCACGTTGTCCTCGCCCTCGACAAAGATCTTGCCGCTGACGCGCAGGGACTGGAAGCCGAACTCCTGGTACTCGGCCTGCAGGGCGTTCATCAGCGAGATATAGGTGAGCGCCGGGGTCAGCAGCGGGTGGCTGACCATTTCCAGGCTGAAGTTGCGGTTGCGGTTTTTCATAAAGATCTTCATGGGGATCAGCGCGGCGGACTGGCCCAGCTCGGCCAGCACGGCCGAGAAGCGGTCCTGGCGGACGGCGCCCACCGGGTTGCGCAGCGCCGCCAGCTTGAAGGAGCTCTCGTAGGAAGGCACGACGGAGATGACCTCGGCCTTGTGCAGCGGGAAATCCACCGTGCCCAGGTTGAAGAAGGGATGGCCGAAGACATACACCTTCTGGCCATCGACGTGGGTTACCGTGCCGGTGGCGGTGTACGAGGCGTCGCCGCGGATGAGCGGGATGGCGACCGCATCGGCCGGGCGCAGGCTGAAGAGATCGGCTCCCGGCTTGCGGGTAGCGATTTCCTTGCCCTGAGGGCCCTGGCCAAGTGAACTCACGGCCATGCTCTGCAGCGGCACGAACATCCCCTGCAGGAAGGAGAGCGACTCGGGGGTGAAGCCGCTGCTGCTGGCGAAGAGCTTGAGCGGAACGAACTGGCGGGCCGGGGAGAAGCTCATGCGCGCGCTCAGCTCGCTGCGGATGGCATCGGCCACGCGGCGGGCGTTCTCGCGGCTGAATTCAACCTTGATGTCGGTGATCTCCACGCTGGGCGCAGCCACGGGAGCCACGCCGACCTTGAGGATGTCCTCGATGGGGGTGATGCCGGCGATCGGCTTGCGCGAAAAGTTGCTCAGGCCGTAGGAGACCGAGCCGACCAGCTTGCCGTCGATGTATACCGGGCTGCCGCTCATGCCGGCGATGACCCCGCCCTCGTTCAGCTCGGGGGCGAACAGCTCGGCGATGATCAGGTTTTTGTCGGAGACGAACTTTTCCAGCACCCCCAGCACCTTGAAGGTGAACGTCTCGATGGCGCTGCCCTTGAAAATGGTCTTGCCCTCGCCTTCCATCCCGGCGCGGACCTCGGACAACTTCATGATATCGGCGGCGGCCAGCAGGCAGGAGAGCCCCAGCCCGGCGGCCATCAGCATGATTCGTTTCATGGCTTCTCCGGATAGCGGCCGCCCGCGGCGGGAAAAGGTCGCGCCGCCTGCGGCTTCTATCGTTGCGTTCTTCATTGGCTCGTGGATGCACAGCACCGAAGCGTACCATTCCATCATAATCAAAAAAGGGCGAAAAATCAAGGCGGTTTACCGGCGCCGCGTCAGGGCCGGTCCGGGCGCAGGGTTGTCTCGGAGCGGTCGTCAGCGCCCGTTACAACGATCTCGCTGCTCTCCAGGTTGAAGCGCAGCTCCTGGCCGCGGGTGGTGCCGCTGTTTTTCCTGCTGATCTGGGCTTCGTCCTTGAACAGCAGGATGTTCTTGGCAAATTCCCAATTCAGCAGCTTGGCCTGTCCGGAAATCTTGTCATTGGCGAACCGGACGCCGTTCTGCGCCGCAACGGTCTGCAGTTGATCGTCGGGGGAAAAGAACAGGGTGATCCGGCCGGCCTGCAGCGTGTTCTGCTTTCTCAGCAGCAGCGCCTCCCCCTGGGCGGTGATGCGCCGGCGGCCGGAGTCGAACGTCAGCACGCCGCCCTGCAGGACGATCGTCTCCTTTTCATTGGCGAACTGCAGCCGGGCCTGCCCCTGGGCCACGATCTGTTCCTTGTCTTTTTTGAAATGGATCTCGCCGGCCGTCAGCTTCGTCTCATCCTGGAAGAGCTGGATCTTTTCCCTGAACGCGGTGTTCTGGCCGTCGCCTCCGGCCGCCAGGCTGCCCGCGACAAGATAGATGGGGGACGGGCGCAGGAGCACGCTGCCCTTGTCCAGCAGGACCGTCGCCTGGACCCCGGCCGGGGCGGTCAACTGGTTGGTCCGGGTGTCAATCACGAACCGTGGCCCGGCAAAGCGCTTGCCGCGGCTCTTGATTTCGGCATTCTCCCCGGCGATGACGAGCCGCTGCTGCCGCGCATCGAGCTGCAGTTCGGGCGCGGTGCCCGAGAAATCGCCGGACGTGAAACGGACGTTCCTTTCGGCGCTGGCGCGCTGCATGTCGCCCGTTTCCCCGTACTGGATGGCGATCTGTTCGGCGGCGAAGTCCATGTTCTGCGAACCGCGGCTCTGGATCTCGCCGGGAGTGCGGACGAAAATCTCGCGGACGTTCTGGGTGCTGGGGAAAAAGTAGCAGTCGATGTTGTCGCCGCGGATCTCGCAGCGGTTGGCGTCGCCGGCGACCGCCAGTTGGCCCTGGTCGAAGATCAACAGCCGTTCCAGGTTGCCTTCCGCATCCAGGATGGACTCGATGGCATTGGCCGTGATTTCCAGGACCTCGCGACGTTCCGCCGCGGCACCCGGGATGGTCTTTTCCGAAAGCAGCCGGCTGTTGCCCAGCGAAACGTAGGACTGCAGATCGCTGAACCCGTTGCTGAAGCGCATGACGATCTGCTCCCCCGACAAGAGCGAATCCGCGGTGCGGATGGAGCTGGCCCCCTTGAGTTCCAGGCGCTCCATCTCCTTGAACATCCACACCATGCGCGTGGCCAAGTCGAATTTCCGGTCGTTCTTGGCAACCGCCCCCTGCACGTCGAAGAATTTGTATTCATTCAGCTCAAACAGGAACTCAATCCCGGCCGCGGCCGTGCCCGAAATATTCTTGCCGCTGAAGCGGGTACTGCCCGCGGCCAGGAGATTCTTCTTGTGGGTCATCAGGAAACGATCGGCTTGGACCGTAAGCCCCTCGCTGACGATGCGGGCGTTTCCCTGAATCTGGAAATGATTGAAATCATCCTTGGCGATGCCCGAATCGGCGAAGAAGCGGATGTCCTGGTTCATGCGGCCGCTCTTGAAAATGACCGCGGAGATGCCCTTCAGGTGCAACTCATCCACGCCCTGGGCCTGAGAGGCCTGGCACTTGATCTCAAGGCTTTTCTTGTTCTCCTCGTTGAATGCCAGATAGGAAATGTTCCGGTCATCCACTCCGGCATCGAGCTTCTGCGCCGGCGGCTGCCGCAGAAACAGCCCCCTGGCGAAAAAAGCGGCCAGAGCCAGCAGGGCGATGACGGATGAATTCCTCAGGATTCTGCGCGTCCGCGAACCCGGGGCCGGCTTGTCGGTCAAGGGCGTAACTCCTCGCTTTCCCGGCGCGTTCCCTGCGCCTGGATGAATTCATTATAGCACACTGCGTGCCCGGGCCCGTTCTTCAACGAGAGAGGAGAAGGCCCGCCTTGAAGCTGGGAGCCAGGAGCGAGAAAAAGGAATTGTAGAGCAGAAGCAGGGCACAGAGGCCCAGGAACAGAAGGGTCAGCCAGGTGCGGCCGCGCTGGCGGTGGGAGACGAAGGCCACGATCAAGAGGAGAAAAGCCTCGTAGGTGGTGCGGACGCCGTTGTCCACGTGGCACCAGATTTTCTCATAGTTCAGGATCAGGGAGAGCAGGGAGAAGGAAAAGAAACCCAGGGTCAGGACGTCGCGTTTTTTCGCCAGAAAGTAGACGGCGAAAGCAAAAATCAAAACCAGCGCCAGCGGGTAAAAGATGCCCGGCAGCATCAGCGGCCGGGGATAGTCGCCGCGCTGAATCACCTGGAACAAGTCGATGAATCCGGCGCCGGGCAGGGTGAAATCGCCGGGGCTGAAGACCAGCGTTTTCAGGCCGTACAAGGGGAAGAGTATCCAGGTCAGATACAGCTTCCAGGCAAGGAACGGCAGGAACGACCCCGCCAGGGTCACTGCCTGGCGCACATTCTTGTTTTTGAGGATTTCAAAAATGACGATCAGCAGGACGAGCAGCCCGCCCGTTTCCCGGACCAGGATGGAGGCGGCGAAGAACGGCAGCGCGGCCAGCGGCCGCTTGCGGATATAGAAGTACAGCCCGCCGAGAAGCAGCGCCGCGCTGATGGATTCCGGAAGGGCCGTGTGCAGGGAGACATGGAACCCGGGGATCAGCAGGTAGAAAAAGCCCCACAGGGGCGACGCTCCGAAATGCACGATGATCGCGACCAGGAAGCCGATCCCGATCAGGTGCGAGATGAGGATCAGTCCCATCATGGTCCGCGGGAAGCGTTCGGCCGCGCCCAGGGAGAAGGCGTGGATCAGCAGCGGGAAACCGATCCGGCTCAGGCGGTAGGCCGGTTCATCGATGAACTGGTAGTACTTCCTGGGCCGGTCGGGATACCGGCGCAGCAGCGGATCGAAGGCGATGAGGTAGAAGAACTGGCCGTCGTAGCCCGACGGGGAGATGATCAGGTTCTTCATGAGCGGGTTTTCCCGGTAGTAGTGGAAATAGTCGGCGTTGACGTGCTTGAACGAGGCGAGCTCCACCGGGGCATGGGCGTCGGTGATGACGATGCGCGCGGTCCGGCCCAGCCATTTTTTCACGTCCCAGACCTGCATCTCCATCAGCTCCGAGTTCCTGCCGCAGGCCTTGAGCACGACCTCGCCGTCGATCTCCAGGCCGACGTAGCTGCGCAGCCCCGAGTTGATGACCCGGTACTCACCGCCACCGACCAGGAAGGCGATGCGCTCCTCGCGGATGGTGAACGGCGTCGAGCCCAGGTTGCCGTAGGGCATGTCGCCCTGGATCGTCCCGGCGACCTCGCCGCTCCGGCCCTGGTACTTCTCGTAGGTGCCGATCCAGTAATCCCCCTGGTGATTGGAGGGGACGGGATAGCCCCGGGCGCTCAGGTTGTCGCCCCGGGTCGGCTGATGCTGGAAGGCCGTGTCCTCCGCCCGCCAGTTCTCCAGCGTGCCCTTCTCGAAGTCGGAATTCTCAAAAAGGAGCGGCGCCCCTTCCACGCGGAACAGGGGGTTGCCTTCGCTGCCGAATTCATTGCTGAGCCGCACGAAGCCGCTGTAGTTGCCGTTGAACTGGCGCAGCGAATGGTTCATCGAGAGGAGGAAAAAGAGGAATACCCCCGCCACCACCAGCAGGGCGACAACGGCCCGCAGGCTCCTTGTCAGCCTTGGGATTTTCCGGGCCAGTCCAGCCAACAGGGCTTTGCAGTACGCGACTATTTTTTTCCCCATGTTTTCCTGAATTGGAAAGGTGAGCGCGGAGCCTTCTCTAGTATAGCAAAAACATCAGGGCCGCGCAACCGGCCGGAAGCGAGGATGCCCCGGCGGGAAACCTGATGGTTTTTTAAGGGCCTACATGGATGAGTTCCTGCTCCTCGCCGTATTCTTCGAGCCGCTCCAGGCTGCCCCTCTCGAGGTCGAGCAGCTTGTAATGCCCCATCTCCATCATGGAGAAATAGAGCAGGAGGTTTTTCTTCTCGGCGTCGTCAACGAACAGCTCGGCCAGCTGCAGGTAAAAATCGTGGGCCGCCTGCTCCGCCTTCATGGCCTGGGCCAGGATCTCGCTCAGCGGCACGGCCTCGTCCTGGAAACGGATCTCGGGCAGCGGCACCACCGGTTTCGCGGGCACGGCGACGGCCTGGCCGGGGAAGCGCTGGTTGAAAAGCCCTTCCAGGGCCTTCTGGTGCTTCTTCTCCTCGAGGGCCAGGAACTCCAGCCGCTCCTTCAGAAAGGCGTTCTTCACCCGCTGCGCCACCCGGGAATAGATCGTCCGGCTGTCGATCTCGCTCTTGATGGCGGTCAGCAGCAGGTCGGCCAGCGCATATTTCTTCAGCTTCATGTCCTTCATCCGTTCCTCCTTGTCGCCCGGGGCCTGGAATCCCCCGGGATCAATAGTTCTCGACCCAGACCTCGAAATGCTCCTGGGGATGGTCGCAGACCGGGCATTTCTCCGGGGCCTTTTCCCCTTCGATGACCGCCCCGCAGACGCGGCATTTCCAGGCCGTCTTCTGCTTCTTCTTGAAGACCGTGCCGCAGGCCACGTTCTCCAGCAGCTTGCGATAGCGCGCCTCATGCCGTTTTTCGACGGTGGCCACGGCGCGGAAGGTGCGGCAGACCTCGGGGAAGCCCTCTTCGTCGGCGATCTTGGCGAAGGCCGGGTACAGGTCGGTCCACTCCTCCTTCTCGCCGCCGGCGGCGTATTCGAGGTTCTTGACCGTCGTGTCCAGGGCCACCGGGTAGGCGGCCTGGATCTCGAGCGGCTCGCCGTTCATCGCCGCGACCAGGTGCTTGTAGAACAGCTTGGCGTGCATGCGCTCGTTCTCGGCGGTCTCCAGAAAGATCTCCTCGATCTGCTTGTATCCTTCCTTGCCGGCCGTCTTGGCATAGAAAGTATAGCGCATCCGCGCCTGCGATTCGCCGGCGAACGCCTTTAAAAGATTCTCGGCCGTCTTGGTTCCCTTGAGTTT